>NZ_JBITDJ010000001.1:203909-679753 GCF_044454085.1 Streptomyces sp. NPDC051569
CAGCAGCGGATGATGTCGCGTACGGAGACGACGCCGACCGGCTCGTGATCGTCGAGCACGATGAGGTGGCGGAAGCCGCCGTGAGACATGGCGGAAGGGGCCGGGTCCTTGCGGGGATGCGGCCCCTGTCGCCGTTCCGTCGGCGAGCGGTGACCGGGTTCAGCCGGTCAGCACCGCCGCTTCGCGCCGGGCCGGGGCCCAGCAGCGGATGATGTCGCGTACGGAGACGACGCCGACCGGCTCGTGATCGTCGAGCACGATGAGGTGGCGGAAGCCGCCGTGAGACATGGCGGAAGCGGCCTCTTCGAGCGTCCACCCGGGCGCGGCGAAGACGACATCGGTCGTGGTGTGGGTGCAGGCGGTCTCGGTGTCCGGGCTCTGGCCCGCGCCGACCGAGTTGAGGATGTCGCGTTCGGTGAGAATGCCGATCCCGCAGTGGTCGGTGTCGAGGACGACGGCGGCGCCTACGCGGCGGGCCGCCATCAGCCGGGCCGCCTGGCGGAGCGTATGCGTGGGACCGATGGTGAGGACCACCGAGCTCATGGCGTCACGGACAAGCATGGGATGAAGCCACCTCCTTCGTGAATCGGCCCCGGAGAGGCTGGAGAAACGATTCACAAGTTCACAAGATGGGGGGACTTTCAGAGTGACACCGTTGCGCTGAGTCAACAAGAGGGCGGTAGAGGCTCGGCGAGGGGCGTGCAAAAAACCGGCACGCCCTGCACGGGCGCCCCACGCGCCCTATCCGTGACGCTGAAACCCTTGCGGGAACCGGCCCGTGGTGGTGCGAGCGCCGGATGCCGGCCGGGCGGTGCGGGGCGCTGACGCGTCAGTAGCGCTGGTTCAGATAGCCCAGAAGTTCCTCGTGGAGCACACCGTTCGACGCGGCGGCGTTGCCGCTGTGCGGCCCGGGCCGCCCGTCGAGGCCGGTGAAGCTGCCGCCCGCCTCCTGCACGACGATCGCGGTCGCCGCCATGTCCCACAGGGACAGCTCGGGCTCGGCGCAGATGTCCACCGATCCCTCGGCGACCATCATGTACGGCCAGAAGTCGCCGTAGCCGCGGGTGCGCCAGCAGGCCCGGGCCAGGTCCAGGAACCCGTCGAGCCGCCCCTGCTCCTCCCAGCCGGTGAGTGAGGAGTAGGCGAACGACGCGTCCGGGATCCGCGAGACGTCCGAGACCCGCAGCCGGGTCGCCGACGTGAGGCTGCGGCCCGTATAGGCGCCGCCGCCCTTCGCGGCCCACCAGCGCCGGCCCAGCGCCGGCGCGGACACCACGCCGACGACCGGCTCGTAGCCGCCCTCTCCCGCCACCATCAGCGAGATCAGCGTCGCCCAGACCGGCACGCCGCGCACATAGTTCTTGGTGCCGTCGATCGGGTCGATGACCCAGCGGCGCGGGCCGGTGCCCTCGATGCCGTACTCCTCGCCCAGGATCGCGTCGCGCGGTCGCGCCCGCTGGAGATTGCCGCGGATCAGCTCCTCGGCCGCCTTGTCGGCCTCGCTCACCGGAGTCATGTCCGGTTTGGTCTCCACCTTGAGGTCCAGGGCCTTGAACCGGTCCATCGTCACGGCGTCGGCGGCGTCCGCGAGGACATGGGCGAGACGCAGGTCATCGTGGTAATCGGGCATGGTCGTCACAGTATCGACCGCGGCACCGGCGGGGCCACGGGGTCCGGCGCGGCGGGAAGTCGCCACGGGCCTTGACGCTCAGCGACCGGTCGGCGACTCTGTGTATACATCCGCATGTGGCGCCCGACCCGCCACGCCAATCATCCGGTCCGCTCACCCCACCGAATCGCTCAGTCCATCAACCGCTCAGTGCGCCGAACCCGAGAGCTGGAGGCCGACAACTCCGATGATCACCAGAGAGATCGAGACGAGCTTGAGGACGGAGACGATATCTCCGAGAAAGACCATGCCGTAGATCGCGGTACCCGCGGCGCCGATGCCCGTCCACACCGCGTAGGCCGGACCGACGTCCAGCTTCCTCAGCGAGAGCGTCAGCAGACCGAAGCTGCCGAGCGCGAAGCTCGCGAACGCGATGGTCGGCCACAGCCGGGTGAAACCATGCGAGAGCTTCAGACAGACGGCGAAGCCCGTTTCCAGGACCCCGGCGACCAGAACCAGCAGCCACGCCATTTTCAGAGCCTCCCGCGTTCGTGACTGCTCGGTCTCGCTCGGGCCGAGTATGCACTGGCCAACGCGGGCTCACAGCAAATTTATGCCCGTCAGTCGCCTTCGCGTCGTTCCCGGGTCGCGAGAAGGCGACGAAGCGAGTAGAGCCGGGCCGGATCCGCGTGTCCTTCGGCCACCCAGGCGTCGAGTGCGCAGTCCGGTTCGTCGTGGCTGCACGCGCGCGGGCAGCCCTCGGTCCCCGGTACGAGATCGGGGAAAGCAAGGATGACGCGGGAGGGATCGACGTGGTGCAGCCCGAAGGAGCGGATGCCCGGGGTGTCGATCACCCAGCCCTCCGCCTTCTCCAGCGGCAGCGCGAGCGCCGAGGTGGTGGTGTGGCGGCCCCGCCCCGTCACCGCGTTGACCAGGCCGGTCACCCGTCGGCGATCGTCCGGCACCAGTGCGTTGACCAGCGTCGTCTTGCCCACGCCGGAGTGACCGACGAAGGCCGTGACCCGGTCTTCGAGATATTCGCGCACCAGATCGGCCGCATAGCCGCTGGCCAGTTCGTCACGCCGGGTGACGACGTACCGGATGCCGAGTGTCTGGTAGGTCTCCAGCAGTTCGTCCGCCGAGGCCAGGTCGGACTTCGTCAGCACCAGCAGTGGTTCCAGTCCCGCGTCGAAGGCCGCGACCAGACAGCGGTCGATCAGCCGGGGGCGCGGTTCCGGATCGGCGAGCGCGGTGACAATCGCCAGCTGGTCGGCGTTGGCGACGATCACCCGCTCGTACGGATCGTCGTCGTCGGCCGTCCTGCGCAGGACCGAACGGCGCTTCTCGATCCGTACGATGCGCGCCAGGGTGTCCTTCTTGCCCGACAGATCGCCGACCAGGCTGACCTGGTCGCCCACCACGGCGGCCTTGCGGCCGAGCTCGCGCGCCTTCATGGCCAGGATGACACGGTCGTCGACGAGGCAGGTGAGCCGGCCGCGGTCGACGGTCAGGACCATGCCCTCCGCCGCGTCCTCGTGCTTGGGCCGGATGTTCGTCCGCGGTCGGTTGCCCTTGGGATTGGGGCGGGTGCGGATGTCGTCCTCGTCGGGGTTCTTGCCGTAGCGCCGCATGTATCAGGCCCCCGTGCCCGCGAGCATGCCGGCCCACATACCCGGGAAGTCGGGCAGTGTCTTCGCCGTCGTCCCGACGTTCTCGATCTCCACGCCTTCGACAGCGAGGCCGATGATCGAGCCGGCCGTGGCCATGCGGTGATCCTCGTACGTGTGGAAAACGCCGCCGTGCAGGGGGCGGGGACGGATGTGCAGACCGTCCGCGGTCTCGGTGACATCGCCGCCGAGCTCGTTGATCTCCTTGGTGAGCGCGGCCAGCCGGTCCGTCTCGTGGAGTCGCAGATGCGCGACACCGCGCAGCGTGGAGGGCGAGTCGGCGAGAGCGGCGACCGCCGCGATACCCGGTGTCAGCTCGCCGACCTCGCTCAGATCGACGTCGATGCCATGGATCTTGCCGGTGCCCGTGAAGGTGAGGCTGCCGCGGCCGTCGCTCGTCAGGCCGAACTCGCAGGAACCGCCCATCTCGGTGAAGATCTCGCGCAGCGCGTCACCCGGCTGGGTGGTCCGCTCGGGCCAGTCGGGGACCGTCACCCGGCCGCCGGTGACCAGGGCCGCCGCCAGGAACGGCTGGGCGTTGGAGAGGTCCGGCTCGACGGTGAGGTCGCGGCCGAGCAGCGCGCTGGGGGAGACCCGCCAGACGTTCGGCTCCCCGCCCGTCTCCGGCTCGTCGACCTGGGCGCCGACCGCGCGCAGCATGTCGACGGTCATCCGGATGTGCGGAAGGGAGGGAAGGGCGGAGCCGACATGCCGTACCTCCACGCCCTGGTTGAACCGGGGGCCGGAGAGCAGCAGGGCGGAGACGAACTGGGAGGACGCGGAGGCGTCGATCCGCACCGCACCGCCGTCCAGCGCACCGCCGCCGTGCACGGTCAGCGGGAGCGAACCGCGGTTGTCGTCGTCGATCCGCGCGCCGAGGGCACGCAGCGCGTCGATGACCCCGTGCAGCGGGCGCTCGTAGGAGCGGGGGTCGCCGTCGAAGTGGATGGGGCCGTCGGCGAGCGTCGCGACGGGAGGCAGGAAACGCATCACGGTGCCGGCGTTGCCGACATCGACGGTGGTGGGGCCGTGCAGTCCGGCGGGGATCACCCGCCACGCCTCGCCGGTGGAGCCGGGGACGCCCTCGGCGGCGGAACTGGACGACACGGTTTCCTCGATGCCCACGCCCATGGCCCGCAGCGCCTCGGCCATCAGCAGGGTGTCGCGGGAGCGCAGCGGCCGCCGCAGCCAGCCCGGCTCAGCGGCCAGCGCGGCGAGGACGAGACCCCGGTTGGTGACCGATTTGGATCCGGGCACGGTGACCGTCGCTTCGACGGCCCCGCTCGCGTAGGGGGCGGGCCAGAGGGCGGGCTGCACGGAGCTTTCGGTCATGGCTTTCACTTTAGTGGTTCTCCACGGACCCGGATCCCGTTCAAAAGCCCCGAAATCATGACGTATCAGAGAGCCAGTAGCCAGCGCCCGCCCCCGATCAGCGAGCAGAGCGAGACGGCATGGAAGAGGAAGAGCCACAGCGCGGGCGGCGCCTGCGTCAGCCGCCCGAGCTGGTCCGCGTCCGAGTCCCCGGCGCCGCCGTGGCGGCGCTTGGACTGGAGCTCGAATGCCGGGCGTACGCCCCCGAGCAGCAGAAACCAGACGGCGGCGTACGCGAAGGCCGACTGGACGGCGGGACCGGCCAGCCATGAGACGGTCAGGAAGGCCGCCCCGGTGACGATCACGGTGAGCGCGCCGTACGCGTTGCGGATCATCACCAGCATGGCGATCAGCAGGGCCGTCGCGAGCCAGAGCAGCAGGGTGATGTGGTGCGCGGCCAGCAGCCAGGCGCCGCCGAGTCCGAGCAGCGGCGGGGCGGTGTAGCCCGCGGCCGCGGTGAGGATCATGCCGATCCCGGTGGGCCTGCCGCGGCTGACCGTCAGACCCGAGGTGTCCGAGTGCAGCCGGATGCCGTTCAGCCGGCGCCCGGTGGCCACCGCGATCAGCCCGTGGCCGCCTTCGTGGGCGATGGTGATCGTGTTGCGGGTGAGTCGCCAGACCGGACGCGGTACGACGGCGGCGAGTGCGACGACCGCCGTCACGATCACCAGCCAGTCGTCCGGGGCGGGCTGCGTGCCGAAGACGCGATCCCACAGATCGACGGTCGAGGCGGTGTCTATGCCGGCCATTGCTCGGTTGGCTCCTCACGGGGGGTTCGCGTCGTAGCAGTGTGGCACTGGCGTACGAGCGCGCGGATGAGGTGGCTGAGGCCGGAGGCAGGCGAGGGCCGTTACGGCTCGGTCCGCCGGTTCCCGAGACCTTCCAGGATCAGGTCGAGGGCGAAGTCGAAGCGCCGGCCGAAGCTGTCGGCGCCTACGCGCTCGTGCTCATCGCGGTGTGTGTGCCGCGCGGCGAACCCCCGGCCGCGCGGCGAGCCCCCGGCCCCCGGCCGCCGACGGCTGGACTACGCGGGAGCCGGGCTTCTCGTTCGGCGACGCCGGTACCGGCTCTGGTCGGCATGAACGAGGCGCCCCGCCGGGGCTGGGGCTCGCTCCGGGGCGTCGCCTCGTCCCGGCCGCCTTCTCGGCGGCCGGGTGGTTCCGGTGGGACCGGCGCCGCGCACCCGGGGAGGGCGGGGCTGACTTCGGCCCGCCGCTCGGGCAGAATTTCCGGTGGGGAGAGGTGATGACCGGATGTGCGGACGGTACGCGGCGAGCCGGCGGCCCGAGGACCTTCAGGGAGCCTTCGGCATCGAGAAGTGGGAGCCCGAGGAGACCCTCGCCCCCGATTGGAACGTGGCCCCCACCAAGGAGGTCTACGCGGTGCTGGAGCGTCCGCTCAAAGACGCGGCGGACTCCCGCCCGGTCCGTCAGCTGCGCCGGCTGAAGTGGGGGCTCGTGCCGTCCTGGGCCAGGACACCCGAGGGCGGCGCGCGGATGATCAACGCCCGGGCCGAGAGCGTGCACGAGAAGCCGTCGTTCCGCCGGCCGTTCCTCTCCCGCCGCTGCATCCTGCCCGCCGACGGTTATTACGAGTGGGTCACCGGTGCGGGCGGGCGGCAGCTGGAGGAGCAGGGCAAGAGGAAGCGGTCGCGCAAGCAGCCGTACTTCGTCACCCCGGCAGACGGCTCCGTGATGGCTCTCGCCGGGCTGTACGAGTTCTGGCGCGACCGGAGTCTGCCGGACGGCCACCCGGGCGCGTGGTGGGCGACCTGCTCGGTGATCACCACCGAGGCGGAGCGGACCCCGCTGGGTGTGGCCCCGGCCGAGGGGCCCGGAGCGCTGGCCGACATCCACCCCCGGATGCCGCTGATGCTGACCCCGGACCGCTGGGACGCCTGGCTCGACCCGGCCCGTACGGACCCCGGGGAGCTGCGCGAGCTGCTCGCCCCGCCGCCCGCCGGGCTGATGCGGGCGTATGCGGTCCCGACCGCCGTGAGTGACGTCCGCAACAACGGACCCGAGCTGCTGGAGGAACTGGCCGCGCCGGAGGAGAGCACGCTCTTCTGACGGTACTCGTCACGCCGCCGATGACGGTGGCGAAGCCCGTGACGGCGCTCGCCCCGGCGGTCCTCGGTGATAGCTCCGTCACACGGCAGGATGGCCCTGTGACCAGCACAGCACCGAACCGGCCGGGCGCGCCGGAGCAGCAGACCGTCGAAACGCCCGCCGGGGACGCCCGCATCACCTGGCACCTGGCGAAGCGGCCACGGCTCGTCCTCGCCGCCGGCCATGGCGCCGGCGGCGGGATCGAGGCACGCGACCTCCAGGCACTCGCCGCCGCACTCCCCGCGCTCGGGGTCACCGTCGCCCTGGTCGAGCAGCCCTGGCGGGTGGCGGGCAAGAAGCTGGCGCCCGCGCCCAAGACCCTCGACACCGGCTGGCGGGCGCTCTGGCCCGCGCTGGAACGGCCGGGGCAGCCCATCGTCGCCGGCGGGCGAAGCGCCGGGGCGCGCGTGGCCTGCCGTACGGCGGGCGAGCTGGGCGCACACGCCGTACTCGCCCTGAGCTTCCCGCTGCACCCACCCGGCAGGCCGGAGAAGTCCCGCGCCGCGGAACTGCTGGAGTCGGGCGTACCCACCCTGGTCGTCCAGGGCGGGAACGACCCTTTCGGAAGGCCCGCCGAATATCCCGGGGGACCGTATGAACTCCTGGAGGTGCCGGGCGCGGACCATGGCTTCGCGGTAGCCAAAAGGGCTCCCATTTCTCAGGAGGACGCCCTCGGCATCCTGACAAAAGGAGTCGCGGTGTGGCTAAAAACACTAGGGGAATGAAGAGTGCCTGATCGCTGTTGTCAGGTGCATCGGTACACGACGTCAGAAGAGGGAGTCCGTCGCATGGGTTCGACCATCTGCCCGCAGCGCCCAGACGCCGCAGGCCTGGAGTGGACGGTGCTTTCGGCCGCCAAGACCGCTCCCGCGCGGGCTGCCGGCGGAGTCGACGGGAACGCCTCCGTTCAGCCCGGTCGACTATTCTCCAATTCGAGTGGGTCCGCATATGGACCCGCCGCAGCGTTGGAGGAGGTGGGTCCGGTCACTGGGACCGACGCAGGGACGGAAGACGCCCTCATCGAAGAGACCACCGCCGAGCGCAATGCGCGCTTCGAGCGGGATGCCCTGGGCTACCTCGACCAGATGTACTCGGCCGCATTGCGCATGACGCGTAATCCGGCCGACGCCGAGGACCTCGTGCAGGAGACCTACGCCAAGGCGTACGCCTCCTTCCACCAGTTCCGTGAGGGCACCAACCTCAAGGCGTGGATGTACCGCATCCTCACCAACACCTTCATCAACTCGTACCGCAAGAAGCAGCGCGAGCCTCAGCGCAGTGCCGCCGAGGAGATCGAGGACTGGCAGCTGGCACGCGCCGAGTCGCACATGTCGACCGGTCTGCGCTCCGCCGAGTCCCAGGCACTCGACCACCTCCCCGACTCCGATGTGAAGTCCGCGCTCCAGGCGATTCCCGAAGAGTTCCGCATCGCGGTGTATCTCGCCGATGTAGAGGGCTTTGCCTACAAGGAGATCGCGGACATCATGGGGACACCCATCGGTACGGTCATGTCACGACTGCACCGCGGCCGCCGCCAGCTGCGCGGCATGCTGGAGGATTACGCCCGCGAGCGCGGGCTCGTCCCGGCGGGTGTCGGAGAGTCATCGGACGGGAAAGGCTCGGGCGCATGAGCTGCGGAGATCCGCATGAGACGGATTGCACCGAGGTTCTCGATCATCTCTACGAGTTCCTCGACCATGAGATGCCCGCCAGCGAGTCCAGCAAGTTCGAGGTGCACTTCGGGGAGTGCTCCCCCTGCCTGGAGAAGTACGGCCTGGAGAAGGCCGTGAAGACGCTGGTCAAACGGTGCTGCGGGCAGGATGACGTACCCACCGATCTGCGGGCCAAGGTCATGGGGCGGATCGACCTGATCAGGTCGGGAGGCGTCGTACCCGAGCACGAGGTGTCGACCGCCGGCGCGGACGCACCTGGGTCCGCCACGGAGTAGTCCGGTCGGCGCGAGTGCTGCCGAATGTCGTTCCGGAGGGCGTGCCGCGTGACGCGCGGCACGCCCTCCGGCGTGTTCGCGCTCTCCGGCGTGCCGCTCTCCGGTCATGTCGGCGCTCTCCGGCCATGCGCGGCCGGCCATGCGCGCCCTCCGGTGATGTTCGCGCCCTCGTGCGTCTTCGCGCCCCCGCTCCGAGCGCCGCTGTCACCCGAAGGTGCGAATCGGTGGCATCCAGCAGCCCTCCGCTGTCCCACTCGCTAGCCTGACCGTCTGTTTGGGCCGGGCCGAGGGGGCGAGGACGCGTGAGGGTCATACCGGGCGCGGCGCGCGCGTACATCCTGGGCACCGCGCTCTGCGCCGCCGCGTGTGTCCACCCCGCGCTGCGCTCCGGCACTCCCTGGCGGGCCGTCGCGCTGCTCGCCGTCCTGTACGCCTTCTGCGAGATGCCCGCCCGCTGCCGCGTGCTCGGGCGCTCGCTCGGTGGCACCGCGCCGGTCGCCGCCGGATCGTTCTTTCCCGTGCTGCTGGCCGCCGCCTTTCTGCTGCCGCCCGCCGCTGCCGCCCTGGTGGCCGTACCGGGCGCGCTGCTCGGCCGGGTCGAGCGGCGCCCCAGGAGCCCCCGCCGGATCTGGCGCGCGGCGCAGCTCACCGTCGCCACCTGGGCGGCGGCGCGCGCCCAGGAGCTCTTCGGCGGCCCGGTCGCGCTGGGCGGCGGGGGCTACGGGCTCAAGACGCCCGACTTTCCGTACGTCCTGCTTCCCGCCGCGGCCGCGGCCCTCACCTTCTCCCTGGTGCTGTCGGCGCTCGACGGCGGCATCCTCGCCGCCGCCGAGCGCCAGCCGCTGCGCACCGCCTGGCGCGGGCTGCTGGTGCGTTCGCTCGCCGCGCACGGTGCGCACGGGCTTGCCGGGCTGATGATGGCGGTCCTCTGGCGCAGCCCCTACGGGCCGCTCTCCGCGCTCTTCGTGCTGCTGCCCATGTACATCTCCTGCTGGGTCTTCGCCCAGTACCACCGTGAGCGTGCCGCCCACCAGGCCACCATCAGGGCGCTCGTCCAGGCGGTCGACATCAAGGACAGGTACACCCGGGGGCACAGTGAGCGCGTCGGCCACGCTTCCGTGCTGATCGCCCAGGAACTGGGGATGGAACGCGAGCGGATCGAGGTGCTCCGCTTCGCCGGGATCCTGCACGACGTCGGCAAACTCGGCGTGCCGACCCGGGTGCTGCGCAAGGACGGCCCGCTGACGCCCGACGAGCGGCGGGTGATCGAGCTGCATCCCGAGTACGGGCACGAGATGGTGCGCGGCATCGGATTCCTGGGGGAGGCGCGGGCGGCGATCCTGCACCACCACGAGCGGCTGGACGGCAACGGCTACCCGTACGGTCTCGCCGGCCGCCAGATCCCGGAGTTCGCCCGGGTGGTGGCCGTGGCCGACGCCTTCGACGCGATGACCTCGACCCGCTCGTACCGGCGGGCCCGACCGGTGGGGACCGCGCTGGCGGAGCTGGAGCGGTGCTCGGGGACGCAGTTCGACCCGGAGATGGTCGGCGCGCTGGCGCGGGCCCTGGACCGACACGGCTGGCGGACCACCGTCACGGCGGACGAGGAGAACACCACCGCCCCGGCGGCGGGCGCGTTACGGGCCCGGGACCCCCTGCCGTGCCCGCCCACCAACCCCGTGCCGGACCCGTGCCCGCCCCCCGCCTCCGTGCCGCCCCCGGGCTCCGCCCCGCCCCCGGCGCTCGGCCGCACCCCTCGCGGCGGCAGGCGATGACGGCCACCGCGGCCAGGCCCGTCTCCGGCCTGGGACCGGCCGCCTCCCTCACCGTCGTCGCCGTGTACGGCGCGGCGGCGCTGCTGACCGCCGCCGCCCTCGGCCGGACGCTCTGGCAGGGGGTCGCGGAGCCCCGCGACGCGCTCGCCTTCGGCCTGCTCATCGCGGTCGGCG
This sequence comes from Streptomyces sp. NPDC051569, assembly GCF_044454085.1. Classification (NCBI taxonomy): domain Bacteria; kingdom Bacillati; phylum Actinomycetota; class Actinomycetes; order Kitasatosporales; family Streptomycetaceae; genus Streptomyces; species Streptomyces sp. NPDC051569. Next base: position 214,562 of record NZ_JBITDJ010000001.1, read on the forward strand.
AACTGGCCCGCTGGGGCGCCCTGCCCGGCGAGCGGGAGCCCGCGCCGCTCGGCTCCGCCGGGGCGCTCGCGTACGCGCTGCTCGGCGAGAACGCCGGCCGGCCGACCACCCACGGCGTGCTCCAGACGCTCGCCGTCGTCGTCGTGGCCGGGCTCGCCGGAGCCGTACCGCACGTCGCCCGGGGACACGGGCCCGCGCTCGACCACATGGCGCGCCGCGTCCTCACCGTCGGCTTCGCCGCCGTGTGCTTCCAGCCGCTGTACAACTCAGGCGCGCTGCGCGGACTGTTCGGACAGAGCCCCTGCTACGCGGTGCTGCTGCTCCTGCTGCTGGTGCTCACCGCGCTCTGCGACGCCGTCCTGGCCGCCCTGATGCTGCGCGCCCGTACCCGCCACCCCTTCGGCCCCCTCCTCCGCGACGAGCTGCGGGCCCTGCTGCACATCGGCTCGGCCGTGTGCGCCACGGGCGCGGTGATCGCGCTCGGTGTCGCCGTCGCGGGGCTGTGGGCGCTGCCGGTCTTCTGCGTGCCGCTGCTGCTGACCCAGCTGTCCTTCCGGCGGTACGCGGAGGTGCGGGCGACGTACCGGCAGCTGATCGCCTCGCTCGCGCGGTCCACCGAGATCGCCGGCTACACGCCCCCCGGACACGCCCGCAGGGTCGCGGACCTCAGCCGGGCCGTCGGCCGTGAGCTGGGGCTCTCCGGCCCCGAACTGACCGTCCTGGAGTATGCCGCCCTGATGCACGACATCGGCCAGCTGTCCCTCGTCGACCCCGTACCGGAAGGCGCCACCGCCCTGCTGCCGGTCGCCGAGCAGCGGCGCATCGCCCTGCTCGGCGGGGCGGTGGTCCGCCAGACCGGCGTCCCCGACGCCGTCGCGGTGGTGGTGGAACGGCAGGCGGATCCGTACCGGGAGCAACCGCTGTCCGCCCGGATCGTCCGCGCGGTGAACGCGTACGACGACCTGGCCGGGGAATGTGCCAGTGCGAGCGGTCCGCTCAGCGCGCTGGAGCGGCTGCGGCTCGGGACGGGGCACGACTACCAGCCCGAGGTGGTGGAATCCCTCGCGCGCGTGCTGTCCCGGGGCGGCCCGGCCCCTGGTGGGGCGGAGTGACCCATGGGTAATGAGCGGGCGTCCGACCGGGCATGGTTGGATGCGAAGAAGAGGGTGTCCGGGGGCAGTGACCCGAGCGACCGGCAGGCGGGAATCGTGAGGATCTTCGGGAAGGTACGGCATCGGCCCTCCGCTTCGTGGCGGCAGGCCACCGACCGCGCGTTCACGCTGATCGGTGACGGTCGGTACGAGGACGCGGGCGCGTTGCTGACGCGCGCGGCCGACCTTGAGCCCTGGCTCTCCGAGTCCTGGTTCAATCTCGCGCTGCTGCACAAATTCCGGCACGACTGGGAGCAGGCGCGGGCCGCGGGCCTGCGCGCCGTCGCCCTGCTGGACAAGGAGACCGGCGCCCCCGACTGGTGGAACGTCGGGATCGCCGCCACCGCGCTCCAGGACTGGCCGCTGGCCCGCCGCGCCTGGCAGGCGTACGGCCTGAAGGTCCCGGGCAATCAGCACAGCGTCGAGGCCAACGGCGAGCCGGAAGGCATGGAGCTGGGCAGCGCGGCCGTCCGGCTCTCGCCCGAGGGCGAGGCCGAGGTCGTCTGGGGCCGCAGGCTCGACCCGGCCAGGATCGAGGTGCTGTCGATCCCGCTGCCGTCGTCCGGGCGGCGCTGGGGCGAGGTCGTGCTGCACGACGGTGTGCCGAACGGCGAGCGTGTCACGTCCGCGAGCCCGGACGGCGCCACCCGCGCGTACCCGGTCTTCGACGAGATCGAGTTGTGGGCCCCCTCACCCGTACCCACCTGGGTGGTGCTGCTGGAGGCCGCCACCGAGGAGGACCGGGACGCCCTGGAGCGGCTGGCCGCCGACGCCGGGTTCGCCGCCGAGGACTGGTCGTCCTCCGTACGGCTGCTCTGCCGCGCCTGCTCGGAGAGCCGGATGCCGAGCGCCGAGGGGGACGGCGAGCATCTCGACCCGCACGACCACAGCGAGCCGGGCCACCCGGGGCCGCTGGGGCACCGTACGGCCGGTGAGCTGTGGGTCCCGGAGCGCGAGTGCGGGATCGCGGCGCCGCCGGGGCTGGTCCGTGGCCTGCTCGACGGCTGGGTCGCGGACAGCCCGGACACCCGTGAGTGGCGGGATCTCGAAGAGGTCTGCTGAGCGCCGCCGCCGGTCGCTGTCGCCGAGCGCTCCTGGCGCTGCCCGTAGGCTGTACGCCTTTAGGCTGTACGGGCACATCGTGCGGGCAGCATCGGGAACCGAGGAAGGCGTACTGCGGACATGGCGCAGCAGGAGACGGACCAGCGGAACGACAGCGACACCTCCGTGGCGGGGCCGGGGAACGGGTTCCTCGTGGACACGGAGGACGCCGAGGCGCGTGAGCTGGCGTACCGCGAGCGGGGCACGTCCCGCCCGATCACCGTCGTCGGGAATCCCGTGCTCCACAAGGAGTGCGAGGACGTCACGGAGTTCGACGACAAGCTCGCCGCGCTGATCGACGACATGTTCGCCAGCCAGCACACGGCCGAGGGCGTGGGTCTGGCCGCCAACCAGATCGGTGTGGACCTGAAGGTCTTCGTCTACGACTGCCCGGACGACGACGGCGTGCGGCATGTGGGCGCCATCTGCAACCCGGTCCTGGAGGAGCTGCCGCCGGGGGAGCGCCATCTGGACGACTCCAACGAGGGCTGCCTGTCCGTGCCCACGGCGTACGCCTCGCTGCCGCGTCCCGACTACGCGGTGGTCAGCGGCCAGGACGCCGAGGGCAAGCCGATCCGGGTGGAGGGCACCGGCTACTTCGCGCGCTGCCTCCAGCACGAGACGGACCACCTGTACGGCTACCTGTACATCGACCGTCTCTCGAAGCGGGACCGCAAGGACGCGCTGCGGCAGATGGAGGAGAACACCCCTCGCTACGAGATCGTCCCCAACGACTGACGTGTGGGACGTATGACGGTCCCCGCCGGTGCGTCGCCGGTGCGCCCGGGAGCGGGCCGGCGGCGCGCGGCGCCGTCGGCGGGGACCAAGTGGCCCTTTCCGGGCCGGGGTTGACGCGCGTCGACCGGTAGGCCAGTCTCGGCCTCGGCGCCGCCCTGTCCACCTGTGAGTCCCTGTGAGGGAGATCCGATGCTCAGACGTCCGCTCCGCCTGCTGCTCAGCTTTGTCATGGCCATGTCTTTTGCTTGGGCCGGTACGCTCGCCACGGCGGGCACCGCGCACGCCGACGGCTGCTACACCTGGTCGCGCACACTCTCCCAGGGCGCCTCGGGCGCCGATGTCACCCAGCTCCAGATCCGGGTCGCCGGGTACCCCGGCAGCGGCGCCGTGCTCGCCATCGACGGCGCCTACGGACCAGGGACGGCCGCCGCCGTCAAGCGCTTCCAGTCCGCGTACGGGCTGGCCGCCGACGGCGTCGCGGGCCCCGGGACCTTCAGCAAGCTCTACGCGCTCCAGGACGACGACTGCACACCGGTCCACTTCAGCTACGCCGAGCTGAACGACTGCAACACCACCTGGGCGGGCGGAGCGGTCGACGCCACCACCGCCAAGTCCAACGCCCTGCGCACGATGTGGAAGCTGGAAGCGCTCCGGCACGCGCTGGGCGACAAGCCGATCACCGTGACGAGCGGCTTCCGCTCCCAGGCATGCAACAGTTCGGTCGGCGGAGCGGCGAGCAGCCGTCATCTGTACGGTGACGCCGCCGACCTCGCCGCCGGAGCGAACTCCCTGTGCGCCCTGGACCTGGAGGCCCGCAACCACGGCTTCAACGGCATCCTCGGCCCCGGCTACCCGGACCACGGCGACCACGCTCACGTCGACCACCGGCCGAGCCGCTTCTGGTCGGCGCCCAACTGCGGTATCTGACCGCGCCTCTCCGTACGGACGAGCGCGCTCCGCCCGGCCGGTGCGGCCGGCACCGTGTGGAGCGCGTCACCGGCGTGCCCGCCGGCCGTGCCGGTGGCCAGGGCCGTAACTCCCAGGCCCGTGGCCGGAGTCGGGACCGCCGCACCACATGCCACCAGGCGCGTACGCGCGAGAACGCCCATGCCGGGCACCCTCAGCCGCCGTACGCGCCTGGTGTCGTCCTCGTGGACGCCCTCCCGGACGTCGTCCTTCTCAGAAGTCGTCGTCGAAGCCGACCGTGCCCTCGACCGCGACCTGGTAGGCCGACGGACGGCGCTCGAAGAAGTTCGTCAGCTCCTGGACACCCTGCAGCTCCATGAAGGAGAACGGGTTCTCCGAGCCGTACACCGGGGCGAAACCGAGGCGCTGGAGGCGCTGGTCGGCGACGCACTGGAGGTACTCGCGCATCGACTCGGTGTTCATGCCCGGCAGGCCGTCGCCGCACAGGTCGCGGCCGAACTGGAGCTCCGCCTCGACGGCCTCCTTCAGCATGTCCGTGACCTGCTGCTGGAGGGCGTCGTCGAACAGCTCCGGCTCCTCCTTGCGGACCGTGTCCACGACCTCGAACGCGAAGTTCATGTGCATGGTCTCGTCCCGGAACACCCAGTTTGTGCCGGTGGCGAGACCGTGCAGCAGACCGCGCGAGCGGAACCAGTACACGTACGCGAAGGCGCCGTAGAAGAACAGCCCCTCGATGCAGGCCGCGAAGCAGATCAGGTTGAGCAGGAAGCGCCGGCGGTCCGCCTGCGTCTCCAGCCGGTCGATCTTCTCGACCGAGTCGATCCACTTGAAGCAGAACTGCGCCTTCTCGCGGATCGACGGGATCTCCTCCACCGCGTCGAAGGCCGCCGCGCGGTCCGCCGGGTCGGGCAGATACGTGTCCAGCAGGGTCAGATAGAACTGGACGTGCACGGCCTCCTCGAAGAGCTGGCGGGAGAGGTACAGCCGCGCCTCGGGGGAGTTGATGTGCTTGTAGAGCGTCAGCACCAGGTTGTTCGACACGATCGAGTCGCCCGTCGCGAAGAACGCGACCAGCCGGCCGATCATGTGCTGCTCGGCGGGGCTGAGCTTGGCGAGGTCGGCGACGTCGGAGTGGAGGTCGACCTCCTCCACCGTCCAGGTGTTCTTGATCGCGTCCCGGTAGCGGTCGTAGAAGTCCGGGTAGCGCATCGGCCGCAGCGTCAGTTCGAAGCCGGGGTCCAGCAGGTTCTTCGTCTTCTCGGTGGAGATCTCGGTGGACATCACTGACAGGCCTCGCAGGACTCGGGGTTTTCCAGGGAGCAGGCGATCGCGTCCGCGTCGGGAGCCGTGGGACCGGCCTGCTGGAGGGGGATGGCCGCCGCCGGGGAGGCGGTGGCCGCCGCCGCACCACCGCCCGCCGCGCGGGCGATGCGGGTCGCCGGGCGCGAGCGCAGGTAGTACGTCGTCTTGAGCCCCTTCTTCCAGGCGTACGCGTACATCGAGCTGAGCTTCCCGATGGTCGGCGTCTCCAGGAACAGGTTCAGCGACTGGCTCTGGTCGAGGAACGGCGTACGGGCCGCCGCCATGTCGATCAGACCGCGCTGCGGGATCTCCCACGCCGTGCGGTACAGATCGCGGATCTCCGCCGGTACCCAGGTGAAGCCCGCCACCGAGCCGTTGGACTCGCGCAGCGCCTCACGCGTCTGCGCGTCCCAGACACCGAGGTCCTTGAGGTCCCGCACCAGATACGAGTTGACCTGGAGGAACTCACCCGACAGCGTCTCGCGCTTGAAGAGGTTGGAGACCTGCGGCTCGATGCACTCGTACACACCCGCGATGGAGGCGATGGTCGCCGTCGGGGCGATCGCCAGCAGCAGCGAGTTGCGCATGCCGGTCGTGGCGATCCGGGCGCGCAGCGCGGCCCAGCGCTCCGGCCAGGTCAGCTCGACGTCGTAGTGGTCGGGGTGCAGCACACCGCGCGCCGCGCGCGTCTGCGACCACGCGGGGAGCGGGCCACTCCGCTCGGCGAGGTCGCAGGACGCCTCGTACGCGGCGAGCATGATGCGCTCGGCGATCTTCGTGGAGAGCGCGGAGGCCTCGGCGGAGTCGAAGGCGAGGCGCTTCTTGAAGAAGACGTCCTGGAGACCCATCGCGCCCAGGCCCACCGGACGCCACTTGGCGTTGGAGCGGCCGGCCTGGTCGGTCGGGTAGAAGTTGATGTCCACGACCCGGTCGAGGAAGGTCACGGCGGTACGGACGGTCTCGTCGAGCCGTTCCCAGTCGATCTCGCCGGAAGCCAGCACGAACGAGCCCAGGTTGATCGAGCCGAGGTTGCAGACGGCGGTCTCCCCGTCGTCCGTCACCTCCAGGATCTCCGTGCAGAGGTTGGAGGAGTGCACGACCTTGCCGGGCTCGGCCGTCTGGTTGGCCGTGCGGTTCGACGCGTCCTTGAAGGTCATCCAGCCGTTGCCGGTCTGGGCGAGCGTACGCATCATCCGGCCGTACAGCTCACGGGCCGGGATGGTCTTGCGGGCCAGGCCCGCCGCCTCCGCCTCCCGGTAGGCCGCGTCGAAGTCGTCGCCCCACAGGTCGACCAGCTGCGGCACGTCGGCGGGCGAGAACAGCGACCAGTCGCCGTCCGTCTCGACCCGGCGCATGAACTCGTCCGGGATCCAGTGCGCGAGGTTCAGGTTGTGCGTACGCCGGGCGTCCTCACCGGTGTTGTCGCGCAGCTCCAGGAACTCCTCGATGTCGGAGTGCCAGGTCTCCAGGTAGACGGCGGCGGCGCCCTTGCGCCGGCCGCCCTGGTTCACGGCGGCGACCGAGGCGTCCAGGGTCTTCAGGAACGGGACGATGCCGTTGGAGTGACCGTTGGTGCCACGGATCAGCGAACCGCGCGAGCGGACCCGGGAGTACGAGAGGCCGATGCCGCCCGCGTGCTTCGACAGCCGGGCCACCTGGTGGTAGCGGTCGTAGATCGAGTCCAGCTCGTCCAGCGGGGAGTCCAGCAGGTAGCAGGACGACATCTGCGGGTGGCGCGTACCGGAGTTGAAGAGGGTCGGCGAGGACGGCAGGTAGTCCAGGCGGCTCATCAGCCCGTACAGCGCGGCGACCTCGTCCAGCGCGCGGACGCTGTCGTCCTCGGCGAGGCCGGAGGCGACGCGGAGCATGAAGTGCTGCGGCGTCTCGATGACCTGGCGGGTGATCGGGTGCCGGAGCAGGTAGCGGCTGAAGAGCGTCCGCAGCCCGAAGTAACCGAAGCGGTCGTCGGCGGCCGGATCGATCATCTCGTCGAGGCGGGACGCGTGCAGCGTCACGAAGTCGGCCGTCCGGTCGGCGATCAGGCCCTCGCGGTGGCCGACGGCGACCGACGCGGAGAACGACACCGCGCCCTGTCCGGCCGCTTCCTCGGCGATGGTGCGGGTGAGCAGCCGGGCGGCCAGCCGGGAGTAGGCCGGGTCCTCGGAGATCAGTCCTGCGGCTGCCTCGGTGGCGAGCTCACGCAACTCGGCCTCGTCCGACCGGGCGTTGCGGCCGCGCAGCGCGGCGGCCGCGACCTTGCCGGGGTCGGTGTCGGGCAGATCGGCGGTCAGGTCCGTCAGGACCCGCAGCAGCGCGGTCCCCGGTTCGTCGGTCACCTGTGCGGCGGCCTCGGACGTGCCTGAAACCGGATCGGCTGGCGCGATGGTCACGTGGTGCTCTCCCTCGCTCGGCTCTGGGCCGTCGGGAGGGGAGCGGGGGCGCGCACAGCCGTACGACCCGTATACGGGCAGCACGAGGTGTGGCGTCCACCGGCCCAGCCTCGAGGCCCGGACGTCTTGGCACCCGGATCGGTCGAGCCGGATGCGCTGCCGGCAGGTGTTCGGACTCGTGGGTACGACGAAGCACACCACATCACACCGTTGCGGGACAGTTCCGGATTCGCACCGGATTCCCCTGCGTCGACAGCGAGCACGAGCATACATGTGGGGGCCTGTTCATGAACGTGCCCCCACATGTTGTGTCGTGCGGCACTTCTCCCCTGCTGTCGGCCCCCTCCGCTATCGTCGGAAGGACCAAGGAGGTGCCCCGATGACGGCCATCGATTACGCGACGTAGATCCTCCCGGAGGAGTTCGACGAGGCCACCCGGATACTGGCCCGCACCATCGAGGGCATCCGGCTGGAACTCATCGACGGGAAGATCAGGAGCAGGGTTGTGCCGGACGGGGATCACGGGCGCATCATCGAGTGGCTGACACGCATCTGCATGCAGTCGCGCCCGGAGCTGTGGCTCTATCCCGACCAGGGGCTCAAGGTGCAGGCCTACCGTAAGGGCCGGGCCCGGCCGGACGGCTCCCTGGCGCTCAGCGGCGCTTTCGTCGGCCAGGGCGAGTGGGGCGACGCCGCCCCGGTTCTGATGGCGGTCGAGGTCACCTCGTACGACTCCGACTCCGACTCCGATGAGCGGGACCGGGTGGAGAAGCCGCGCGCGTACGCGCAGACCAAGATCCCGGTCTATCTGCTGATCGACCGGGACAGCTGCGAGGTGACGGTCTACAGCGAGCCTGACGGGGTGCGGTACGAGAGCGCGCGCACCGTGCCGTTCGGCAAGGGGATCACGCTGCCCGATCCGGTGGGGATCACGCTGGAGACCGAGGCGCTCAAGGAATGGGTGCGCTGAGCGGCGGACGGGCCGCCGGGTGAGCCGGCGGCCCGTCCCTCTCCTGAGCGGCCGCGTCAGTGCACCGGGTCCGCCGCCGTGGCGGGTGGCAGTTCGGCCACCACGCCCGGGTCACCGGCGTCGGCCGTGTAGTCGGAAGGGCTCGTCTCGTCGATGCCGTCCGGCGCCTTCGCCGCGCGCAGCACGAACGTCAGCACGAGCGTCACCACCACGTTGAGCACGAACGCGGTGAGTCCGATGTAGCCGATCTCCCCGAGCCCGGGGATCTCGTTCGACGATCCGCCGAAGTGCTTCTGCGTCGGGCTGGCGACGCCGTACGCGGCGGCCGTGCCGTACGCCATACCGGCGGCCCAGCCGGCGAGCAGCGCCCAGCGGTGGAACCAGCGGGTGAACAGGCCGCCGACCAGCGCCGGCATCGTCTGGAGGATCCAGATGCCGCCCAGCAGCTGGAAGTTGATCGCGACCGTCTTGTCCATGGACAGCACGAAGGCCAGCGCGCCCACCTTCACCAGCAGCGAGACCAGCTTGGAGACCTTGGTTTCCTGCGCCGGGGTCGCGTCGGGCTTGAGGAAGTCCTTGTAGATGTTGCGCGTGAAGAGATTGGCCGCCGCGATCGACATGATGGCGGCCGGCACGAGCGCGCCGATGCCGATGGCCGCGAAGGCCACGCCCGCGAACCAGTCGGGGAACATGTTCTCGAAGAGCTGCGGGATCGCCAGCTGCGTGTTGTCGACCTTGATGCCGGCGGCGATCGCCATGAAGCCGAGCAGCGCCAGCAGACCCAGCATCAGTGAGTACAGCGGCAGGATCGTGGTGTTGCGCCGGATCACCTCGCGGCTGCGGCTGGAGAGCGTCGCCGTGATGGAGTGCGGATACATGAAGAGCGCGAGCGCGGAGCCGAGCGCCAGCGTGGCGTACCCCCACTGCCCGGCGGCGCCCGGCGCGAGCGCGCCGCGCGGCTGGCCGGTCTTCGGATTGGGCTGTGCGAACGCCTCACCCGCCTTGGCGAAGATGTCGTCGAAGCCGCCCAGCTTGATCGGGATGTAGATGATCGCGACCAGTATCACGACATAGATCAGGCCGTCCTTGACGAAGGCGATCAGCGCGGGCGCCCGCAGGCCGGAGGAGTAGGTGTACGCGGCCAGCACGGCGAACGCGATCAGCAGCGGCAGGTCCCTGACGAACCAGTGGGTGTTCTCGCCGCCGCCGATGCCCATCACGTCCAGCACCGCCTGGATGCCGACGAGCTGGAGCGCGATGTAGGGCATCGTGGCGAGGATGCCGGTGAGGGCGACCGCCAGCGAGAGCCCCTTCGAGCCGAAGCGGCCCCGGACGAAGTCCGAGGTGGTGACGTACCCGTGCTTGTGCGACACCGACCAGAGCCGGGGCAGGAAGGTGAAGATGAGCGGGTAGACGAGGATGGTGTACGGCACGGCGAAGAAGCCGGCCGCGCCCGCCGCGTAGATGGCGGCGGGGACGGCGACAAAGGTGTACGCCGTGTAGAGGTCGCCACCGAGCAGGAACCAGGTGACCCAGGTGCCGAACGACCGTCCGCCCAGGCCCCATTCGTCGAGGCTCTGCTCGTTCTCCGCCCTGCGCCAGCGCGCGGCCAGGAAGCCCATGGCCGTGACGGCCAGGAAGAAGAAGATGAAGACGGCGAGTGCCACGCCGTTCACGCCGTCCTTCATCGCGCCGCACCCGCCTTTCCGGCGCTCCGGGCGAGCCGTCCGCGCTGGTCCCGCTGCCACAGCTGATACGCGATCAGGGTGAGCGCGGTCGAGATCACGACCCAGAGCATCTGGTACCAGTAGAAGAACGGGATGCCGATGAAGTCCGGCTCGACCTTGGCGTAGGAACTCACCCAGAGCAGCGCCACGAAGGGCGCGAAGAGGCAGAGGGCGATGACCACCCGCAGCGGGGTGACCGTGGGCGGTTTCTCTTCAGGAACTTCTGACACGGTGGCTCCGTTCCCCTGGTTGATCGCCTGGCGTAATGCGCAGGAAATCTAGGGGGAGGGGCGGGGTCGCCGTAACCCCCCGTCCGTATTCCGGTACGCGAACGGAGCGGCGAACCGGTCCCCCGGGCACGGTTGCTGACCGTTCGTCCGCGCCGGGGCCGTACGGGGTCCGTACTGGGCCTGTACCGGGCCGTGCCGGGGGCGTACGGGGTCGTGCCGGGGGCGGTACCGCAGGCCGGTCCGGGTCGCCGGCTGCGACTGGGCCGAACGGGTGACTCGGCCGAGGGCGCTCAGCCGATCGGGCGGCTCAGCCGTGCCACGAACTTGTAGCGGTCGCCCCGGTAGACCGAGCGCACCCATTCCACCGGCTCGCCGGCCGCGTCGACGGAGTGCCGGGACAGCATCAGCATCGGCAGGCCGACGTCCGTACCGAGCAGCCCGGCCTCGCGCGGTGTGGCCAGCGAGGTCTCGATGGTCTCCTCGGCCTCCGCCAGCCGTACGTCGTACACCTCGGCCAACGCCGTGTAGAGGGAGGTGTACTTGACGAGCGACCGGCGCAGCGCGGGGAAACGCTTCGCCGAGAGGTGCGTGGTCTCGATGGCCATCGGCTCACCACTGGCCAGCCGCAGCCGCTCGATCCGCAGCACCCGTCCGCCGGCCGAGATGTCGAGCAGTCCGGCCAGGGTGTCGTCGGCCGTGACGTAGCCGATCTCCAGCAACTGCGAGGTGGGCTCCAGGCCTTGGGCCCGCATGTCCTCGGTGTACGAGGTGAGCTGGAGGGCCTGGGAGACCTTGGGCTTGGCGACGAAGGTGCCCTTGCCCTGGATGCGTTCCAGCCGGCCCTCGACGACGAGCTCCTGGAGCGCCTGCCGTACGGTGGTGCGCGAGGTGTCGAACTCGGCGGCGAGTGTCCGCTCCGGAGGTACCGGCGTACCGGGTGGCAGCGTCTCCGTCATGTCGAGCAAGTGCCGCTTCAGCCGGTAGTACTTGGGCACGCGCGCCGTGCGGATCGCGGCCCCGCCCTCGGTCTCGGTGCCGCCCCCGTCCGTGGCCATAACCTGCCTTCCCGACTTCTGCGCTGCTGCCGTCACCGGCTCCTCCGTCTGTCGCGGCTCACATGGTGGCACGGGCCGGTCATGGGTCGCCGCCCTCCCTCAGGTGTCGGTCCGATAACGGACACGACTGCCCTTCTTATACACCCTTGACACCTATAAAGGTCTAGGCCAAGCTCCCCGTACTGGTCTAAACCATTAAAGACCAGGTCCCAGCCCCGGCAGTACTCGGCGTAAGTCTTCGCGGTGGGCGGGGGGTTGCAGTAATCCCTGAGGAGGGTGGCGTGAAGCGCAAGCTCATCGCGGCGGTCGGCGTCGCGGGCATGTTGGTCAGCATCGCGGCGTGTGGCTCGGAGGACAAGAAGGGCGGGGCGGCCCAGGCCGAGTCCGTCAAGGAGCTCACCGTCTGGCTGACGGTCGACGCCCAGAACAACTGGCCGGAGCTGGTGAAGGCCGCCGACGACGCGGTCGCCAAGAAGCACCCGGGCATCGAGATCAAGCACGAGTACTACGGCTGGCCCGACAAGAACGCCAAGCTCGACGCGGTTCTCGCCACCGACAAGGCCCCGGACGTTGTCGAGATGGGCAACACCGAGATGCTCGGCTACACCGTGAAGGGTGCCTTCGCCGAGATAGACCCGTCCAAGTTCGACAACTCCGACGCCTGGCTCGACGGCCTCAAGGCATCGGTGACGTACGGCGGCAAGGCCTACGGCGTGCCGTACTACGCGGGCGGCCGCGTCGCCAACTGGCGCAAGGACGTCGCCAAGGACGCCGGCATCACGGCCGTCCCGAAGACGTACGCCGAGCTGACCGCCGACCTGGACAAGATCCAGGCCAAGAAGGGCGACAAGTTCAGCGCCTGGTACCAGCCCTCCCGTGACTGGTACGCGGCCATGTCCTTCGTGTACGACGCCGGCGGCTCCATCGCCAAGGAGGACGGCGGCACGTTCAAGTCCAACCTGTCCTCGCCGGAGTCCCTCAAGGGGCTGGGCGAGTACAAGGACGTCCTCGACAAGTGGATGAAGGGCGACAAGACCAAGGACGAGTCCGACCGTTACACCGTCTACGGCCTGGGCAACGCCGGCATGATCTTCGGCGCGGCCTGGGAAGGGTCGGCCACCGAGGACCCGAAGGTCGACAAGACCGGCAAGCTCAAGGGCAACCTCGAGAACTTCGTGATGCCCGGCCCGTCCGGCAACAACATGCCCGTCTTCCTGGGCGGTTCGGACCTCGCGGTCCCGGTCAAGTCCAAGGCGCAGGCCACCGCCGCCGAGTGGATCAACGCCTTCACCGGCGCCCAGGGCCAGAAGGGTCTGATCGGCAAGGGCAACCTGCCGAACAACAAGACCGACCTGGCCGGCCTGAAGGCCGACCCGGCGACCGCCGTTCCGGCCACGGCCGCCGAGTCCAGCTGGTTCGTCCCGATGGCCCCGGGCTGGGGTCAGGTCGAGAAGGCCCAGGTCCTCCAGACGATGCTGCAGTCCATCGCGACCGGCAAGAAGTCGGTGGCGGACGCCGCGAAGGAAGCGGACGCCGCGATCGACCAGGTCATCAACACCAAGTGACCTGATGGCAGGGCCCCGTCGAGCCGACGGGGCCCTGCCTGGCCCGCACCAGGAGAGGGACCGCTGAGGAGCGCGCGATGAGTGCCGTAGAGACAACGACCGCCAAGGTGCCGCCGGCGCGGCGCGATCCACAATCGGGCGGGGCACCGGGAAGCCCGGACCGGCCCGGCAAGAAGCCTGGCGCGGGCGGGGGTTCGGTGCCCTGGCTGCTGCTCGCCCCCTGTCTGGCCGTCCTCGCCCTGGTGCTCGGCTATCCGCTGGTGCGGCTGGTCACCCTGTCCTTCCAGAAGTTCGGACAGCCCCAGCTGTGGGGCTTCCAGGCCCCGGAATCCGCGGGCTTCGACAACTTCACCAACGTCCTCGGGGACAGCGCCTTCTGGGCTGTCGTCGTCCGCACGGTCGTCTTCGCGGCCGGCGCGGTCATCCTCACCATGGTGCTCGGGATGCTCATCGCGCTGCTCCAGCAGCGCGTCTCCGGCTGGGTGAAGACCCTGATCAACATCGCTCTGGTGGGGAGCTGGGGCATGCCCGTCGTCGTCGCCATCACCATCTTCAAGTGGATGTTCGACTCGGACTACGGTGTCCTCAACTGGGTCCTGAGCAGGATCCCCGGGGTCGACCTGATCGGCCACAACTGGTTCGCGAGCGGCACACAGGGACTCGCCGTGATCATGCTGCTGGTGGTGTGGGGCGCCGTCCCGTTCGTCGCCATCACCCTCACCGCCGGCCTCACCCAGGTCCCGAAGGAGCTCGAAGAGGCGGCCCGCCTCGACGGCGCCGGAGCCTGGGGTGTCTTCCGCCATGTCACCCTGCCCATCCTCAAGCCCATCATCGTGATGCTCGCGACGCTCTCGGTGATCTGGGACATGGGTGTCTTCCCGCAGGTGTTCGTCATGCGCAACGGCCACCCCGAAGCCGAGTTCCAGCTGCTCACCACCTACTCGTACGACAAGGCCTTCGTGGTCAACGACTACTCCCAGGGCGCGGCGATCGCACTGATCACGGTGCTTCTCCTGCTGGGCGTGATCGCGGTCTACATGCGGCAGATGCTCAAGATCGGAGAGGTGGAGTGACCACGACGACCGCGGCTCCCGCCGCCACCGCGACCCGCCCCCAGCGGAGCGGGAAGGCCAGGAAGAGCAAGCTCGGCTGGAACCTGATCGGCCTGCTGGTCTTCGTGACCATCGGCTTCCCCGTCTACTGGATGCTCAACACGGCGTTCAAACCGGCCGGGGACGCGATCGACTCCGACCCGCACTTCTTCCCCCGCACGTTCACCCTGGAGAACTTCCGCCGGGCGCTGGACATCGCCGACTTCTGGGGACCGGTCGGCCGTTCGCTGCTCGTCTCGCTCGTCGTGGTCGTCATCGGGATCGCCGTCGGCCTGCTCGCCGCCCTCGCCATCTCGCGGTTCGCCTTCCGCGGCCGCAAGATCGTGATCGTCGGCATCCTCGCCGTGCAGATGGTTCCGCTGGTCGCGATGATCATCCCGGTCTTCCTGCTGCTGAACGACCTCGGTCAGTACGACAAGCTCTCCGGCCTGGTCATCACCTATCTGACCTTCATCCTGCCCTTCACGGTGTGGACGCTGCGCGGCTTCATCGTCAACATCCCGAAGGAGCTGGAGGAAGCGGCGATGGTCGACGGCTGCAGCCGCACCAGCGCCTTCGTCCGCGTGGTCTTCCCGCTGCTCGCCCCGGGCATGGTCGCCACGTCGGTGTACGGCTTCATCCAGGCGTGGAACGAGTACCTGTACGCGCTGATGCTGATGAGCCAGCAGAACCAGACCGCGACGGTCTGGCTCTCCAACTTCTCCACCAAGCACGGAACCGAGTTCGCCCCGATGATGGCCGGCTCCACCATGATGGCCCTGCCCATCGTGATTCTGTTCCTCCTCGTCCAGCGCAAGATGGCCGCGGGTCTCACGGCCGGCGCGGTGAAGGGTTAAGGCCTCCGATGACCACACTCGTGAGCGGTACGGACACCCTCACCCGGGACGCCCTCGCCGTCCTCCAGCCCGGCTTCCTCGGCACCACGGCGCCGGACTGGCTGCTGCGGCGCATCGGCGAGGGCCTCTCCTCCGTCGGCCTGTTCGGCCGCAACATCGCCTCATCTGAGCAGCTCGCCGCGCTCACCGCGCAGCTGCGGGCCGAGCGGGACGACATCCTCGTCGCGATCGACGAGGAGGGCGGCGACGTCACCCGGCTGGAGGTCCGCGACGGTTCCTCCTTCCCGGGCAACTACGCCCTCGGCGCGGTCGACGACCTGGACCTGACCCGGGCCGTGGCCCGGGAGCTGGGACGGCGGCTCGCGGAATGCGGGGTCAACCTCAACTGGGCCCCCTCCGCCGACGTCAACTCCAACCGGAACAATCCGGTCATCGGGGTGCGGTCCTTCGGCGCCGACCCCCAATTGGTCGCCCGGCACACCGCCGCGTACGTCGAAGGACTCCAGAGCGCCGGCGTCGCCGCCTGCACCAAGCACTTCCCCGGCCATGGCGACACCGCGGTGGACTCGCACCACGCGCTGCCGCGCATCGACGTGGACCTGGACACGGTCCACGCCCGTGAGCTGCTGCCCTTCCGGGCCGCGATCGCGGCGGGTTCCAAGTCGGTGATGAGCGCGCACATCCTGCTCCCCGCACTCGACCCGAACCGCCCGGCGACGCTGAGCCCGCAGATCCTCACCGGTCTGCTCCGGGACGAACTGGGCTACGACGGTCTCATCGTCACCGACGGCATGGAGATGCAGGCCATCGCCTCGACGTACGGGATCGAGCGCGGCTCCGTCCTCGCCGTCGCGGCGGGCGCCGACGCCATCTGCGTCGGCGGCGGCCTGGCGGACGAGGAGACCGTACTGCGGCTGCGCGACGCGCTGGTGTCGGCGGTGCGCAGCGGCGAACTCCCCGAGGAACGACTGGCCGACGCGGCCGCGCGGGTGCGCGCCCTCGCCGACTGGACGCTCCGGGTCAGGGGGGCCCGGGAGCCGGGCGCGGACGCGCGGGAGGGGACCGCGCCCGGCACCCCGATCGGGCTCGTCGCGGCCCGCCGCGCGCTGCGCGTCACGGGAACGGCCGAGCCGCTCACGGAAGCCCCCTACGTCGCCGCTTTCACCCCGGTGGCGAATATCGCCGTCGGGGACGAGACCCCGTGGGGCGTCGCGGTGGAGCTGGAGCGCCTGCTGCCCGGCACGGAGACCGGCTCGTACAGCGGTACCCCGGTCGCGGGTGCGGACCCGGCCGTGCTGGTCGAGCGGGTGCTCGAAGCGGCCGGGGGCCGTCCGGTCGTCGCCGTCGTGCGCGATCTCCACCGGCACGCCTGGATGTCCGATGCCCTGGACGGCCTGCTCGCGGCCCGGCCGGAGACGGTTGTGGTGGAGATGGGCGTGAACGACGCGGAGCCGAGGGGAGCCCTGCACATCGCGACGCACGGCGCCGCCCGGGTGTGCGGACAGGCGGCGGCGGAGACCATCACCGGCCGCGGAGTCCGGCCCCGGGCGGTCTGACCGCTGACCCTGGATACGACGGTGCCGGGCAGCCTCCCATGTGGGGGGCTGCCCGGCACCGTCGTTGTCCGCCCCGCGCGCTTACAGTCCCTGCCACCGCGGCTTGGAGGCGAAGGTGGCGCGGTAGTAGTCGGCGAGCTTCAGCTTGGAGGCCGCCGCCTCGTCCACGACGACGGTGGCGTGCGGATGCAGCTGGAGCGCGGAGGCGGGCACCAGTGCGGCGACCGGTCCCTCGACGGACTGCGCGACGGCCTCGGCCTTGCCCTCCCCGGTGGCGAGCAGCACCAGGTGGCGGGCCTCCAGGATGGTCCCGATGCCCTGGGTGATGACGTGGTGCGGCACGTCGTCCAGGCTGTCGAAGAAGCGCGCGTTGTCCTCACGCGTCTGCTGTGTCAGCGTCTTGATCCGGGTGCGCGAGGCGAGCGAGGAGACCGGCTCGTTGAAGCCGATGTGCCCGTCCGTGCCGATGCCGAGCAGCTGGAGATCCACCCCGCCGGCCTCGGTGAGCGCGCGGTCGTACGCCTCGCACGCGGCCTGGACGTCCTCGGCGGTCCCGTCGGGGCCGAGGAAGGAGCTCTCGCTCAGCCCCAGCGGCTCGACGACCTCGCGCAGCACCACCGAGCGGTACGACTCGGGGTGGCCGGACGGCAGCCCCACGTACTCGTCGAGCTGGGCGATCCGGGCGCCCGAGGCGTCCACGGCGCCGGAGCGGACCAGGGCTGTCAGTGCCTGGTAGATCGGCAGCGGGGTCGAGCCCGTGGCCACCCCGAGGAGGGCGTCGCGCTTGCGGCGCAGCAGGCCGGCGATGCTGTCCGCGATGAGCTCGCCGCCTGCCGTGGCGTCCTTGACGATGACAACTTCCACGATGGGCCCTGCCGATCTGATGATGAGTCTTTGTGGTATAGACCAATCTAGCAGAGCGGGCGTCACGATCCAGGGTGCTCCGGAGAGGCCGCCGGGGGCGAGGCGGAGGCGCCTGGGGGGCGGAAGAGGTGCCGGTGCGGCGGGGGGCGACTCGGGCCCGGGTCTCGGGCCTCGGGCTCCGCGCCGCGGATTGTGGACCTCGGCGGGAGAGTGGTCGGACGGTCCCGCCGTCGTGGCGGCCCGGCCGGGAGGGATGCGGCGGGCAGGGTGGCCACGGCGAGTGAGGTCACGATGTGAGAAGTCACGGAGTGAGAAGCCACGGTGCGGGACGGCCACGTGCGAGCGGGCCCACCCTCGGGCCGCGGCACCGCGACGGGACCCTCAGCCCGTCCGGCACCGCAGCCCGGAGTTGCTACGGCCGGCAGGTGTGCGGTCCCGCCCGGCCGTGGGAGAGGCAGCGACGCGGTCAGGGCAGAGAGCGCCGGATGCCTCGGTCCCCCCTCCTGTGCGGGGAGGGAGGAGGTCTACCTCACCATTGTGGACTAGACCATTCTGTGCTGTCCATCCGTACGCGGATGCTATCTCCGCGGGTACGCTCCCCTGTGTGCCCTCCATGAACGACCTCGTCCGCCAGCACACAGCCCTCGGTGAATCCGACCTCGAGTGGCTCCATCTGCTGGTCTCGGAGTGGCAGCTGCTCTCCGACCTGTCCTTCGCCGACCTCGTCCTCTGGGTCCCCACCCGGGACGGCACGCGCTACGTGTCCGTCGCCCAGATGCGCCCCAACACCGGACCCACGTCCTATCAGGACGACATGGTCGGCCATCTCGTTCCGCGTGGACGGCGCCCTCTGCTCGACGCCGCGCTCGACGAGGGGCGGATCGTCCGGGAAGGTGACCCCGAATGGCGCGAGGAGGTGCCGGTACGGGTCGAGTCCATTCCCGTACGCCGCGAAGGCCGCGTCCTCGGCGTCATCGCGCGCAATACGAACCTGCTCACCGTCCGTACCCCCAGCAGGCTGGAGCTGACCTATCTCCAGTCCGCCTCCGACCTCGCCCAGATGATCGCCGCCGGTTCCTTCCCGTTCCCCGGCCAGCAGGTCGACATGGACGCCTCGCCGCGCGCCGGTGACGGACTGATCCGGCTCGACGCCGACGGTGTCGTCCAGTACGCGAGCCCCAACGCCTTGTCCGCCTACCACCGGCTCGGCCTCGCCTCCGACCTGGTGGGCCAGCACCTCGGCAGGACGACCGACGAACTGGCGCCCGCCCGGGGCCCGGTCGACGAGGCCATGGTCAAGCTCGCCAGCGGCTACGCGCCCCGGGAGGCCGAGGTCGAAGGCAGCGGCGGGGTGATTCAACTGCGCGCCATTCCGCTCAAACCGAAGGGCACGCGTATCGGCTCTCTGGTACTGCTCCGTGACGTTACGGAACTACGGCGCCGTGAACGCGAGTTGATAACCAAGGACGCCACCATCCGGGAAATCCACCACCGGGTGAAGAACAATCTGCAAACAGTAGCCGCGCTCCTCCGGCTCCAGTCGCGGCGTATGGATTCTCAAGCGGGCAGGGACGCGCTCAACGAGGCGGTACGGCGCGTCGGTTCCATCGCGATCGTGCATGAGACGTTGTCACAGAATCTGGACGAGCGCGTCGAATTCGACGAGATCGCCGACCGGGTACTGGCGATGGTCTCGGAGATCTCACCGGGCAAAGTCGTCTCCCGCCGCACGGGCCGGTTCGGCATTCTGGACGCCGAAGTGGCCACTCCGCTCGCCATGGTGCTCACCGAAATCCTGCAGAACGCGCTGGAGCACGCCTTCGCACCGGGGGAGCAGGGCCAGGTCGAGGTCTCCGTGGTCCGCAGCGGCGACTCGCCGGCCGGCAGGCGTGACGGATCGCGCTCGGATGCCCGGCTGCTGATCACCATCCAGGACGACGGGCGCGGGCTGCCCGAGGGATTCGACCCGCAGCGGGCGGGGAATCTGGGGCTGCAGATCGTGCGGACCCTGGTGGAGGGCGAGTTGGGCGGTGCCTTCGACATGGTGCGGGCGCCGGTGCGCGGCACCCAGGTGGTGCTGGACATCCCGGTGCTGTCCCAGAAGTAGCCGTACGACGTAGCCGTACGCCCCCGGTGTGCGGCATCCCGCGCAGGTCCCGGCCCCTTTCACGGGGGCCCGGCCTTCGCGGCCGGGGTGCTCTCCGGCCCTTCGACGGCCGCACACCCCGTTCGCACTCCCCATCCGTACTCCCCGTCCGCACAGCAGCGAGCCCCGAACCGTGATGACGGTTCGGGGCTCGGCTCGAAGCTCACTTTGCGATGCGCATCGGGGGTACTGCGCGCTGCGTTTCGGGGGCGGGACCATGCGTACTCGCTGTACGCTCCGCCGGCCTCAGGCTTCTTAGGGGGTGCTTCAGGCGGTCGCGTTACGCGCCCGGTTGCGAGCGGCACGACGCTTCATTGCGCGGCGCTCGTCCTCGCTGAGGCCACCCCAGACACCCGAATCCTGACCGGACTCGAGCGCCCACTGCAGGCACTGCTCCATGACGGGGCAGCGACGGCAGACGGCCTTGGCTTCCTCGATCTGCAGCAGCGCAGGACCGGTGTTGCCGATGGGGAAGAAGAGCTCGGGGTCTTCCTCGCGGCAAACGGCGTTGTGACGCCAGTCCATGGCTGCTACCTCTCTTGGTATTACATACAGATTGCTTGTGAATGTGAACGCTTTCACGAATCCCTCGACAAGGGAAGGGCCGACCGCCAGACGGACTGGTGGGTCCCAGGTTTGAGGAGGGGTTCTGGTTCTCAGGGAGGCCGATGCTGCGGGCCGTCCCGATCGCCATGTAGAGATTCGCAAACCTCGGCGGCGGATACAACCCCTTCCGGAAAGTTTTTTTTGATTCCTCGGTGTCGACTAGGTCACAGCCGTACTTCCATGGGGTGGATGCCAGCCTAAACGTTCGAGTGAAAGGACTTTGAGCCCTTCCGCTCACACAATCACACGCAGTGCACGGCGTACGCCTGTGAACGTCACGCTCGTACGCAGTCCCAGGTGGTCGCCGTCCATCTGGAAGGGGAGGGGTGCCTTGGAATGCAAGGTGAAGTCCGTCAGGTCGTGGAGAGACACCGCGTGACGACCATGGGGGCCCCGGTCGGGGGTCGAAGTGAGCAATTGCGTCGCGTATCGGGCAACGGCGGTGGTCGACAAGCTGCTCAGTCCCAGGACGTCCAGGGCCGTGTCGAAAGAGGCCCCCGGGGACGCGTACAACGGACGATTGCCCAGGTAGCTCCAGGGCGCGGTGTTACAGACTATGGACAGGACGAGATCCTCCACCGGATCCTCACCCGGCCGGTCGAGTGTGATCATCCCGCTCCGGCGGTGGGGCTCCTCCAGGAACTGACGCACCACCTGACGCACATACAGAGCGTGCGTCGACCGCTTGCCCCGCTCTCGCTGCTGTTCGACCCGGCCCACCACTCCCGCGTCGAAACCGAAGCCGGCGCAGAAGGTGAACCAGCGGGACGGAACGGACTCGTCGTCCGTGCCGGGAGTCCCGGCCGCCAGTCCCAGACCGACCGTACGTTCGCTCCGCTGGGCCAGCGCGTGCAGAATCGCGCCGGTCGCCTCCACCGCGTCGTTGGGCAGCCCGAGTGCGCGGGCGAAGACGTTGGTCGAGCCGCCGGGGACGACCGCGAGGCGCGGCAGCCGGTCCGGATCGGGCCCCCTGTGCAGCAGACCGTTCACGACCTCATTGACGGTGCCGTCGCCGCCGAGCGCGACGACCAGCTCTATCTCCTCGGAGTCCGCGGCCCGCCGGCCCAGGTCACGGGCATGCCCCCGGTACTCCGTCGTCACCACTTCCAGCTTCATCTCGCTGGCGAGCGCGTGGATGAGCACATCGCGGGTGCGGGCACTGGTGGTGGTTGCTGCCGGGTTGACCACGAGGAGTGCGCGCATGCCCAGCAGATTACCGGCCGGGGGCGGGCGGGTCGCGCCCGGGACGCGGCAGGCTACCGGGCGGTACACGCCGTGGCGGAGGGTAGCCGCGAAGGGTGGCCATGGGGCGGCGGCTACCCTGCAGGGGTGAGCAGCAGTGAGCAGAACGACCACGCACCGACCACGCGCCCCACGCGCCTGACCGTCGCCGCCGGCGCCTGCGGCCTCGAAGCCCTGGCGCTGATCGCGGGCGGTGTGTACCTGCTGGTGATGGGGCTGCTGGGTCGGCCCGACAGCCCGCAGCAGGCGGAGACGGGCGGCCTCACCCTGATCGCGCTCGGCCTGATCCCGCTGCTCGCCGCCCGAGGTCTGCTGCTGCGTCGCAGCTGGAGCCGGGGGCCCGCGCTGATCACCCAGATCATGGCGCTGCCGGTCGCGTACACGCTGCTGACCGCCGGCACGGGCGGGCTGGTCCCGGTCGGTATCGCGCTCGCGGCGGTCGCCGTGACGGCCCTGGTCCTGCTGGTCAACCCGACGACCACCGAAGCCCTGGGCATCCGCGGCCCGGCGCGCGACGCCTGAACGCTCACTAGGTCACCAGGTCCCTAGGTCACCAGGTCCCTAGGCAGGTCCTCAGGCCAGCCACTCAGCCGCTCAAGCGCCCGGCCGTTCCGGTCCGAGGCCCGGCAGGGGGCGATACCGGCTTGGCGCGACGCCGGCCGGGGGCGGGTGCCGGCCGGGGGCGGGCGCCGGGCCGGCCGTACGCCCCCTCCACGCCCGTTCTACTCCTCGATCAGCAGCCGCTCGCGCAACTGCGCCAGCGTGCGGGCCAGCAGACGGGAGACGTGCATCTGGGAGATGCCGACCTCCTGCGCGATCTGCGACTGGGTCATGTTGCCGAAGAAGCGCAGCAGCAGGATGCGCTTCTCCCGGGGCGGCAGATCCTCCAGCAGCGGCTTGAGGGACTCCCGGTACTCGACGCCCTCCAGCGCCTCGTCCTCCGAGCCCAGGGTGTCCGCGACCGCCGGCGACTCGTCGTCCGTGTCGGGGACGTCCAGCGACAGCGTGGAGTACGCGTTGGCGGACTCCAGGCCCTCCAGGACCTCCTCCTCCGAGATGCCGAGACGTTCCGCCAGCTCGTGCACCGTCGGTGAGCGGCCGTGCTGCTGGGACAGCTCGGCCGTGGCCGTCGTCAGGGCGAGACGCAGCTCCTGGAGCCGGCGCGGCACCCGGACCGCCCAGCCCTTGTCCCGGAAATGCCGCTTGATCTCCCCGACGACGGTCGGCGTCGCGTACGTCGAGAACTCGACACCGCGCTCCGGGTCGAACCGGTCCACCGACTTGATCAGGCCGATCGTCGCGACCTGTGTCAGATCGTCCAGCGGCTCACCCCGGTTGCGGAACCGCCTCGCCAGATGCTCGACCAGCGGAAGGTGCATCCGCACCAGCCGGTTGCGCAGGTCCGCCCGCTCGGGTGAACCGTCGGGCAGTTCGCGCAATTCGATGAAGAGCGCCCGCGCCCCGCTGCGGTCATGTGGATCGTGGTGCTGCTGCTCGCTCATAAAGGCCGCCCGCTCTGCCTGCGCCTGTTCCACCGCGGCCGTCTGGCCGTCAAGTTGGCCGTCGAGTCCGTCCACCGGGTGGGGACGGGCCTGCTGCTCCGGGATGCCCGCCGGGGCGGGCACCTGCTCCACCGGAGCTTCGTGCCCTCCCCGCGGGCCCCCTGGGATGCGCCCCTCGTCACGCACCGGACCGTCCCCGTTCCTCACGCCGGCCCGGGTCCCGCGCCGCGCTGTTTGTAGAGGCTGATGGTGACCGTACGGTCCTCCGCGACCGTCGATTCGACCTTGCCCGCCAGTGCCGACAGCACCGTCCAGGCGAAGGTGTCTCGTTCGGGCGCGCGTCCATCGGTGGTGGGGGCCGAGACGGTCACTTCGAGCGAGTCCTCGACAAGGCGGAAAACGCAGCTGAGAACGGAGCCGGGTACGGCCTGCTGGAGCAGGATCGCGCAGGCTTCGTCCACCGCGATGCGGAGGTCCTCGATCTCGTCGAGGGTGAAGTCCAAGCGCGCCGCGAGGCCGGCCGTGGCCGTACGCAGCACGGACAGATAGGCACCCGCAGCGGGCAGCCGGACTTCCACGAAGTCCTGGGTCCCGGGCTCGCCTGCGATCTGGGACACCCTCACCTCCAAGGTGGCACAAGGTCTTCAGGACTCCGGGACGGGGAACGCCCCGGAGCCTCGCGGTACGTGTTGGTACGTAGCCGGTCTGGACTGGCGACGCTATCGCGATCCATGGTGCTCTGTCGCCGGGCCCCCGCCCTCCGCCTGTCACTCATGGTAAGCATATGAGAACAGATTGTGGCTAGGGGTCATCGGCGCCCAATTGCGAAGAACCGGCGGAGGGTTGACGTACCCAGGCGTCAGACGATCGAACCGTCCACGTAGCACCAGCGCCAGGTCTCCCCGGGCTCGAAGCTCCGCATCACCGGGTGACCCGTGTCCCGGAAGTGCCGCGTGCCGTGCTGGAAGGGTGAGGAGTCGCAGCATCCGACATGCCCGCAGACCAGGCAGAGCCGCAGCTGGACCGGGGAGTGGGCACCTACCGTGAGGCACTCGGCGCATGTGTCGCTCCTCGGCTCGGGCTCGGGGCGCGGCAGTCCTTCCACATGTCTGCACTCGCTCATGATGGCCAGGTTACGACTCATCTGAGGACGGTGGGATGGACGTATTGCAGCTGGTCGCGCTGGTGGCGGGCAGCGCGGCCATCGCGGGGGCGGCACGCCGGACACCGGTCGCCGCGCCGCTGCTGCTGGTGGCCGCCGGGCTGATCGCCGCGTATGTCCCCGGGGTGCCCGGCTACACCCTCGATCCGCATATCGTGCTGCCGCTGCTGCTGCCTCCGCTGCTGTACACGGCCGCGGTGGACAGCTCGTACCTCGACCTGCGGGCGAACATCAGACCGATCGCGCTGCTCTCGGTCGGCTACGTGCTCTTCGCGACCGTCGTCGTCGGTTTCCTCGCGCATCTGATGGTGCCCGGCCTGCCGCTGACCGCGGCCCTCGTGCTGGGGGCGGTCGTCGCCCCGCCCGACGCGGTGGCGGCTTCGGCCATCGCCCGCAGACTGGGCCTGCCGAGCCGGATCACCACCATCCTCCAGGGCGAGTCACTCGTGAACGACGCGACCGCGATCACCGCGTTCAAGGTCGCGCTGTCCGCCGCCGTCGGTGAGGGAGCCAGCTGGGGCGGCGGTCTGGCGGAATTCGCACTGGCCTCGGTCGGCGGTGTCGGAATCGGACTGGTGCTGATGGTGCCCCTGCACTGGCTGCGTACCTATCTGACCGAAGCGCTGCTCCAGAACACGCTCTCGCTGCTCATCCCCTTCGCCGCCTACGCGGCGGCCGAGGAGGTCGGCGCGTCGGGCGTGCTGGCCGTGGTGGTCGTCGCCCTCTATCTGGGTCACCACTCCTGGCAGGTGGACTTCGCGACGCGACTCCAGGAGTACGCGGTCTGGAAGATGATCGCGTTCATCCTGGAGTCGGCGGTCTTCGCGCTGATCGGTCTCCAGCTGCCGTTCGTCCTCGCGGGGCTGGGGCAGTACGCCGTCGGGGACGCGGTGCTGTACGCCCTCGGGCTCTTCGTGACGGTCGTCCTGGTCCGCTACCTCTGGGTCTTCCCCGCGACCTTCGTGCCGCGCGTCCTGTTCCCGAAGATCAGACAGCGCGAGCCGGAGACCACCTGGGTCGCGCCGCTGATCGTGGGCTGGGCCGGGATGCGCGGAGTGGTGTCGATGGCGATCGCCTTCTCGATCCCGACGACGGTGCACGGCGGCACGCCGTTCCCCGGGCGGAGCGTCATCCAGTTCCTGACCTTCACGACCGTGATCGGCACACTGGTCGTCCAGGGCCTCACGCTGCCGCCACTGATCCGGCTGCTGAAGGTGCCGGGACGTGACCGGCACACCGAGACGCTGGTCGAGGCCCAGGCACAGAGCCAGGCGTCCGTGGCGGCGGAGCGGCGGCTGGACGAACTGCTGGCCGAGGACCGCAACAGGCTGCCGCTCCCCCTGGCGCAGCGGCTCCGTACGGTCCTGGAGCGGCGCCGGAATTCGGTCTGGGAGCGGCTCGGGACGGTCAACGAGGTGACCGGTGAGTCGGCGGACGCGACCTACCGGCGGTTGTCCCGGGAGATGATCGAGGCGGAGCGCGCGGTCTTCGTGGAGCTGCGGGATCAGCGGAGCATCGACGACGAGATGATGCGGACGCTGCTGCGCCGGCTGGACCTGGAGGAAGCGGCGGGTTACCGGGAGGAGGGCTCGGACGGCTCCGGCTGACCGGTGATCACCGCCGCGACGGTCGTGCCGGACGGAAAGGCGCCCTCCGTCACCAGTGCGGTGAGGCCGTACAGCATTTTGGCCACATACAGCCGCTCGACGGGAAGCCCGTGCCGGTCCTCGAACTCCCGGGCGAAGGCGTCGAGCGTGGCGGAGGTACGGGCGAAGCCGCCGAAGTGGAAGCGGTCGTCGAGGCGCCAGTCGCCCGCGGGGCCGCCGAACGCGGCGCGCTGGAGGTCCCGTATCTCCTGGCCCAGGAAGCCGCCCTTGAGTACGGGGAAGCCCACGGCCCGCTGACCGGCGCCGAGCCCCGCGGCGAGCCCCGCGAGGGTCCCGCCCGTCCCGCAGGCGACGGCGACCACGTCGGCCGCGCCGCGCAGCTCCCGGCCGAGATCCGCGCAGCCCTGCACGGCGAGCGCGTTGCTGCCACCCTCGGGGACGACGTACACGCGGTCGCGCGCCGCCGGTCCCGCCTCTGCGAGCACGGCGCTCACCACCGCGGGCTCCGCCTTGCGGCGATAGGTCGAGCGGTCCACGAAGGCCAGCCGCATCCCGTCGGCCGCGCACCGGGCGAGCGAGGGATTGAGCGGGCGGTCCGCCAGCTCCTCGCCCCGTACGACCCCGATGGTGGCGAAGCCCAGCAGCCGTCCGGCGGCGGCGGTCGCGCGCAGGTGGTTGGAGTACGCGCCGCCGAAGGTCAGCAGGGTGTCCTTCCCGGCGGTGGCGGCGGCCCGCAGGTTCGGTGCGAGTTTGCGCCATTTGTTCCCGGGCAGCTCGGGGTGGATCAGATCGTCCCGCTTCAGCAGCAGTCGCACACCGTGACGGGCGAAGCGTTCGTCCTCGACCGGCCGCAGCGGCGAGGGGAGCCACGGTCGCAGGGCGGCGGGGCCGAGCGCATCTGGGGACGTCACGTCACCATTGTCGGTCCTGGTGGAGGGACCGTGGGCGGGGGCGGCGGGGGTACGGCGGAGGGGACGGCGGAGGGACCGGGGGAGGGGCCCCGCTCATGTCAGCCGGTCCTGGATGCGAGCCCGCAGGGAGGCCATGGTGAACCCGCGCGGATCGACCTTGCCGGGCTGCCACTCCAGATGCCCGATCACCGAAGGGGCACCCCAGCCGTGGTGGCGGCAGAGCGCCGCGGCGGCCTTCTCGATGGCGTCCAGCTGGACGGCGGGCCACGGATCCTTGCCGTCGCCGAGGTTCTCGCACTCGAAGCCGTAGAAATGCGTGTTGCCGTCGGTGTCGGCCTTGGCGTCCGGGGGGAGCGCCTTCTCGGCGATCACGGCCCGCAGGACGTCGCCGTCGCCGAGGCCCGCGTGATTGGCGCGGCCGTAGCCGATCAGATGGACGGTGCCGTCCTTGGCGATGACACCGTGGCAGAGGGGGCCCGGCAGGCCCGCGTAGCCGTCCCGGCAGATGCTGACGGTGGCGTCGGTGCCCTGGGTGACGGTGTGATGGATCATCACGCCGTTGACCGGGCCCCAGGAGCCCTGCTGATCGCGGTTGTGGGTGCGCCAGTCGCCGACCTCGACGACCGTCAGACCCTCGTTCCGCAGCGCGTCGAGGAAACTGTTCGCGGACATGGGTGAGGCCATGGCCGGCTCCTTCCGGTGGGGGGTGTCCGGGTGGACCGGCCGGACCGGGTGGACCGAAGCAGACCGGGTAATCGGAATGCCCCGTACCGCTTGTACCCCGGGGCGCGGGCGGTCACCAGCCGTTCGTACGGCGAGCGAGCCGATCCGGACAGTGGGGACCGTCGTGACAGCGGTGACAGCGGTGACAGCGGTGACAGCGGTGAGTGTGGCGACAGCGGCGACAGTGGCGACAGCGGTGCCGACTGAGCCCAAGGTGCCTGCCCGGCCGGGGCATCGGGTGGGCTGGGAGGGTGAACTTCCGCGTGTCCTGCCCCGTTCCGCGCGATGTAGTCCCACTCATTTGTGTAATGGCGCACCCACACGCTGTGCTGGAAGTCTCTCTGTTGCAGGTCAGCTCATGATCGAGAGGGAGACTTCATGTCGGTTGGTGACGAGGTCCGCGCAGTTCAGCCCCCACCCCAGCAGAGTCTGGGTACGGCCGCTGCCCGGAACCTGGCGACCACCACCAAGTCCGCACCGCAGATGCAGGAAATCACCTCGCGGTGGTTGCTGCGCATGCTGCCGTGGGTTCAGGTGCAGGGTGGCACCTACCGGGTGAACCGTCGGCTCAGTTACGCCGTCGGTGACGGTCGTGTGACCTTCGTGCAGACCGGTGACCGGGTGGCGGTCATCCCCGCCGAGCTCGGCGAGCTGCCGGCGCTGCGCGAGTACGACGACCAGGAGGCGCTCGCGGAGCTGGCACGCCGCTGCGACCAGCGGGAGTTCGCGGCCGGTCAGGTTCTGGCCACCTCCGGCGACACGGCTGACCAGGTCTTCCTGCTCGCCCACGGCCGGGTGGAGAAGCTGGGCGCGGGGCCCTACGGGGCCGAGACGGTGCTCGAAGTCCTCGCCGACGGCGCGTACTTCGGCGATCAGGCGCTGGTGGACGGGGAGGCCACCTGGGCATACACGGCCCGCGCGGCGACGGCGTGCACGGTGCTGGTGCTGACACGCCAGGACGTGCTCAACCTCGCGGAGCGCGCGGAATCGCTGCGGAGCCATCTGGACGCGCTGGCATCCGTGCCGCACCAGCGGACCAACAAGTACGGCGAAGCCGAGATCGAGCTCTCCGCCGGCCATGTCGGCGAGGCCGTCGTGCCGCACACCTTCGTGGACTACGACGGCGCGCCGCGCGAGTACGAACTGAGCGTCGCGCAGACCGTGCTGAAGGTCCACAGCAGGGTCGCGGACCTCTACAACCAGCCGATGAACCAGACCGAGCAGCAGTTGCGGCTCACGGTCGAGGCGCTGCGCGAGCGCCAGGAGCACGAGCTGATCAACAACCGTGAATTCGGTCTGCTCAACAACTGCGACTACGGACAGCGGCTGCAGCCGCACGACGGCGCGCCCAGTCCGGACGACATGGACGAGCTGCTGTCCCGCCGCCGTGGCTCGAAGCTCTTCCTGGCGCATCCGCGGGCGATCGCCGCCTTCGGGCGCGAGTGCAACAAGCGCGGGATCTACCCGGACAGCGTCGAGGTCGCGGGCCACCATGTGCCCGCCTGGCGCGGAGTGCCGATCTTCCCGAGCAACAAGATCCCGATCTCGGACGCCAGGACGACCTCGATCATCTGTATGCGTACGGGTGAGGCCGAGCAGGGGGTCATCGGGCTGCAGCAGAGCGGCATCCCGGACGAGATCGAGCCGAGCATGTCGGTCCGCTTCATGGGCATCGACGAGCAGGCGATCATCTCGTACCTGGTCACGGCCTACTACTCGGCGGCCATCCTCGTGCCGGACGCCCTCGGTGTCCTGGAGAACGTCGAAGTGGGCCGCTGGCGCTGAGGCCGCCGATCCCGGGCGGGCCGGCCGTACGAGCCCTACGGCCGGCCCGCCCGGGTCCCGGCACCACGGCACCCCCGGTCCCACGCACGCCGCAGAGGAAGTGACCGTGACCATGACCAGCACGGATGCCGCCACCGAGGGCCACGAGGCCGTCGCCCTCCTGGAGCGCACCCGCACCTACGTCCATCCCGAACTCCGTTCCACCGTGGAGTCGTTGCCGGATTCCATACGCCGGATCGCGATGTACCACTTCGGCTGGGAGCAGGCCGACGGCACTCCGGCCTCGGAGCGGGCCGGCAAGGCGATCAGACCCGCGCTCGTCCTCGCCGCCGCCCGGGCGCTCGGCGGGGACCCGCGGCACGCCGTGCGGGCCGCCGTCTCCGTCGAGCTGGCCCACAACTTCACCCTGCTCCACGACGACGTGATCGACGAGGACCCCACCCGCAGGCATCGTGCCACCGCGTGGACCGTCTTCGGCACACCGGACGCGATCATCGCCGGTGACGCTCTGATGGCCCTCGCCCTGCGGCTCCTGGCCGAGGACCCGCATCCGGCGTCGGCGGCGGCCTCGGCCCGGCTCGCCGCCTGTGTCATCGAGCTGTGCGCCGGGCAGCAGGCGGACTGCGCCTTCGAGCAGCGCGGCCCGCACGACGTCTCGCTGGACGAGTGCGTCGCCATGGCCACGGCCAAGACAGGTGCGCTGCTGGGCACCTCCTGCGCGCTCGGCGCGCTGTACGCGGGCGCGGGGGAGGAAGAGGTCGCCGCGCTGGACGCCTTCGGCCGGGAGGCGGGGCTGGCCTTCCAGCTCATCGACGATCTGATCGGGATCTGGGGAGACCCCGACCGCACGGGCAAACCCGCCGGCGCCGATCTGGCCGCTCACAAGAAGTCCCTGCCGGTGGTCGCCGCCCTGGCCTCCGGCACCCCGGCCGCCGAGGAACTCGCTGAGCTGTACAGCGGACCGATGGACGACGCCGCGATCCGGCGGGCGGCGGTCGCCGTCGAGCGGGCCGGCGGGCGGGACTGGGCACAGCTCCAGGCGGCCGACCGGATGTCCCGGGCGGTTCACCAGCTCTCCCGGGCGGTGCCCGATCTCACGGCGGCAGGCGATCTGCTGGCCCTGGCGGAGTTCGTCACGCGCCGTAGCCGCTGAGAGCCTGCGCTGAGCCGGCGGACCGGCCCAACTCTAAGATCGCAGCGGCATGTTGCCGATGAGGCGATCGAGAAGGAGGGCCGGGACAGATGGGCACAGGGAGCGCGCGGCGGATCAGACAGGCGGGGGAGAGCGACCGGGCCACGCTGGTGCGGTTGCTCGACGCGGCCTTCATGAACGATCCGGTGAGCTGCTGGGTCTTCCCCGAGGAGGCCCATCGCCGCAAGGTGCACAGCTTGTTCCTCGGGGTCTTCGCCGATGTCGCTCTCGCCGAGGGGCGGGTCGACATCATGGAGGACGAGACGGCCATGGCGCTCTGGCTCCAGGTGCCGGCGGGTCTGCCCGAGGAGGAGGACGACACTCCGGCCCTGATGCGGAGGACAGCCGATCCGGAGAACGAACGAGCCGAGATGATCGGCCGGCTGACCGGTGCGGTCCATCCGCATGACCGGGCGCACGAGTATCTGCTGATGATCGCGGTGGACCCGGAGCACCAGGGCCGAGGACTGGGCCGGGCGCTGATCGAACCCGTACTGGAGCGGTGCGACCGCGAGGGGATACCGGCCTACCTGGAGGCCAGCAGCGAGCGCAGCAGCCATCTCTACGAGCGGCTCGGGTTCGCCTTCACGGGAACGGCGGTCGATCTGCCCGACGGGCCGCGGATGTGGCCCATGTGGCGTGAGCCGGCGGCCGGCTGAGGAGACCCACGCGCCGGAGGAAGATCCCGTACCGCTACAGTCCGCGCCATGACAGCGGAGTCGACGGATTCATGGGCGGGTTGGTACCGGGACCGCCTGGGCGCGGAAGCGATCACCCTCACCGCGGGTGGGCAGCAAGTACGCACTCATATCAGGGGAGTTGAGTACGAAGGGGAAGATTTCGCCGTTCTGGAGTCGGTGGACGCGGGCGAAGCTCTGGCGTCCTGCGTCATGGAGTGGGACATCCCGATGCCCGTCAGCTCCGACGGTTCGGTTCAGCAGGCCACGCTCAACTGCCTGCTGACACTCGGTGAGCGGATGTCGGGCGGCGCTGTCGAACGCGCCGAACTGAGCCTGACGCTGCACTGCGGCGGGGCGGCCTACGCCTCGGGCATCGCGGGCGGCGGCTTCGAGGAGGCGCTCGCCCGCATCCGGCGCCAGCTGCCGGCCGACACGGAGCTGGACGGCAGGCGGCTGGTGGGGGTGTCCTGATGTCCTGAGGCGCGCAAGGGTCCTCAGGGACTCCGGCCGACCGGAGTCCGCGCGCGGTCGTGCGGGTCGGGCGACCGGTCGCCCACGGTCACTCCACGCCGGGGTTGTCGTCGTGGAGGACAAAGCCCTCCTCGACGTCGGCCGGGCGGTAGCCCGCCGCGATGAGCCCGTCGAGCAGCGCGTCCAGCCGGGCGCGCGCGGCCGGTCTGCCCACACCCCGGGCACGCTGCGTCACGACGCGCTCCTGGGCGCCGCCGGGCAGCACCCGGCGGGCGTTGCGCGAGACCTGTGCGGCGTGCTGTTCCGCGACGGCGGCCAGCCGCTTCGTGTCGTACGGGATCGGCAGCCACAGCTTGACGCGGTGCTCGAAGTGGCACGGCGCGGGGAGCGTGGTGGCCTCGGCGTCGGTCTCGGGGACACCGTCGTTCCAGGGTGCCGCCGCCACCTTCGTCCGTAAGACCGCGAATCCGGCCGTGGCGAGTCGCTCGGCGCACCGGTCCGCGGCGTGGCGCTGCTCGGCGAGAGTGCCCCTGCCGAGCAGGGTCAGCACCGGCTGGGAAGGGGTGCGGCCACGGTCCAGCACTACCGGGGTGAGCCGCAGACCGTGGGCGGCCGCCCAGGCGGCGAGGGCCGCGACCGCGTGCGGCGGGTCGGCACGTACCGTCAGATGTGTTTCGAACTCGCCCTCGATGGTCCGGCCGGGATCGCGACGGGGCGATGCGCCGAACTCCGTACTGAAGTCCACCGAGCGACGTTACCAAGGGGGACACGGGAAGGGGCGCCCCCCGGTGCTGACGGGGACGCCCCTGTCGCGCCGCCGGCCGCGTGCCGACCGGGCGCGTGCCGTGCCGTGCGGTCAGGACACCTTGGCGAGCGCGGCGGCGAGGCCGTTCGCCCACAGGGCGTTGACCTGGGCGACCTCCTGCGCGTTCGGCTGGGTGTTCTGGCAGGACGTACCGGGACCGCCGCCCGACATCAGCTGGGAGCACGGGCCGTCGTACGTGTCGGGGAGACCGAGCACGTGTCCCGTCTCGTGCGCGGTGACGCGGGTGGAGTTGTACTGCTGGTTCTGGGCGTAGTCCAGGAAGACGTAGCCCTGGCCGTGCCCATTGGTGCTGGCGTACGAACCGGCCGGGTCGTTGCCCTCGTAGTAGGCGAAGTCGGCGTTGCCGCCCGACTGCAGCTTCACGTTGGAGACAGAGCCGTTCCAGATGGAGGCGCTGCTGGCTATCTGGCTGCTGAAACTGGGGGCCTGGGACGCGTCGTAGACCACGGTGACGGCCTGGGCGCCGGGGTTCGCGGCGCGCTTCTCGGCGACCGACTTGAGGACGGCCTCGAAGAACGCCTTGTTGCCGGCGGCGTCTTCCGACGAACCGGCGTACGCGGCGAAGGCGGCGTGCGAGGAGAGGGCGGCGTGCGAGGAGAGAGCGGCGGCGCTGGTGGGGGCAGCGGCGCTCGCGGCGGCGGTGGGCGCGACGCTGAACGCGGTCGCAAAGGCCAGGCCGATTCCGCAGATCGCGGAAATCACCGTCTTGGGGTGTCTCATGTGGGGGGCTCCTACTCGTCCGGTGAACGGGTTCGGTACCGGAGAGTCTCGGGGAGATCGCCCCCGCGCGGATGATGTCAAAGACCGATAGCACCAGCGCATCACCTGGCCGTTTTTCTTCGGAAGCCAGTCAATTACTGCGATTCGGGTGCCTGGTGCGGCTCGGGATGCCCCTCTACTCTCGAGTACATGGAGCTGGAGGTGAGACATCTGCGGGCCCTGTGCGCCATCGCCGACGCCGGCAGTCTGCACAAAGCGGCCCGGCAACTGGGAATGAGCCAGCCGTCGCTGACGACCCAACTGCGGCGTATCGAGAACACCCTCGGCGCGGAGCTTTTCTCCCGCGAACGCACCGGCTGCCGGCCGACCCCGCTGGGCCGCACCGTACTGAACCGGGCCAGACCGCTCGTCTCCCAGATGGCCGCGCTCGTCGCCGACGCGCGCTCGGCGGCCGACCGGTCCGACGGGCCCCGGCTGCGGATCGGTTCCACCGCGAGCCGCGCGCTCGCCGGTTGGCTGCGCCGCCTCAGACACCGGCTGCCCGGCACCGACATCTCACTCCATATGGACGTCTCCGCCAGCGCCCTGCTGCGGGCGGTCGCCGCCGGACAGCTCGATGTCGCCTTCGTCCACGAGGTGGAGGGCTGCCCGCTGACCGTCCCCGACGGGCTGGACAGGCGCGTCCTGGTCGACCGGGAACCGCGGTTCATCTCGATGGCCCGCGACCATCCCGCCGCCGCCAGTCCCGTCGTGGCACTCGCCGACCTCGCCGGGGACCGCTGGATGGTCGACCCGACGGTGGACGGCGAATGGGACGGACTGCGCCGCGTCCTGGACGAGGCCGGGCTCAACCCGCCGGTCGTCGAGGGGGATTACCTGACGGCGGCCTCACTGATCGCGGTCGGCGAAGCGGTCGCCCCCTGCCAGCCCACCTCGGGACCGCGCGACGACATGGTGATCCGCCCGCTGCGCGACGATCCGCTGGCCGTACGGCTCCTGTTGTTCTCGCGACCGGACACACCGGAGGACGACGAGGGGTTCCGGGGCGCGGAGGTCTACGCGGACCTGGAGGCGGCCTACCGTGAGGCGGCCCTGCGAGCTGTCGGCTACCGCCAGTGGCTCGCCCGCCACAAGAGCCCCCTCCTGCGCAGACCCGCCGCCTGAGCCATCTCTCGCTGTCGCGATGTCAGTGGCCTTTGAGATGCTGCCCGGAGGCGAGACGACAGTAGGAGGAGAGGGTGGGAGCAGCCGGTGAGGTCTGGCGCGTCATAACGGGCCGGCGAGGGGGCACGGTCGGTGACATCGTCATCGAGGAGGCTGATGCCCCCTGGCATCGAGGCCGCTTCATACCTGGCCCCGGATTCGCCTCGGTGAAGCCGCTGTTCGAGCGTGAGCTGACGCTGCTCGGCCGTATCGACGAGGAGCCGGAGGCCTGGGAGGCAGCGTACGACCAGGTCGCGCGGGCGGTGTCCCTGGTGGCACCCCGGGGCCCGGTGGCGGATTTCCTGCTGCACATCGACGGCGACCGGGCCTGGTTCCGCTGGAGCGACACGCCCCTCACCGATGAAGCCTGAGGCGGCAACTGCCTTAGAGCCCTCACCCGAGAAGCTCCCGGGTCCCCGCGCGTACGGCGGCCCAGTCCGTCCTGGGGTGCGGTCATGGCGGGCCGCGGGCGGGACGCCCCGTGCCCCCTCTTACGCCGCCCACAGCGGCCACTTCCCGAATCCGGAGAGCACCCCTATGACTCACCGCCACGCGACGACGACCCTGTGGCGCCCGACCGGCCCCGTGGAGCTGGATCTGGTCCGGAGACTGGAGTGGCGTGCCTGGCCTCCCCGGCTGCCCGAGCAGCCGATCTTCTATCCGGTCCTCAACGAGGAGTACGCGATCAGGATCGCGAGGGACTGGAACGTGAAGCACGACGGAGCCGGCTACGTCACGCGCTTCGAGGTCGAGTCCGACTTCGTGGCCCGCTGTCCCGTTCAGCAGGCCGGCGGGCGGACCATCCTCGAACTCTGGGTTCCCGCCGAAGAGCTCGACGATTTCAACGCTCACATCGTCGGCAGGATCGAGGTCGTTCACGAGTTCCGCTGAGCGGCCCGACGGAGGGACCGGGCCGCCAGTGCCCGTCGCCCGGAGGTGACGGGGTGCCAACGGTCGGTGTCCGCTGTGGCCGGATGCCCCGGGGAAGAGACGGCTCCAGGAGCAGGCCCGGCCGGTCGCCGCGAGCCGGTAGGCCGGGCTCACCGCGCGCCGTAGCTCCACCGGGGTGCGGCCGTCTCCCGTCCACGCCTTGTCGCATCGCGCCATCCCATCACCGGGCGCGCTGATTCTCCATCGGCTTTTCACCCGGTCCGGCGGCGGCGAAAAGAAGACCGCACCCGGGCCGTCAGGAACGCCGGTGTCCGGCGGTCCGCGGACCGGGTGCGGGCGGGTGGGCGGTGCGACTCGCGGTGAGCGGGTCAGGCTGCCCCGGCCGTGATCAAGCCTTCTTGGTCTCCCAGAAGATCTTGTCGATCTGGGCGATGTAGTCCAGCGCCTTCTGGCCCGTGGCCGGGTCCTTCGAGGCCTTCGCGGCCGACAGGGCCTTGAGGGCGTCGTTCACCAGCTGGTGCAGCTCCGGGTACTTCTCGAAGTGCGGGGGCTTGAAGTAGTCGCTCCAGAGCACCGAGACGTGGTGCTTGGCGAGCTCGGCGCGCTGCTCCTTGATGACCGTCGCGCGCGCCTGGAAGTGTGCGTCGTCGTTTGCCTGCATCTTTTCCTGGACGGCCTTGACCGACTCGGCCTCGATGCGGGCCTGGGCGGGGTCGTAGACACCGCAGGGGAGGTCGCAGTGGGCGCTGACCTTCACCTTGGGGGCAAACAGGCGGGAAAGCATGGAGCTGTCCTTCCTCGTGATCGTCTTCTCAGGTGGGACATTACTCCGTGAGAAGCCTGATTTCGCGAGTGCCCCCTGGGGCTTAGGACAAAAGTCCGGGGTGGATATCGGTCGGGCGGCGGAACGTACCGTGTGATCGGGAGGTGCCGGATGACGGAGCACGGGCTGGATCCAAGAGTGCCGTTGGGGATCGCTGAGGTGATGGGGCCGTCCATGTACCCGACGCTCAAGCACGGCGACCAACTCCTGGTGCACTACGGCGCACCGGTGAGGGCCGGGGATGTGGCGGTCCTGAAGCACCCGCTGCAGCAGGACCTGCTCATCGTGAAGCGGCTGATGGAGCGGCGCGACGGCGGGTGGTGGGTGCTCGGGGACAATCCCGGGGCCGAGGGGGACAGCCGGGTGTTCGGCGCGGTGCCCGAGGAGCTGCTGCTGGGGCGGGTGAGGGCGAGGTATCGGCCGCTGGGTGGTCAGCGGTCGGCGCTCGCGCTGGCCTCCTGGCTGGTGTCGGCGGTGCGTCCGGTGTCGGCGGGGGGCTCGGTCTCGCGGCGTTTCCGGGCCCGGTAGGCGGCGACGTTGGCCCGGGTCGCACAGCGGTCCGAGCAGTAGCGGCGCGAGCGGTTGGTCGAGGTGTCGAGATAGGCGTTGCGGCACGGCGCCGCCTGGCACAGGCCGAGCCGGTCGACGCCGTACTCCGTCAGGTGGAACGCGAGCCCCATCGCGGCGGTCGCGGCGTACCCCGCCGTCGCGTTGGAGGGGTGATCCGCGAGGTGCATGTGCCAGCGCGGGTGGCCCTCGTCGTCGAGGAAGTCGTGCCCGGAGACCTGGGGACTGACCGGGAATTCCAGCAGCAGCGAATTGAGCAGATCCACCGCCCGGGTGGCCTCGCCCGCGTCGGCGGCGGTGAAGACCGCGCGCAGCCGGGTCCGTACCGACCGGAAGCGGGTGACGTCCGCGTCGGTGGCGCGGCGGGCGGCCTGGGAGCTCGCGTCGAAGAGGGCGCGGACGGCCTCGACCGAGGTCAGGGTGTCCGTACCGCGGGCCGGTTCCTCGGTGTTGACCAGGCGTACGGCGGAGTCCGAGTAAGAGGCCAGTTCCACTTGTAGTCCTTACGGCGGTGGTCTAGGGTCGGGGGCGCGGTGAGGTAATGGACGATCGTCCTTTGAGGGTATTACACAGGAGAGGGCATATGACGGAGACGGCGACCGGGACCGACTGGCACGGCTGGCAGGAGAGCTGGGACCGGCAGCAGGAGTGGTACCTGCCCGACCGCGAGGAGCGCTTCCGCGTCATGCTCGACATGGTGGAGGCCACGGTCGGCCCCGAGCCCAGGGTGCTGGACCTGGCCTGCGGTACGGGAAGCATCACGGACCGGCTGCTGCGCAGGCTCCCCGGCGCCACCAGCACCGGCGTGGATCTCGACCCCGCGCTGCTCGCCATCGCCCGCGGCTACTTCGCCGGGGACGACCGCGTCAGCTTCGTGACGGCCGATCTGAAGGACCCGGGCTGGACGGAGCTGCTGCCGTACGACGCGTACGACGCCGTCCTCACCGCGACCGCGCTCCACTGGCTGCACAGCGAGCCACTGACCGCGCTGTACGGGCGGCTCGCCGGCCTGGTCCGGGACGGGGGCGTCTTCATGAACGCCGACCGGATGAAGGACGCGACTACTCCCCGGATCAACGAGGCCGAGCGTGCCCACCGGCATGCCGCCATGGACCGCGCCAAGGAGGCCGGCGCCCTCGACTGGGCGCGGTGGTGGGATCTCGCGGCCCAGGACCCGGTCCTCGCCGGACCGACAGCCGAGCGCTTCCGGATCTACGGTGAGCACGCCGACGGCGATACGCCGTCCGTGGAATGGCACGCGCGGACGCTGCGTGAAGCCGGGTTCGGCGAAGCGCGCGCGGTCTGGTCCTCGCCCGCCGACTCCCTCATCCTCGCGCTGAAGTAGCTGAAGTAGCCGGAGCGGTTGGAGCAGCCGGAGCGGCCGACGCACGCGCAGCGGCCGGACCGGGCGCCCCGCATGGCGTAACCGTCGCAACGAATCCCCCTCGCGCATACGGAAGGGGCGGTACGGACAGGTCCGTACCGCCCCTTCCCTCTCTTACAGCACCTTCGACAGGAACGACTTCGTGCGGTCGTGCCGCGGGTTCGTCAGTACGTCACGCGGGTGGCCCGACTCGACCACCACACCGTCGTCCATGAAGACCAGCGCGTCGCCGACCTCCCGCGCGAAGCCCATCTCGTGCGTGACGACGATCATCGTCATGCCGTCCTCCGCGAGGTCGCGCATGACGTCGAGGACATCACCCACCAGCTCCGGGTCGAGCGCCGACGTCGGCTCGTCGAAGAGCATCAGCTTCGGCTCCATCGCCAGCGCACGGGCTATCGCCACCCGCTGCTGCTGGCCGCCGGAGAGCTGGGACGGGTAGCTGCGGGCCTTCTCGGCCAGGCCCACCCGGTCCAGCAGCCGCTCGGCGCGGGCGCGGGCCACGGCCTTCGCCTCGCCGCGCACCTGGACCGGTGCCTCCATGACGTTCTCGATCGCCGTCATGTGCGGGAAGAGGTTGAAGCGCTGGAAGACCATGCCGATGTCCCGGCGCTTCGTGGCGACCTCGCTGTCCTTCAGCTCGTACAGCTTGTCGCCCTTCTGGCGGTAGCCGACCAGCTCCCCGTCGACCGACAGCCGTCCGGCGGAGACCTTCTCCAGGTGGTTGATGCACCGCAGGAAGGTCGACTTGCCGGAGCCGGACGGGCCGATCAGACAGAAGACCTCACGCGGTGCGACCTCCAGGTCGATGCCCTTGAGGATGTGGGCGGCGCCGAAGGACTTGTGGACGTTCTCGGCCTTCACCATCGGGGTCGTGGCCGGGCTCATGCCGTACCTCCCTGGGGGCCCCGGAGGGACAGGATGTTGGTCTTGATGCGCTGGAACGGCGTCGCCGGCAGGCTGCGGCTGGATCCCCGCGCGTAGTACCGCTCCAGATAGAACTGGCCGACGCTGAAGACGGTGGTCAGTATCAGGTACCAGGCGGCCGCGAGGAACAGCATCTCCGCCGCCGCCCCCGAGGTCTGCCCGATGTCCTGGGACACCCGCAGCAGTTCGGTGTACTGGACCGCCGAGACGAGCGAGGTCGTCTTCAGCATGTTGATGACCTCGTTGCCCGTGGGCGGCACGATCACCCGCATGGCCTGCGGAATCACGACCCGGCGCAGCGTCTTGGCGTGGCTCATGCCCAGCGCGTGCGACGCCTCGGTCTGGCCCTCGTCGACCGAGAGCAGACCGGCCCGGCAGATCTCCGCCATGTACGCGGCCTCGTTGAGGCCGAGACCCAGCAGCGCCGTCAGGAACGGCGTCATGAAGGACGACCAGTAGTCCTTGTAGATCGGCCCGAGATTGATGTACTCGAA
Source organism: Streptomyces sp. NPDC051569 (assembly GCF_044454085.1). Classification (NCBI taxonomy): domain Bacteria; kingdom Bacillati; phylum Actinomycetota; class Actinomycetes; order Kitasatosporales; family Streptomycetaceae; genus Streptomyces; species Streptomyces sp. NPDC051569. Next base: position 253,948 of record NZ_JBITDJ010000001.1, read on the forward strand.
GACCAGACCCAGGTTGAACCAGACGAGGAGCTGTACGTAGACCGGGGTGCCCCGGAAGAACCAGATGTAGAACCACGAGATGGCCGAGGTCACCGGGTTCTTCGACAGGCGCATCACCGCGAGCAGCACGCCCAGGACCACGCCCATGAGCATGGCCAGGACGGTGAGCAGCAAGGTCTTGCCGACGCCGGAGATGATCCGGCTGTCGAAGAAGAAGTCGGGGATCGCACCCCAGTTCACCCGTCCCTGCGCGAAGGCGTAGACGAGCGAGACGAGCAGGCCGATGGCGACCACAGCCGTCACGTACCGTCCGTAGTGCCGGACCGGAATGGCCTTGATGGCCTCCGGTGCGACGGACGGCGGCGTGCCGGCGGGGTCCACCTTTTCGATGTCAACAGTCATAGGTGCCGCCTCTCAACGCCGCTATCCGGTCAGGAGCCGCCGTTGATCGTGGCCTCGGTGACCGCACCGGCCTCGGCGCCCCACTTGGCGAGGACCTTGCCGTACTCGCCATTCTCGATGATGGCGGTCATGGCCGCCTGGAGCGCCTTGGCGAGCTCGCTGCCCTTGGAGACGGCGATCCCGTACGGCGCCGCCTCGACGGTCTCGCCGACGAGCTGGAAGTCCTTGCCGCCGCCCGAGGTCTTCACCGCGTACGCCGCGATCGGCGAGTCGGAGGAACCGGCGTCGGCGCCACCGCTGCGCAGCCGGACCTGGGCCTGCTGGTCGTTGTCGAAGGACTCGATGGCGAGCTTCTTGCCGGCGGGACACTTCGCCGCCTGGGACTTGGCGAGGTCCTCGGAGACGGTGCCGCGCTGCACGACGACCTTCTTGCCGCAGAGGTCGTCCCAGCTCTTGATGCCCTTGTCGTCGCCCTGCTTGGTGTAGATCGACACGCCGGCGGTGTAGTAGTCGACGAAGTCGACGCCCTCGCCGACCTTCTTGCCGTCCTCCACGCCGTCCTGGCGGTCCTTGGTGTCCGTCATCGCGGACATCGCCATGTCGTAGCGCTTGGCGCGCAGGCCGGTGACCAGGGTGTCGAAGGTGCCGTTCTCGAATTCGAACTTCACCCCGAGCTGCTTGCCGAGCGCGTCGGCGATGTCCGGGTCGATGCCGACCGTCGCGCCGGAGCTGTCCTTGAACTCCACGGGCGCGTACGCGATGTCGGAACCGACCTTGATGACGCCCTTGTCCTGGATCTCCTTGGGCAGCTGGTCGAAGAGAGGCGCCTTGGTGGCGCCGGCGGCGGCCGGCTCCTTCGTGCCGCTCTTCGTCTGGTCACCGCAGGCGGTCAGCAGCAGGGCGCCGGCGACCGCGATCGCGCCGGCCGCGGCGATCCGGGACTTCGCGGCGGTCGTACGGCGGGTGGTGCGTGCGGTCATGATCAGGGTCCTCCGACGGTCGGGAGATGCCAGGCAGTCGGGGCACACATCTTTGAGTGTCGCGACCTTGTGTGATTACGGCATCTTGCCATTTGGACTAGCCCATTCAGGGGACCGGGCATGTCAAAATCGGGTAACGGGAAATCCCCTAGTCCTCACATGCTGGTCTCTCCGGACCGGACCATCTGCTGGAACACTTCCTTCCAGCCGGAGGATCTTCGGTCCGCGTCGTCCGACGAACGTGATTCATGCCGCGTACCCGATGTGTCGGAAAATTTCGGCTATGAGTCATGTCACCGCAGTCATATGGACTCGTGGACCAGATGGTCCGTCAGGTAAGAAGGACGATTACACCCCTCATCCGGGGCCCAGGGCGCGTGTGCGGCGCGCCCGCGCGTACGTATCACCCCCTTGCCGGGCCGGCCAACCGCCGCCGCCAGGGCGCGGACGCGGTGCCCACCCACCCCTCCTCAACCAGGAGTGGCCACCCTCAACTGATGAAGACCAAAGGGGTCAAACCACATGGCAGCGGAGATCGTCAATCCTCGCAGCGACAGCGCCACCGACAGCGTTCTGGACAGCGCCACCGGCAGCGTTCCGGACAGTGCCACCGGCAGCGCCCTGAGCGGTGGCACCGACGGCAGCACTCCCGAAGAGCCCTTCGATCCGGCCTTCGCGCTGCACCGCGGCGGCAAGATGGCCATCCAGGCCACCGTCCCGGTGCGCGACAGGGACGATCTGTCCCTCGCGTACACCCCGGGCGTCGCGAAGGTCTGCAGCGCCATCGCCGAGAACCCTGAGCTGGTGCACGACTACACCTGGAAGTCCCAGGTCGTCGCCGTCGTGACGGACGGCACGGCGGTGCTCGGGCTCGGCGACATCGGCCCTGAGGCCTCGCTCCCCGTGATGGAGGGCAAGGCGATCCTGTTCAAGCAGTTCGGCGGGGTCGACGCCGTGCCGCTGGCGCTCGCCACCACCGACACGGACGAGATCATCGAGACGGTCGTACGGCTCGCGCCCTCCTTCGGCGGCATCAACCTGGAGGACATCGCGGCGCCGCGCTGCTTCGAGATCGAGCGGAAGCTCCAGGAGCGCCTGGACATCCCGGTCTTCCACGACGACCAGCACGGCACCGCCGTCGTCACCCTCGCGGCCCTGCGCAACGCGGCGAAGCTCACCGGCCGCACCCTCGGCGACCTGCGCGCCGTCATCTCGGGCGCCGGGGCGGCGGGGGTCGCCATCGCGAAGTTCCTGCTGGAGGCGGGCATCGGCGATGTGGCGGTGGCCGACCGCAAGGGCATCGTCAGCCCGGACCGCGAGGACCTGACCGACGTCAAGCGCGAGCTGGCCGCGATCACCAACCGGGCCGGGCTCTCCGGCTCGCTGGAGTCCGCGCTGGCCGGCGCCGATGTCTTCATCGGGGTGTCCGGCGGCACGGTCCCGGAGACGGCGGTCGCCTCGATGGCGCCCGGCGCGTTCGTCTTCGCGATGGCCAACCCGAACCCCGAGGTCCACCCCGACATCGCGCACCGGCACGCGGCCGTCGTGGCGACCGGGCGCAGCGACTACCCGAACCAGATCAACAACGTGCTGGCGTTCCCCGGCATCTTCGCGGGCGCCCTCCAGGTGCGGGCGTCCCGCATCACCGAGGGCATGAAGATCGCCGCGGCGAACGCGCTGGCGGACGTGGTCGGCGACGAGCTGGCCGCCGCGTACGTCATCCCGTCGCCGTTCGACGAGCGCGTCGCGCCGGCCGTGACGGCGGCGGTGGCCGCGGCGGCCCGCGCGGAGGGCGTCGCGCGCCGCTGAGCCGCCGCCGGCCTGTTGCGGGGCCGGGGAGCCTGGCTCGCGGGCCGGGGCCGTACCGCTGTGAGGCGGAGGTACGGCCCCGGGCCGGCCGCCGATCGCCCCGGCCGCCCTTCGTCTCGTCCCGGACCGTCTCGTCCCGGACCGTCTCCGTCCTGGACCGCTTCCGTCCTGGACCGCTTCCGCTGCGGATCGGGCTCCCGCCCCGGGCGCCGCCGCGCTGTGCCGCGTTTTCCCGCGCGTACGGTTCCTTCGCGTCCCGCCCCCGCCCTATCGTCGACGACATGTTCGCCGCCTACGCCGCCCGCATCGACCGTGACCAGCCCCTCAACGGCCTTGAGCTGGGCGAACGCCCGGCCCCCGGGGCGCGCCCCGGCTGGACCACCGTCACCGTCAAGGCCGCCTCCCTCAACCACCACGACCTCTGGTCCCTGCGCGGGGTCGGGCTGACCGAGGACAAGCTGCCGATGATCCTCGGCTGCGACGCCGCCGGGCTGGACGAGGACGGCAACGAGGTGGTGGTCCACTCCGTCATCGGCGCGACCGGCCACGGCGTCGGACCGTACGAGACCGGCTCGATCCTCACCGAGCGCTACCAGGGCACCTTCGCCGAGCAGGTCACCGTGCCCACCTGGAACGTCCTGCCCAAGCCCGCCGAACTCACCTTCGAACAGGCCGCCTGCCTGCCGACCGCCTGGCTCACCGCGTACCGCATGCTCTTCACCAACGCGGGCGTACGGCCCGGGGATTCGGTCCTCGTGCAGGGCGCGGGCGGCGGGGTCGCCACGGCCGCGATCATCCTTGGCAGCGCGGCCGGTCTGCGCGTGTACGCCACGAGCCGGGACGCGGCCAAGCGGGCCCGGGCCGTCGAGCTGGGCGCGCGGGACGCCTTCGAGCCGGGTGCGAGGCTGCCGCACCGGGTGGACGCCGTCATCGAGACGGTCGGCGCCGCGACCTGGTCGCACTCCGTCAAGTGCCTGCGGCGCGGCGGCACCCTGGTGATCTCGGGCGCGACGAGCGGCGACCGGCCCGCCCACGCCGAGCTGACCCGGATCTTCTTCCTGGAGCTGAAGGTCGTCGGTTCGACGATGGGGTCCAAGGACGAGCTGGAGGATCTGCTCGCCTTCTGCGCGACGACGGGTGTACGGCCGGTCATCGACGAGGTGCTGCCGCTGGACCGGGCGCGCGAGGGCTTCGAGAAGATGGCCTCGGGGGACCTCTTCGGGAAGATCGTGCTGACGGGCTGAGCCGGGGTCAGGTCTGCTGCTCGTACACTTCGAGAAGATGGCCTCGGGGGACCTCTTCGGGAAGATCGTGCTGACGGGCTGAGCCGGGGTCAGGTCTGCTGCTCGTACACGAGGACGAAGTCGTCGTACGGGTGCGAGCCCGGCCGCCCGGCGGTCTCCGCCAGCGCCTCGCGCAGCAGGCGCAGGTGCCCGGCGGTGAGCGCGAGCGGCGACTCGTCCGGCTGGTGGGTGGTGCCGCGCGGATAGTCCACGCCGGGGGTGGCCGTCATCTCGATGTGGCAGCCCAGGACGTGGGTGATGGTCCGGGCCGCGCAGAAATCGAGCAGCCGGTCGACCGTCCGGGTGTACGCGGCCGCGTCCTGGACGTACAGTCGGCCGGGGTAGAGGGAGTCGCCGGTCAGCAGCAGGCCGGTGTGCCGGTCGTGGAAGACGACGGCGGCGTCCTGGTGGCCGGGCCCCGGGACGAGATCGAGCACCCGCCCGCCGAGATCCAGTTCGCCGAGCCCGTCCGGCCATCCGGCGAGCCCGTACGCGGCGATGACGTCGTCCCGGCCCGGTCCGACGACCGTGGTGCCGGGCCGGCCGTGGAACTGCCCGTCCGCCGCGATGTGGTCGCCGTGTCCGTGGGTGTGCGCGATGACCAGGCCGTACGGCTCCGCGCGGGCGTCGCGTCCGTTCCGTAGCAGCCAGTCGTCCACCAGCCGGTCGACGGTCACCCGGAGCGGGAAGCGCACCGGGTCGGCGGTGGCTCCGGTGTCGAGGAGCAGGGCGCGGTCGTTCCCGAACAACAGGAAGAGGAACGGCGCTTCGAAGTGCGTCGACTTGTTCTGGCGCAGGATCAGCGTGTGCTCGGTGTAGGCGTGCACCTGGATGGCCGGTGCGGTGGCATCGGCGCCGGCGGCCACTCCGGCGTACCAGACGGTGTCGAGGGTGCCGGGCACGGGGGCGTCCGCGAGGAAGTCGATCACCGGCCCAGCGTACCCCTGTCAACCATGGTTGACACGCGGTTCATGTCAACCTACATTGACACCATGACCGAAGCAACGGATCTCGCCGAACGGGCGGGTGATCGCGACCCCCGGGTCGGACTGCGGGCCGTCGCCGCGCTGCGGCGGCTGCTGGAGCGGCTCGAATCCGTACAGGTACGCAGCGCCCGCACCCAGGGCTGGTCGTGGCAGGAGATCGCGGACGAGCTGGGCGTCAGCCGGCAGGCCGCGCACAAGAAGCACGGGAGGCAGTGATGTTCGAACGGTTCACGGACGGCGCCCGGAGGGTGGTCACCGGCGCGGCCGGACACGCCGAACGCACGGGCGCGGACAGCATCACCGAGGAGCACATGCTGCTGGCGCTGCTGGACCAGGAGGGCACACGCGCGTCCTTCGCGTTCGCCTCGCTCGGCATCGGCGACCGGCGCGCGTCCATCGAGAACGCCCTCGCCGACGCGCGCCGGCGAGGCGGCCTGTCGCAGGCCGACACCGACGCGCTGGCCGGGATCGGCATCGATGTCGGGGAGATCATCTCGAAGGTGGAGGAGGCGCACGGCGCGGGCGCGATGCACCCCGGCGACCGGCCGAAACGCCGGTGGTCGGGCCGCCGGGGCTTCACCCGGGCGGCGAAGGGGACGCTGGAGAAGTCCCTGCGCATCGCGGCCGGCCGAGGCGACCGCCACCTCGGCGAGGAACACATCCTGCTGGCCCTGACGGCCCGCCCCGGCGTGGTGGCGGAGGTCCTGGCGGACCACGGCGCGACGTACGAGACGGTGGAACGAGCGGCGTTCGGAGCGGGTCCGGCGGCGTGAGGGCCGGGTCTCCGGGGTGGGGTCGGTGTGGATGATCGACCGCACCGGAGGCGGTGCCGCGTCTGGGTCCTGTCCCGCGAGGATCCGCCGGACAGGGCCTTAGGGTGTCCGGAGAAGAGGGAGGAGCTTCCCGCATGGCAACCGAGGGCGGCGGCCGTCAGCCGCACCACCGGCGCGTCGTCGACCCGCTCCGCGAGGCCGAGTCCCACGAAGGTGCCGGTATGTTCGTCCGGCCGCTCAGGCGGCGCGGTGTTCAGCGGTTGTCGCGTGAGCTGTGGGGAGAGGGCCGCTCGATCTGGTCGGCGGACATCGAGGAGCGGTCGCTCGTCGTCGACCAGGTCCATGTGACCGAGGAGGCCGCCCCCGAGCGGATCGCGCGCGTGCTCGACCTGGCGCCGGGCGACGCCGTGTGCGTACGGAATCGTCGCTACGTCCTGGACGGGAAGCCGGTCCTGCTGGCCACCAGCTTTCTCCCGGCGGCCCTGGTGGCGGGGTCGGCCGTCACCAGGGAGGACCCGGGGCCAGGCGGAATCTACGCCCGTCTGGAGGAACTCGGCTTCGGGCCGGTGCACTTCCGGGAAGAGGTCCGCTCCCGCATGCCGTCCCAGGACGAGACCCGTCGCCTGAGTCTGTCTCCGGGTAGGCCGGTCATGCTCATCGGCCGATCGGCGTTCGCCGCCACGGGCCGTCCGGTCGAGGTCAACGAGATGACTCTCGACTCGGCCTCGTACGTACTCGAATACGACTTCGACGCGTAGACCGTCACGGCCGGCGACATCGCTGACGGCGGCGGGGCAACGACCGACGGCCCCCGTACGTCACCGTACGGGGGCCGGGCCGCCTGTCCCGGGGCGCTCAGTCGCGCGGTGTCCTGAGCAGCGCGCCGATGTGGGCCGCCGCCGTCGAGAGGTGGCGGCGGGCCTCGCCCAGCTGGGACTCCGTCACGCCGTGGTCCCGCGCGGCGTCGCGGATGTCGTCGCGGAAGCGGTCCAGGAGACGGTCCAGGTCGCGCGCCGGGTCGTCCGTCGTCGGGGTGTCGTCCCAGGCGGTCGGGGTGTCGTCCCAGGCCGGAGGTGCGGTCTCCGCTTCGGGCTCGGCGTCCGGCTTGCCGTACGGCGGCCATGAGGTGCCCGCCAGGCCGCCCAGTTGGCCGGCCAGTTCCGAGAGCCCCTCACGGACCCCCGTCGGCCAGTCGCCCCGGGCGAAGTGGTCCTGCACCTGGTCCTGGACCTGCTTCGCGATGCGCTGCATCTCCTGACGCGCCGTCTCCTGGGCCTCCTTCGCCTGGCGGCGGGCCTGCTGCGCGTCCTCGCGGGCCCGGCGGGACTCGTCCTTCGCCCGGCGGGCCTGCTCCTTCCACTCCTGCTTCGCACGCCGCAGCTCCTCCTTCGCCGCGCGCCAGGATTCGCCGTCGCCGAAGGCCTTCTCCCAGTCGGTCCCCGCGCCCGACGTCGGGGGTGACGGGGGTGTGCGGCTCTCGGAGGCCGCCGCGCGCATCTCGTTGCGCAGCCGGCCCGCCGCGCCCCGCACGTCGTCACGGATCTCGGCGGCCAGCTCGGAGACCGACTCCCGGATCTCCAGCTCCAGATCGGCCAGCTCACCACCGCGCCCGGCCAGCTCCTCGCGGCCCGCGTCGGTGATCGAGTAGACCTTGCGGCCGCCCTCGGTGGCATGGGTGACGAGCCCTTCGGCCTCCAGCTTGGCCAGCCGGGGATAGACGGTGCCGGCGGAGGGCGCGTACAGGCCCTGGAAGCGTTCCTCCAGCAGCCTGATCACCTCGTACCCGTGGCGCGGGGCCTCGTCGAGGAGCTTGAGCAGGTAGAGGCGGAGTCGGCCGTGGGCGAAGACGGGGGGCATGTCAGAGCTCCTTCGTGTCGGCCGGAGCGGGGTCGGCCGGGGCGGGGTCGGCCGGGGCGGCGGCGAAGCCCTGGGGGTCGCCGTTCGCCGGCGGACGGCGCAGCAGTGCGATCGAGCCGGACACCGTCGTCGCCTTGATCGTCCCCGTGCCGGCTCCCAGCGTGCCGGTGATCTTCTTCGCGCCCCACTGCCCGCTGACCCGCAGGCCGTCGAAGGTGTTGGAGACGGAGCCGGTCGCGGTGTTCGCCTCGACGCGCGTGTCCGTGAGGTGCGGCAGCCGGATCGCGACCTCGCCGGAGACGGTGGTGAGCTTGATGTCGGTGGGTTCGTCCGCCGGGTCCAGGTCGATGACCATGTCGCCGCTGACCGACTCGGCCCGTACGGAGGACCCCGCGCCCTCGACGACGGTCAGGTCGCCGGAGACCGTCTGGAAACGAAGGTCGCCGGAGACCGCCTGGGCCTCCACGTTCCCGGAGACGGTGTCGGCGCGGACCGCGCCCGACAGGCCGACGAGCGTGGTGTCGCCGGTGACGCCGCGGATGTCCGTACGCCCCCGCATCCCGGAGACCACGGCCCCGGCACCGACCACGCCGACCTCGACCCTCGCCCCGGCGGGGACGGCGAGGGAGACGACGGCGCTGCGCTGCCAGCCCTTGCGGTCGAGCCACTTGAGGAAGCCGTTCCAGGGCAGGTCCTGGTAGGCGACGGTGAGCGTGGAGCCGTTCTGGGTGACGGTCAGTGGCGGGCCCTCGATCTGGGAGATCTCCAGGCGGGCACCGCCCTGCTCGTCGAGTGCGGCGTCCGTGCCGACGACGTTCACCGTCCCGTTGACGAGGCGCACGCTGAGCGCCGTCACCGGATCGTCGAAGGTGAGTTTCTTCGGCTCAGCGACGTGCCACGTCGACTCTGCCATGGTGCTGACCTCCCGGGGCCGCCCGTGACGCAACATATCGCGTCTTCTTGCTCAACACGATATATCGCGGTTGGGGTAAGTCAAGGCCGGGTGAGAGGCTCGGGGCGGCCCCTCCAGGGACATAGCGCTCATATCAGGGCAAGGTGGCCTAGCGTAAGAACCATGAACGCGACACCCTCAGGTGCTCTGCTGTTGTGCCGGGCCGAGCCCCCGGCGGTACGGCCCGCCGCCCGGCTGCTCCGCGAACGGCTGATGCTCGCCCCGGCGGGCCGTGACTGGAGTGTGCTCGTGCCCGAGGGCAAGCCCTGGCTGCACGTCGGTGAGCCGGTCGAACGGGTGGTCTCGGGCTGGGCCATCGCCCTCGCCGTGGGCGCCAACTGGCCGGTCCTCGCGCTGTGGTGGGACGAGGACCGCGCCGGATACACCCTGGCCGCCGGTTTCCGCCGTACGGTCGGCTACGTCTGGCTCGCGGACGGCACACCGGCCGGCGAGGACGAGGCGATGCGGACGTTCGCGGCCCGTCTCGGGCTCGATCCCGTACTGGACTTCCAGGCCCTGGAGCCGCTCACCCGCCCCGACCCCTCGGCCGACGCGCGGGCCAGGCTGCTCGCGCTGTCCGCGGTCCTCACCCGGACCGGGGTCTCGCTCCCGGCCGGTCTGACGCCGGGGTCTCCGGCCGACCGGCTGCGGCAGGCGGTACGCGACCAGCCGGGTGCGGAGGAGGTCGAATGGGCGGGGCCCCGTGAGGTGGTCCGTACGGTACGGACCGGGGCGCACCCGGTGAGCGCCGGGCCCGGAGGCGCCTGGTTCCGGGGGCCCCGGGCCCGGATGCTCGGCGCCGCCCAGCTCACGGCCGGCGTCCCGCTGGCCCTCTGGGGCGTCCGCCGGCACAGCGCCGGCTGGACCGTCGCCGGAGCGCTGCTGATCGCGCACGGCGCGCTGGGACTGGCGTACGACCGGCCACGCCTCCGCCACTGAGCGGGACGGCGGTGGCCGTACGGCAGGGGGTCAGTGCGCGAGGCCGCTCCCGTCAGCGCGAGGCCGCTCCCGTCACTCCTCGTCGTCCTCGTCGTCGTCCAGCCGCGCCAGCCACGTGGCGAGCCGCTCGACCGGGACCTCGAAGTCGGGGTTGAGATCGACGAACGTACGCAGCTGCTCGGCGAGCCACTCGAAAGTGACCTCCTCCTCGCCGCGCCGCTTCTCCAGTTCCTCGATGCCACGGTCGGTGAAGTACAAGACATGCTCCTGGTGGGACGGGCTTTTCCCCTCAGGATAAGTCGTGGCACATGCCGGAGGGCCCGGCCCGCGAGACGATCGCGGGCCGGGCCCTCCGGCATGTGCGGGTGAAGCCGTACGGACAGAGCCGTACCGACGCCGGTCAGGCGTCGAAGACCTCGCTGACCAGCTGCTGCTGCTCGGCCTGGTGGCGCTTGGCCGAGCCGACCGCCGGGGACGAGGAGTGCGGACGCGAGATCCGGCGCAGGCGCTCGCCGTGCGGGATGTCGGCGCCGACCGCCAGGTCCAGGTGGTCGATCAGGTTGAGCGCGATGAACGGCCAGGCACCCTGGTTCGCCGGCTCCTCCTGGGCCCACAGGTACTTGTCGGCGTTCGGGAACTTGGCGATCTCGGCCTGCAGTTCCGCACCCGGCAGCGGGTACAGGCGCTCCAGGCGCAGGATCGCGGTGTCCGTGACGCCGCGCTTCTGCCGCTCGGCCTCCAGGTCGTAGTAGACCTTGCCCGAGCAGAAGACGACCTTGCGGACCGCGTTCGGGTCCACGGACGCGTCGCCGATCACCGGGCGGAAGCCGCCGGTGGTGAACTCCTCCGCCTTGGACGCCGCGGCCTTCAGACGCAGCATCGACTTCGGGGTGAAGACGACGAGCGGCTTGTGGTGCGGGTTGTGGACCTGCCAGCGCAGCAGGTGGAAGTAGTTCGACGGCAGGGTCGGCATGGCGACCGTCATGTTGTGCTGGGCGCACATCTGGAGGAAGCGCTCCGGGCGGGCGGACGAGTGGTCCGGGCCCTGGCCCTCGTAGCCGTGCGGCAGCAGCAGCGTGACGCCGGACGTCTGGCCCCACTTCTGCTCGGCCGACGAGATGAACTCGTCCACCACGGTCTGCGCGCCGTTGACGAAGTCACCGAATTGCGCCTCCCACATGACCAGCGCGTCCGGGCGGGCCAGCGAGTAGCCGTACTCGAAGCCCATCGCCGCGTACTCGCTGAGCAGCGAGTCGTAGACGTTGTAACGGGCCTGGTCCTCGGAGAGGTACTGCAGCGGGGTGTAGTCCTCGCCGGTCTCCTGGTCGACCAGGACCGCGTGGCGCTGGCCGAACGTGCCGCGGCGGGTGTCCTGGCCGGAGAGCCGGACCGGGGTGCCCTCCATCAGCAGCGAGCCGATGGCGAGGGTCTCGCCCATGCCCCAGTCGATCGTGCCGTCGTCCACGGAGGACGCGCGGCGCTGCATCTGCGGCATCAGGCGCGGGTGGACGCTGACGGTGTCCGGGATGTTGACCTGCGACTCGGCGATCCGCTTGACGACCTCCTGGGAGACCGCCGTGGTGACGGCCACCGGGAACTCGGCCTGGGCGTCCGGGACATGCGTCGGGGCGGGCCCCGAGGTGGCCTCGCGGACCTCCGCGAAGACCTTCTCCAGCTGGCCCTGGAAGTCCTGGAGCGCCTGCTCCGCCTCTTCCAGCGTGATGTCGCCCCGGCCGATGAGGGACTCGGTGTAGAGCTTGCGCACCGAGCGCTTCTTGTCGATCAGGTTGTACATCTGCGGGTTGGTGAACTGCGGGTTGTCGCCCTCGTTGTGACCGCGGCGGCGGTAGCAGATGAGGTCGATCACGACGTCCTTGTTGAACGTCTGGCGGAACTCGAAGGCGAGCCGCGCGACGCGGACCACGGCCTCCGGGTCGTCACCGTTCACGTGGATGATCGGCGCCTCGATCATGCGGGCGACGTCGGTCGCGTACATGGACGAACGCGAGGCCTCCGGGGCGGCGGTGAAGCCGACCTGGTTGTTGATCACGATGTGGACCGTGCCGCCGGTGCGGTAGCCGCGCAGCTGCGACATGTTGAGCGTCTCGGCGACGACGCCCTGGCCCGCGAAGGCCGCGTCGCCGTGGAGGGCGACGGGCAGGACCGTGAAGTCCGTACCGGCCTTGTTGATGATGTCCTGCTTGGCGCGGGCGATGCCCTCCAGGATCGGGTCGACCGCCTCCAGGTGCGAGGGGTTCGCGGCCAGCGAGACCTTGATCTGCTCGCCGTCCAGCCCGGTGAAGGTGCCCTCGGCGCCCAGGTGGTACTTCACGTCGCCGGAGCCGTGCATCGACTTCGGGTCGAGGTTGCCCTCGAACTCCCGGAAGATCTGCGCGTACGACTTGCCCACGATGTTCGCGAGGACGTTCAGGCGGCCGCGGTGCGCCATGCCGATGACGACCTCGTCCAGGCGCGACTCGGCGGCGGAGTCGATGACCGCGTCGAGCAGCGGGATGACGGACTCGCCGCCCTCCAGCGAGAAGCGCTTCTGGCCGACGTACTTCGTCTGCAGGAACGTTTCGAACGCCTCGGCCGCGTTGAGCCGGCGCAGGATGCGGAGCTGCTCCTCGCGCTCGGGCTTGGCGCGCGGGCGCTCCACCCGGTCCTGCAGCCACTTGCGCTGCTTCGGGTCCTGGATGTGCATGAACTCGATGCCGGTGGTGCGGCAGTACGACTCACGCAGCACGCCCAGGATGTCGCGCAGCTTCATCATGGACTTGCCGGCGAAGCCACCGACCGCGAACTCCCGCTCCAGGTCCCACAGCGTGAGCCCGTGCTCGGTGATGTCCAGGTCGGGGTGCTTGCGCTGGCGGTACTCCAGCGGGTCCGTGTCGGCCATGACGTGGCCGCGCACCCGGTAGGAGTGGATCAGTTCGAAGACCCGGGCGGGCTTCGTGACGTCGTCGTCGTGCGAGGCGTCGATGTCCTTGAGCCAGCGGACCGGCTCGTACGGGATGCGCAGCGCCTTGAAGATCTCGTCGAAGAACTCGTTCTCGCCGAGGAGCAGTTGGCTGAGGATCCGCAGGAACTCGCCGGAGGCGGCGCCCTGGATGACGCGGTGGTCGTACGTCGAGGTCAGCGTCATGACCTTCGAGATGCCCAGCTTGTTCAGGGTGTCCTGCGAGGTGCCCTGGAACTCGGCGGGGTAGTCCATCGCGCCGACGCCCAGGATGAGGCCCTGACCGGGCATCAGGCGCGGTACGGAGTGGACGGTGCCGATGCCGCCCGGGTTGGTCAGCGACGCGGTGACTCCGGTGAAGTCATCCATCGTCAGCTTGTTGTTGCGGGCGCGGCGGACGATGTCCTCGTACGCCTGCCAGAACTCGAAGAAGTTGAGCGTCTCGGCCTTCTTGATGCCGGCGACGACGAGCTGGCGGTCACCGTTCGGCTTCACCAGGTCGATGGCGAGACCGAGGTTCACATGCGCGGGCTTGACCAGGGTCGGCTTGCCGTCCCGCTCCGCGAAGGAGTGGTTCATCGACGGCATGGCCTTGAGCGCCTGCACCATCGCGTACCCGATGAGGTGCGTGAACGAGATCTTGCCGCCGCGCGCACGCTTCAGGTGGTTGTTGATGACGATGCGGTTGTCGAAGAGCAGCTTCACCGGGACGGCGCGCACGGACGTGGCCGTGGGCAGTTCCAGCGAGGCGTTCATGTTCTTCGCGACGGCGGCCGACGGGCCGCGCAGCGTCAGGTACTCCGGACCCTCGGCGGGCGAGCCGTCCTTGCCGGCGGGCGCGGCGGCGGCCTTGGGCGGCGCCGGGGCGGCGGCGGGCTTGGCGGCGGGTGCCGCCTGCGCCGGAGCGGCCGGAGCCGGTGCCGCCGCGGCGGGCTTCGCCGGAGCCGCGGGCGCGGCGGCCGGAGCGGCGGCCTGGGCCGGAGCCGGGGCGGCCGCGGCGGGCTTCGCCGGAGCGGCTGCCGCGGCGGGAACCGGGGCGACGGCCGGGGCCGGGGCCTGGGTCGTGGGCACCGCAGCCCCCGCGGCTGCGGTCTCCGCGGGCTTGTCCGCCGTGCCGGAGGTGCCCGGCTTGTAGTCGGCGAAGAAGTCCCACCAGGCACGGTCGACCGAATTCGGATCCTGGAGGTACTGCTGGTAGATCTCGTCGACGAGCCATTCGTTGGCTCCGAAGGCAGCGGCAGGGCTCTTGCCCTGCCCGTCTTCGTCGGTCGAGATGCTCGCGTTACTGGGGGACTGAGACGACACGGCGTGAACCGCCCTCTTCCGCTTCACAAGGTGATGGACAGCGGGAATCAAGGCTACGCCTACCAGGCCAGCAGGTGCAGACCGGGCGTGCCATCGTCGTGCATCTCACATCGAACGGTGGGTTTCAGCGTATGAAATGGCGGGAAACAAGCCAGGTTCCGTTGCGCCAGGGATGCACAAGAGTCGCTCGGCCGCCCCGCCACGGCCGGTCCGCGGCCCGTAGCCCGCCCGTCCCCGACTCCGTACCCGGAGATCGTGCGCTAACGCTTCGAACTGTACGTCAACCGCGCGCCCGGGGGACTCCCGGAAGGGTGACCTGTATCCGGCAGCCCCGAGCGGATTCGGCCACGCCGATGCGCCCGCCGTGCAAATCCACCGCCCAGCGCGCGATCGCCAGCCCCAGACCCGTACCGCCGTCGCTGCCGGGGCCGTGCGGGGACTGCGCGGTGCCCCGGTTGAAGCGCTCGAAGACCTGGTGCCGCTCCTGCTCAGGAATCCCGGGCCCCTCGTCCTGCACCTCCAGGTCCAGCGACTCGGGCTGCTCGCCGCGCCGGGCCCGGACGGTGACCCGGCCGTGCGGCGGGCTGTGCTTGACCGCGTTGTCGATGAGGTTGGCGACGACCTGATGCAGCCGCTCCGCGTCCGCGTGCGCGGTCAACTCCGGCGGCGAGACATCCAGATGCAGATGTACGTCCGTACGGGTGTGGTTGCCGGAGCCGGAGCTCAGTTTGCGCTGCGAGGCGGCCAGACCGGCTTCCTTGAGCACGCCGGAGAGATACGGCCACACCTCGAAGCGCTGGGCCCTCAGCGTGACGACGCCGTTGTCGAGCCGGGACAGGTCGAGCAGCGTCTCCACCAGCCGGCCGAGCCGCTCCGTCTGCCGCAGCGCCGTCCGCATCGTCTCCGGATCGGCGGCGGACACCCCGTCGACGACGTTCTCCAGCACGGCACGCAGGGCCGCGATGGGCGTGCGCAGCTCGTGCGAGACGTTCGCGACCAGCTCCTTGCGGTGCCGGTCCACGGCCTCCAGATCGTCGGCCATGCGATTGATGGTGGAGGCGAGGTCACCCAGCTCGTCACGGCGGTCGGCGCCGCTCACCCGGCGGGTGTAGTCGCCATGCGATATGCCCTTGGCGACCGTGTTCATCTCGTCGAGCGGAGCGGTCAGGCCGTGGGCCACGAACTGGGTGATCAGCAGCGTCGCGATCACCGAGAAGACCGTGATGAAGCGCAGCTCGGTCTTGGTGTGCAGGGCCACCATCAGCAGACCCGTCGTGATGAAGACGGAGACGACGACGAGCGTGCCGAGCTTGGTCTTGATGGAGAACGGCCGCAGCCCGGTTCTCTCCGGGCCGGTGGCGCGGCCACGGACCTCCCGGCCGCGCCGGTCGTGACCGTACCTGTCGTGACCGTGTCTCTCCCGGCCCTGTCTCTCGCTGCCGGCACCGCCGCCCCGGGGCCGGGTCATGGCGCCGGAGTCTCCAGCGCGTAGCCGACGCCGTGCACGGTACGGATCCGCTCGGCGCCGATCTTCCGGCGCAGCGCCTTGATGTGACTGTCGACCGTACGGGTGCCGGAGGCGTCCGCCCAGTCCCACACCTCGGCGAGCAGCTGCTCCCGGGAGAGCACCGCGCGCGGGGTGTTCGCCAGGCAGACCAGCAGATCGAACTCGGTGGGTGTCAGATGGACGTCCTCGCCGCGCACCCGCACCCGGCGCTGCGCGTGGTCGACCTCCAGCTCACCCAGGCGCAGGATGCCGCTGCGCGGTGTCACCGCGGCGAGCGCCGCGCGCTCCACCCGGCGCAGCAGCACATGCACCCGGGCCGCCAGCTCGCGCATGGAGAACGGCTTGGTCATGTAGTCGTCGGCGCCGACCCCGAGGCCGACCAGCATGTCGGTCTCGTCGTCACGGGCCGTCAGCATCAGCACCGGCACCGGGCGCTGCGCCTGCACGCGGCGGCAGACCTCCAGGCCGTCGAAGCCGGGCAGCATGATGTCGAGGACCATCAGGTCCGGCTGCCAGGCCTCGGCCGCGTCGACGGCAGCCGGGCCGTCCACCGCCGTCTGCACCAGAAAGCCCTCGGCCCGCAGCCGCGCCGCGATCGCGTCGACGATCGTGGCGTCGTCCTCGACGACCAGGACCCGGCGCTGGGCGCTGGGCGTGGCCGCGACTCCGCTGTGGCTGGTGTGTGTCTGCTCCATCGCCCGCCCCTGGTACGCGTTTCGCGATCCCTGATCCACATTCCTCATGCGGATGGTGGATCCGTGTGTCGGGAGCAGCGTAGAGGCAGCGGGAGGGTCCCGGCTACGCAGTGCGAACAGCGAGATGGACCACGTCGGGTACGCCTCGGGCAACCGGGATCTCTTCCGCCCTTACCCCGGTGAACCCGGCATTCCGTAACGCTTCGCCAAAGGCGGGAGACGGTTGCGCCGACCAAACGGCGAGGACACCGCCCGGTTTCAGCCGCGCCCGGCAGGCCGCGAGCCCCTCCGGCGAGTACAGGCCGACGTTGCCGTCGGTGACGGTCCAGTCCGGTCCGTTGTCGATGTCCAGACAGAGTGCGTCGTAACGTTCCGTGGCCGCCCGTACATACTCCACCAGGTCGGTGTGGAGGACGGCCGTACGCGGATCGGCGAGCGCCGTGCCCGAGATCCGGGCGAGCGGGCCGGTGAGATGCCAGTCGATGACGGCCTGTTCGCGCTCGACGACCACGATCCGGCCCCAGCGGCGGTCGGCGGCGGCGTGCGCGAGGGAGAAGCCGACACCGAGGCCGCCGATGAGGACGGCGGGCCTCTCGTCCCGGTCTCCGGGAAGCGCGTCCAGCGCGGCGTCGATCAGCAGCCGCTCGGAGCGGCCGTCCGAGGTGTCCATCAGAAAGCACCCGTTGGCGATGATTTCCAGCCGCGCGCCTCGCTGCCGCAGGACGACCTCGCCGTACGGCCCGTCCCGCCGGTCGAGCGTGACGGGCGCGGCGTGCGCGTCGGCGCCCGGGCCCGTGCCGGTGCCGAGGCCGGTGCCGAGGCCGGTGACGGTGCCGATGTCGGGAGCCGGGTCGTCGGCGATCGGGCCGTCGGCGATCGCGTCGTCGGGAATCGGGTCGTCGGCGATCGGGATGGGCGCGGGGTGGGGCACGGTGGATCTCCTCGTCCGGCGGCCGGCTGTCGCTGATCATCCTGGCGGGACGAGGACAGCGGGGACAGTCCATTTCTCCGCCCGGCGAACCCTGATCGCCGGCCGGGACCGCTGAGAGCCCGGGCGATCCGCCCGCCGACCGAGGTCCGTGGAGTGAGGACGACCACCGCGCGGTGCCGTGGAAGGTCTTACGGCTGCTGGACGTTGTCGTCAGGAAGCCGCGCTCCTTCCGGGCCGTGCGAGAGCGATCGCTCTCAGCGAACGAGACCCCGGGAACATCTGCCGACCCACCAGCATTGAGTCCACATAGCTCAACTTGATTGCCGAAGGGGAGATCATGGCTGCCACGTCCACATCGCTCACGCTTCCCGTGCTGCCGCTCGACGACGAGGTCGTTCTGCCCGGCATGGTGGTGCCTCTCGACCTGTCCGACACCGAAGTCCGCGCCGCGGTCGAGGCCGCGCAGGCGGCATCCCGCGCCGGTGACAGTGGCGCGGGAAAGCCCAAGGTGCTGCTCGTGCCGCGCATCGACGGGACCTACGCCGGCACCGGCGTGCTGGGCACCGTCGAGCAGGTCGGCCGGCTCTCCGACGGCGACCCCGGCGCACTGATCCGCGGTAGAGGCCGCGTCCAGATCGGCGCCGGTACGAGCGGCCCCGGCGCGGCCCTCTGGGTCGAGGGCGTCAGCGTCGACGAAACCGCGCCCGAACCGCTGCCCGGCGCCGTCGCCGACCTGGTGAGGGAGTACAAGGCCCTCGCCACCGACTGGCTGAAGAAGCGGGGCGCCTGGCAGGTGGTCGACCGGGTGCAGCAGATCGACGACGTGTCGACGCTCGCCGACAATTCCGGGTACTCACCGTTCCTCTCCACGGCCCAGAAGGTCGAGCTGCTGGAGACCACCGACCCGGTGGCCCGCCTCAAGCTCGCCACCGAGCAGCTGCGCGAGCACCTCGCCGAGCAGGACGTCGCGGAGTCCATCGCCAAGGACGTCCAGGAGGGCGTCGACAAGCAGCAGCGCGAATTCCTGCTGCGGCGCCAGCTCGAAGCCGTACGCAAGGAACTGCGCGGGCTGAGCGGCGAGGGTGACGACCAGGACGAGTCCGACGACTACCGGACGCGTGTCGAGGCCGCCGACCTCCCCGAGAAGGTGCGGGAAGCCGCCCTCAAGGAGGTCGAGAAGCTGGAGCGCTCGTCCGACCAGAGCCCCGAGGGCTCCTGGATCAGGACCTGGCTCGACACCGTGCTCGAACTGCCCTGGAACGAGCGCACCGAGGACGAGTACGACATCCGGGGCGCCCAGTCCGTCCTCGACGCCGAGCACGCGGGCCTGGAGGACGTGAAGGAACGCATCACCGAGTACCTGGCCGTGCGCAAGCGGCGCGCGGAGCGCGGCCTCGGTGTGGTCGGCGGCCGTCGCGGTGGCGCCGTCCTGGCTCTGGTGGGCCCGCCCGGCGTCGGCAAGACCTCGCTCGGCGAATCGGTCGCGCACGCCATGGGACGCAAGTTCGTCCGGGTCGCGCTCGGCGGTGTGCGGGACGAGGCGGAGATCCGCGGACACCGGCGTACCTACGTCGGCGCCCTGCCGGGCCGCATCGTCCGGGCGATCAAGGAGGCCGGTTCGATGAACCCGGTCGTCCTGCTCGACGAGATCGACAAGGTCGGCTCCGATTTCCGGGGCGACCCGGCCGCGGCCCTGCTCGAAGTCCTGGACCCGGCGCAGAACCACACCTTCCGTGACCACTATCTGGAGGTCGAACTCGACCTGTCCGACGTGGTGTTCCTCGCCACGGCGAACGTCCTGGAAGCCATCCCGGAGGCGCTGCTCGACCGCATGGAGCTGGTCCGGCTCGACGGCTACACCGAGGACGAGAAGGTCGTCATCGCCCGCGATCACCTGCTGCCCCGGCAGCTGGAGCGCGCGGGCCTGGAGCCCGGCGAGGTCACCCTGGAGGACGACGCGCTGCGGAAGCTGGCAGGGGAGTACACCCGCGAAGCGGGCGTGCGAAACCTGGAGCGGTCCATCGCCAGGCTGCTGCGCAAGGTCGCGGCCGAGCACGAGCTGGGCCGGCGCGAGCTGCCCTTCACGCTCCGCGACGAGCACCTGCGCGGGCTGATCGGCCGGCCGCACCACGTCCCCGAGTCCGCCCAGGACCCGGCCGAGCGCCGCACGGCGGTGCCCGGCGTGGCGACGGGGCTCGCGGTGACCGGCGCGGGCGGTGACGTCCTCTTCGTCGAGGCGTCGCTGGCCGACCCGGAGACCGGCGGTTCCGGCCTGACCCTGACCGGACAGCTCGGTGACGTGATGAAGGAATCGGCGCAGATCGCGCTCTCCTTCCTCCGCTCGCGCGGCGCCGAACTGGAACTGCCGGTCGCCGACCTGAAGGACCGGGGCGTGCACATCCACTTCCCGGCGGGCGCGGTGCCGAAGGACGGCCCGAGCGCGGGCATCACGATGACGACGGCGCTCGCGTCGCTGCTGAGCGGCAGGCAGGTCCGCACCGACGTCGCCATGACCGGCGAGGTCTCACTGACCGGCCGGGTCCTGCCCATCGGCGGCCTCAAGCAGAAGCTGCTGGCCGCCCACCGGGCCGGCCTCACGACGGTGGTGATCCCGAAGCGCAACGAGGCCGACCTGGACGACGTCCCGGCCGAGATCCTCGACAAGCTGGACGTCCGCCCGGTGACGGATGTCCGTCAGGTCCTGGAGATCGCCCTGTCCCCGGCGGAGGTCCTGGTGTCGGCGGCGGCGTAAGGCCCACGAGAACGGACGCGTACGACGGCAGGGCCCGGAACGAAAATCCGGGCCCGGCCGTCGTGCGTCACGGTCTTCCGATGCTGATCTCGTAGCGCAGCCGCTGAAGGCGGGCCGGCATCGTCATGATGTCGACCTGGATGGGCCGGTCGTCGGCGTCCAGGGTGACGCGCGTCAGACGCAGCACCGGTTCGTCCGCCTCCGTGCGCAGGGCTTCCCGCTCCTCCTCACCGGGCAGGCGAGCGGTCACCTCCTCCCGGACGCGTACCCCCACGTGCCCCAGCTGGGCGAGCAGGGTGACGGCTCCGCCCGGGATCTTGGCTGTTCCGGCGAGACGCGTGCCACGCGCGACG
Organism: Streptomyces sp. NPDC051569; assembly: GCF_044454085.1. Lineage (NCBI taxonomy): Bacteria > Bacillati > Actinomycetota > Actinomycetes > Kitasatosporales > Streptomycetaceae > Streptomyces > Streptomyces sp. NPDC051569. The sequence continues at coordinate 274,431 of NZ_JBITDJ010000001.1, forward strand.
GAAGCCGGGTAGTAGGTGTCGGTCAGCTCGCACAGCACGTCTTCGAGGTACATCACCCGCCTGCGGACGACGACGGTCTCGCCCTCGGCCACCCCGAGGAGCCCCGCCGGCTCCGCGGACGCCGGGATCTCTCCCGCGTGAACGACGCGCTGGCTTCCACGCCGCCCCCGCGCGGCCAGCTCGGCGCCCCAGGCGTCCGGCTGCCCGCTGTCCCGAGGCGTCAGGTACGGCATGGAGCTGCTGACCCACTCACCGGCGCTCATGATGTCCTCCCGTACCGCCGACTGCTCGTGATCTCCAGCTCTGCCGCTGACAGCATGACAGCGCGGTCCCGACCGGGGGTCCGTTCCGGTCGGGACCGCGCTGCGTGCGTTCGCGGCGGGGTCAGCCGTTGGCCAGGGCCACGACCCGGTCCAGAGCGCCGTTGAAGCGGTCGTGGTCGCCGACGTACGGGCCCGTCGAGGTGTACTGCCAGATCGTCTGGACGTCCCAGCCGGCCGGCAGCTCGCCGACCGTGGTGTTGTAGCGGGCGATCCAGAGCGGGTTCGTGGCACCGAAGCCCGTGTAGTTGCCCGTGCACTCGATCCACCAGCTCGTCGCCGTGTAGATCACCGCGTCGCGGCCGGTGCGGGCCTTGTACGTGTTCAGGAAGTCCCGGATCCAGTCCACCATCTGGGCCTGGGTCTTGCCGTAGCAGGACTCGCCGTACGGATTCCACTCGATGTCCAGCACGCCCGGCAGGGTCCTGCCGTCCCGCGACCAGCCTCCGCCGCCGTCCACGAAGTAGTTGGCCTGCACGGCGCCGCTCGCGTCGTTCGGGGTGCCGAAGTGGTACGCGCCGCGGATCATGCCGACGTTGTACGAGCCGTTGTACTGCGAGGAGAAGGACGGGTTCTTGTAGTAGTTCCCCTCGGTGGCCTTGACGTAGGCCCATTTCACGCCGCTGTTCCACAGGGACGCCCAGTCGACGTCCCCCTGATAGCCGGCGACGTCGACGCCTTCCGTCTGCACGACGCGTTCGTCGCGGGGCATACGGCCCTGGCCGTCGTGCGCGATGACGCCCATGCCCATGTGGGCCGAGCCTCGTGCGGGCAGCTCGGCCGGGGGATCTGCCGGGGGGTCGGCGGCGTTCGCCGCGCCCGGGAGGGTGAGGACGAGCGCGAGAGTTGCGAGGAGAGCGCCGGCCACGGCGCGGAACGAGCGGCCGTACGTTCCGGATCTGTGCACGGGCATTGCGTGCCTCCGAAGACCTCGGTGGGGGGACCTCATGACGGGGCGGCGTGCGGTGGGGCGGCACGCCCGCACTGACGCTACGCACGTAGACCCGCGTGACGGAAGGGCGCCACGCTGCCGTCGTTGGTATAAACCTGCGAAATACTGAACGAGCTGCGGCAACGGCCGACGGTGGAAGAAACTTTCAGGAGCGGAAAAGCGCACGATGAGTGCTGACGTGCACGGGAGCGGTACGGCCGACCGACCGGATCCGGCCCAGGGATGTGGTGTGGACCACGAATTCCTGGCGCTGGAAAGGGAGTTGGCGGTCTTTCTGCGCCGCGCCCGGGCCAGCTCCGGCGAGATGGCCCGCGAGGTCCACCCCGAGCTGGAGCCCGCCGCGTACGGACTGCTCGTCCGGCTGGAGGAGACCGGCAGCCAGCGGGCCACCGAGCTGTCCTACTACTTCGGCGTCGGCAAGGCCACGATGAGCCGCCAGCTGCGCGCGCTGGAGGAGCTGGGGCTCGTCACCCGCGAGCCCGACCCGGCGGACGGGCGCGCTTCACTCGTCCGTGTCACCAACGAGGGCCTGGCCCGTTTCCGGCAGGTCCGGGACGCACGCCGCGAGCTGTACGTACAGAAGCTGGCCGACTGGGACCGGGCCGAGATCGCGGAGCTGGCCCGGCTGCTCCACCACCTCAACGCCCGCGCCGAGATCTGACGCGGCCGGTCCGCTCCGGGGGCCGGCCGCGCCACGGCCGGCCCGGCACGCGCTAGAGCTCCACGTACGTCACCGTCGCGTCGTCGCTCGACTTCCAGCGGCGGAACGCCGCGCCGTCCCGGTCCGCCGACTCCGCCGCCCGTACCCGGTCGATCAGCTCCTGCGGGCCGTTCTTGCGGACCAGCGCCAGGCAGTCCGACCAGTCGCCTTCCCGGAAGAGCTCCACCCAGCGGGTCGCGCCGTCCGTCAGGGCGAGGAGGGAACGCACCTCCGCGACCGGCGTGCGGCCCGTCACCGCCTTCCCGGCGACCGACGGATCCGCCGCCGCGGTGAAGAAGCCGCCCTCCGCGTTGCGCAGCGTGTCCGTCGCGGCGAGTGAGCGGAGCGTCTCGGCGGGCAGGCGGTCCAGCCGGTCGTCCAGCACCGCCCGTACTCCGCCGTCCGGCGACTCCAGAAGGAGCGTCGAGTCGGAGAGCACCAGATGCTCGACCACGTCTCCGCCCCAGCGCGCGAGGACGACGGTCGCCTGAGGTGTCCGCACGTGAGAAAGGTCACAGGTGGTGCGGTGGGCGTCCGCGGTGCGCGCGATCGACGCGGCCAGGATCTCGGCCAGCGTCAGATCCCGGCGTGAACCGGACAGTTCGGCCAGGGCGCCGCCCAGTCGTGCGGTGAACCACGGGACGCCGTGCACGCACCCGTCGTCGCCGACCGGGGGCGTCACCCCGTCCAGGACCACCAGGGCTCCGCCCTCGCCGGCGGCGGGCAAGGACACTGCTGTCCAGTCCTCATTGGGCCGTACGGCGGCGCCGGGTGCGGTGGCCAGTTCGATGCGCATGATGCCCAGTCTGCCTGACGGTGACGACTGCCCGCATGAGTCCTTCACCTCGTGCGCACATTCGCCCGGGGGGTCGTCGCACCAGGTCAGGCCGGTGTCTTCGGGCCGGAATCAGCCACTCCGGACGGGTCCGGGAAGCTGCGGGCGCGCATCCTGCCAAAGCCCGCGCGGAAGGTCCACCCGGCACAGGTGGTTCCGCCGAGCGCGCGCCGGGCGGAGTTGGTCGTCAACTGATCCGTACTGTTCACTCCTTCGGGTGGTGGAGCGGCCGATGCGCGCCCCCCTCCCAAAAGCGCTGGAATGGTCGGAAGCCGTACCAGGGGTGGGTGGGGGTTTTCCGTTGTGACCGGTCGTCACCTCTGCTTCATGGGCGGACGAGTGAAGAATGCGAGCACCGGTGCAGAAAAAGCGGCCTCGGGGCAACGACGTCATGCGCGGCGGAACTCCGGGTGAGCCCCAGAAGGCGGGCGTCGGAGCCACCCCGGGCACCGGAGCCACCCCGGCCACCGGAGTGACGTCGACCCCGGCCAAGGAAGGGCGCCGCGTGCGGGTACGCAGCCGCCTCATCGCCGGTGTCGCCCTCGTCGGTGTCACCGTCGTCGTGGCGGGCGCCCCCGCCGTCCTCGCCGCCTCGGCCGAGCTGACCGACGCTCAGCGTCTGGTGACCCTCGCCGAACTCAACCGGCAGGCCGTGACCCTCGCCCACTCCCTCGCGGACGAACGCGACGAGGTCATGGTCCATATCGCCGCGGGCCGTGACGGGCAGTCGGGTGGCGAAGAGAGCGACGGCAGCGGTACGACCGACGGCAGCGGTACGGCCAAGGGCAAGGCCGGGCAGAAGGTCTCCGGCACCCGCAGCGCCCGCGTCGACCGGCAGATCGACGAGATCCGCGCCGCCGCCTCCGCGTCCCCCGGCCTGCTGCGCGATCTCGCCACCGTTCCCTCCATCCGCCGCACCGCCCTCACCGGCGAGGGCTCGGCGATGGAGGCGTACACCGCGTACTCCGACGTCATCGCCAAGCTCCAGGCCCTCGCCGACGAACTCGCCGAGAAGACCCCGGCCGAGGCCGCCGACGGCGTCCGCGCCCCCGGTGCGCTCAGCCGCGCTGTCGAGCAGGCGTCCGCCACCCGTGGCCTGCTGCTGGCCGCGCTGGCCGTGCCCGGCGACCCGGAAGGGAACGCGAACACGGGCATGGTGTACGACCCCGTCACGGGGCTCTACGCGCCGCCGCGGCCTGACCCGGAGACCGAGAAGAACGACCAGCTCCGCGACGACCTCAGCGCCGCCGCCCAGCAGTCGCGCATCCGGGAACTCGCCGCGCTCGCCGACTTCGACCAGACCGCGAGCACCCGGGCCCGCGACTCCCTCACGAGCACGGTCACCGGACCCGATGTCAAGACCGCCGAGGGGTACCTGACCCGGCTCACCGACCGGCCCGAACTCTCCGACAGTGACCGCAAGGCCAATCAGGAGAAGGTCGGGTCCTCGCTCTCCGCCCGCATCGACCAGATGCGCGGCGTCGAGTCCGGTCTCGGCTCCACCCAGGTGGCCCGCCTCGAACAGCTCCGCGACGACGACGTCACCGGCCTCGAACTGCGGGTCGCCCTGCTCGGCGGCTGTCTGCTGATCGCCATCGGGATCTCCACGGCCGTCGCCCGTACGCTCACCAGGCCGCTCGCCGCCGTACGGATCGGCGCGGCCAGGATCGCCGCGTCGCCCGAGAGCGAGGAGCCGGTACGTTTCACCGGCCGCAACGACGAGTTCGCGCAGGTCGTACGGTCCCTCAACGCCCTGCACGGCAAGCTGCTCGACCTTTCCGTCCGCGCCGGAAGGGGCGGCGCCGACCCGAGCGACCTGGTCGGCGAGCGCGAGAGGGCCGCGGCCCAGCGCTCCGAACTCCTGCAGCGCACCGCCGAGATGGCCGCCCAGCTCCAGGAGCTGCGGCACACGGTCCACCACACGTTCGTCAACCTCTCGCTCCGCACCCTCGGCCTCGTCGAGCGCCAGCTCGGCGTCATCGAGCAGCTGGAGGAGCGCGAGCAGGACGCCGAGCGGCTCGACACCCTCTTCCGGCTCGACCACATGGCCACGGTCATGCGCCGGCACAGCGAGAACCTGCTGGTACTCGCGGGCCACGAGCACGGCCACGGCCCTACGGGGCCGGTCCCGCTCGTGGACGTCCTGCGCGCCGCCGTGAGCGAGATCGAGCGGTACGAACGGGTCACGATCCAGTCCCTCCCGGCGCACGCCCAGGTGGCCGGCTTCGCCGCCGACGACCTCAGCCATCTCGTCGCCGAGCTGCTGGAGAACGCCGCGTCGTTCTCGCCGCCCGACGCCGATGTCCAGCTCTCCGGCTGGCTGCTGGAGAGCGGCGAGGTGATGCTCTCCGTCGAGGACCAGGGCATCGGCATGTCGGCGGACCGGATCACCCGGCTCAACACACGGCTCGCCGCGCCGGAGGGCGTCGAGGGTCGCGAGGGCTTCGCGGAGCGGAAGACGTTCGACGGCGAGGGCGAGGGGCTCGGGCTGCGCGTCGCCGCTCTGCTCGCCGCCCGGCACGGCGTGAAGATCGAGCTGCGCGAGCACCAGCAGGGCGGTGTGGCGGCGGTCGTCATACTGCCGCCGGCCCTGCTTCCGGCATCGCCGCCGGCCGTGAAGGCGCCCCAGGCACGGAAGGCGGGGGCGGCGCCCGCGCTCAGTCAGCCGGGATCGACGGCGGAGGCCAACTCCAACGCGCTGCCCGGGCGTTCCGCGCCCGACCCGCTGGTGCTCGCGGCGGAGGAGGCGATCCGCAAGGCGGAGGCCGCTGAGGCGGCCGAAGCGGCGGAGGCCCCCAAGGCCGAGCGCGCCGACGTCGCCGAGCGCGGCGAAGCCGCCCAGCCCACCGTGCCTGCCGAGCCCACCGAAGCCGTAGCGTCCGCCGAGGCCGCCGTGCCCGACGAGGCCGCCGAGGCCGACGAGGCCGCCGCCGAACGCGAGAGCGCCCGGCCCGGCCCGTACGCCATCGGCCCGGACGCCCACGAGCGCGTCCGCGACGGTGCCGGCGACGGCGCGGGTGAGCCGGCGGAGACCGGCCTCGACCAGGACACCTTCCTGATGCGGCTGCCCCGGCCGACCGCCGACGCCGCGTCCCCCGTGGGCGCCCCGACCGCCGGGGCGGAAGAGGACGCCGACGACGAGTCCCACACCGCCGAGCGGGTACGTATCACCGACAAGGGGCTGCCCAAGCGCGCCCCCAAGATCGTCAAGCCCGCCGCCGCGCCCACCGGGCGCACCGGCAGTGTCGACGCGGAAGCCCTGCGCCGTCGGCTCGGCGGTTTCCACCAGGGGGCGAAGGAGGGCCGGCGCGATGTCGAAGCCGAGCTCGCGGAGCAGATAGCACCCGAAGCACAGACCGAGCTACACACCGAAGAGACGGGGGAGACAGTCGAGGAGGCACGCAGTTGACTGCGACCGGCACATTCGGACTGAGCAGCGAAGCACGTAACCTGCACTGGCTGTTGACCAACCTCGTCGAGGAGGTGCCAGGAGTGCGTTCGGTCGCCGTCGTCTCGTCCGACGGACTGCTCCTGCTCTCCTCCGACCCCGGTCAGCACGGAGAGGCGGCCACACCCGCGCGCCGGGAGGGCCCGCGCGGCTCCAGCGCCGACCTGGCCACCATCGTGTCGGGCATCGGCAGTCTCTCCGTGGGCGCGGCGAAGCTGATGGACGGCGGCGGGATCAAGCAGACCATGATCGCCATGGAGGAGGGCAGCGTCTTCATCATGTCGATCAGCGACGGCTCGCTGCTCGGAGTCCACGCCACCCCCGACTGCGACATGGGTGTCGTGGCCTACCACATGGCGCTCTTCGTCGGCCGTGCCGGACACGCGCTGACGCCCGAACTCCGCGACGAGCTGCGCCAGTCGATGGAGAGCGGCCGGTGACGCCTCCTGTCGTCGACCCGCTGCGCAGACTGCCCGTACGCGGCTCCGACCGGCGGCCGGCCCGGGTCCGCCCGTACTCGCTGACCGGCGGCCGTACGCGTTTCGGACACGTCCTGCTCGTCGAGACGTTCGTCGCCGCGCTCGAAGCGGCCGACGAGCGCAAGGAGCTGGCGAACGGCGCGGCGCCCGCGCGCGCCATGCCGGAGATGCTGGCCATCGTCGAGCTCTGTCGGCGCATGCGTACCGTCGCCGAGATCTCGGCGCTGCTCAAGATGCCGCTGGGCGTCGTCCGGGTGCTGCTCAGCGACCTGGCCGACCAGGGAAAGATCCGTGTGTACGGGACCGGTCACGGCACCGGCCGGCCCGACCACGCGCTGCTGGAAAGGGTGCTGAGTGGACTCCGCCGTCTCTGACGTCTCCGCCGTATCGGGGATCTCCGCCCCGGCGGCGGCCGCCGAATCCGAGGAGGAAGCGCGGGCGTGGCAGCTGGACCGTACCCGCGCCCCGATCGCCACCAAGATCGTGGTCGCGGGCGGCTTCGGCGTCGGCAAGACGACCTTCGTCGGGGCGGTCTCCGAGATACCTCCGCTGCAGACGGAGGCGATGATGACGCAGGCCAGCGCCGCCACCGACGATCTCACCGCGACGCCCGACAAGATCACCACGACCGTGGCGATGGACTACGGCCGGATCACCCTCGACGACGACCTCGTGCTGTATCTCTTCGGCACACCGGGCCAGCAGCGCTTCTGGTTCATGTGGGACGACCTGGTACGCGGCGCGATCGGCGCCGTCGTGCTGGCCGACACCCGGCGGCTGCCCGACTGCTTCCCGGCGCTCGACTACTTCGAGAGCTGCGGTCTGCCGTACGTCGTCGCCGTCAACCACTTCGAGGGCACCCCGGCGTTCGAGCCCGAGGACGTCCGCGAGGCCCTGACGATCCCGCCCGGCGTCCCCATATTGATCATGGACGCGCGAAAGCGGATCACCGCCGTCGAGGCACTGCTCGCGCTGGTGCGCCACGCCCTCGACGCCTCTCCCGCACCAGGCTGACCGGGCGTCAGGAAGCGCGCCCCGCCTGCCGGCCCCGCCTCTACACACGTACGCAAACGGAGAACCCGCCCATGCGGAAGATACTCATCGTCGGAGCCGGCCAGTCCGGCCTCCAGCTCGCCCTCGGTCTCCAGTCGGAGGGGTACGAGGTCACCCTGATGTCCAACCGCACGGCGGACGAGATCCGGTCCGGCCGGGTCATGTCGACGCAGTGCATGTTCCACACCGCGCTCCAGCACGAGCGTGACCTCCAGCTCGGCTTCTGGGAGTCGCAGGCGCCGAAGATCGAGGGCGTCGGTGTCTCGGTCTCCGCCCCCGACTCGACCCGCGCCATCGACTGGGTCGGCAAGCTGGACGGCTACGCCCAGTCCGTCGACCAGCGGGTCAAGATGGCCGGCTGGATGGAGACCTTCGCGCAGCGCGGCGGCCAGCTGGTGATCCACGGCGCGGCCGTCTCCGACCTGGACTACTTCTCCCGCACGTACGACCTGGTCCTGGTCTCGGCGGGCAAGGGCGAACTCGTCTCGATGTTCGCCCGCGACGCGTCCCGCTCGCCCTTCGACGCCCCGCAGCGCGCGCTGGCCGTCTCGTACGTGCACGGCCTGGGCCCGCGCCCCGAGCACCCGGATCACGAAGCGGTCCGCTGCAACCTGGTGCCCGGCGTCGGCGAGCTGTTCGTGATGCCGACCCTCACCACCTCCGGCCGGGCGGACATCCTCTTCTGGGAGGGCGTCCCCGGCGGCCCGCTCGATGTCTTCCAGGGTGTCAAGGACCCGGCCGAGCATCTCTCGCTCACCCTGGAGCTGATGGAGCGATTCACGCCCTGGGAGTACGCGCGCGCCACCAAGGTGGAGTTGACGGACGCGGGCGCCACGCTGTCGGGGCGGTACGCGCCGACCGTCCGCAACCCGATCGGGCGGCTGCCGGGCGGCGGGCTCGTCCTCGGCGTCGCGGATGTCGTGGTCGCCAACGACCCGATCACCGGACAGGGTTCCAACTCCGCGTCCAAGTGCGCAGCGGCCTATCTGGACTCCATCGTCACGCACGGCGACAAGGAGTTCGACGAGGCGTGGATGCGGTCGGCGTTCGACCGGTACTGGGACACCGCGCGGCACGTCACCAAGTGGACGAACGCGATGCTGGGCGTCCCGCCGGAGCACGTGCTCAACCTGATCGGCGCGGCCGGCCAGCTGCCGCCGGTCGCCGACCGGTTCGCGAACGGCTTCGACAATCCCGCCGACTTCGAGAACTTCTTCTACGAGCCCGGGAAGACGAACGCGTATCTGGCGGAGGTCACGGCCGGCGCGGCCTGACCGGATCCGGACCGGCCGGGGTGCCTCGGGATTCGGGCCGAGACACCCCGGCTGTCAGTTGTCGGCCGCCGACCGCCGGTGGCCTGCCACCGGCGGTCGGCGGCGCGGTGCCGGAGCCGTCCGCCGCGCCCGGGGGCAGCGGTAGCGGTGCGTACGACTCCGGGGCGAGCGCCCTGGCCTCCGGATCAGGCCGTACGGCGCCGAGTAGCGGATTCGCCGCGATCGGCGAGACCTTGACGCGGGCGCCGGGGCGCGGAGCCTGGATCACCATGCCGTCGCCCAGATAGATCGCCACGTGCGTGGCCTTCCGGAAGTAGATCACCAGGTCGCCGGGGCGGAGATCCGGCAGCGGGACGCGGGGAAGTGTGCGCCACTGCTCCTGGCTGGTCCGGGGAATGGCCCGTCCGGCGCGCGCCCACGCCTGCGAGGTCAGACCCGAGCAGTCGAAGGACGCGGGGCCCTCGGCACCCCACTCGTACGGCTTGCCGATCTGCTCGACGGCGTACCTCAGGGCCCGGTCGCCCTGGGCGGAGGGGGGACGGTGGCCTGCGGGCTGTCCGGACGGGCCGGCCCGGCCGGAGGGGTTGGCGAGCGGGTCGGACTGCTCGGGCTGGTCGTCGAGCGGGCCGCGCGGTTGGCCACGCTGCTGGTCCGCCTGGCCGTCCGCCTGGCCGTCCGTTCGGCCGTCCGTTCGGCCGTCCAGTGAGTCCGTCTCGCCGAGTGCGCCGGAGGAGATCAGCTCCCGCTGCGCCTCGTCCGTACCGGCCTTCTCCAGGTCGGCCACCGCCGCGATCTCCGTGCTGCTCAGCGAGGCGAGCAGTTTCTCGACCCGCAGCAGCCGCGCCCTGACGGCGTCGCGCTGCTTCTTCTGTTTCGCCGCGAGTGACTGCTGCTTGTCGAGGGCCCTGCGGGACGCCCTCGCCAGGTCACCGGCCCGCTGCTCGCCCCCCGTCAGCCGCGCCACCGTCTCCGCCCTGCCGCGCGCCGCGCGCTCCAGCAGATGCCCCTGCTCCATGGCGCGCTGCGGATTCCGGGCGAGCAGCAGCCGGACATAGCCGGCGAGGCCGGACTGCCCCCGGTACTGCTCCCGGGCCAGCCGGCCGGCGTCGCCACGGCTGTGGGCCAGGGCGGTACGGGCCTGGGTGAGCCCGCTGCCCAGTTTCACGGTCTCGGAGCGCAGCCGGGTCAGCTCTTCCTCGGTGGCGTTGTACGCCTCGCTGGCCTCCTCGGCCTCGCGGTAGAGCTCCTGGAGCTGGGTGAGCATCCCGGCGACGGTGGTGGGGGGAGGGGAGGCGTTGTCCGGCCTGTCGGCCCCCGGCTCACCGGCCCCCGGCTCGGCGGATGCCGAGGGTGAAGCCGATGCCGAGGGTGAAGCCGACGGAGGCGCGGACGCGGCGGGTCCCCCCGTGTCGTCGCCGGGTTCCGCGGTGGCGGTCGACGCGAACGGCACCGCCGCGAAGACCGTCGCGGTCACCAGCGCCGTCGTACAGGCCGCGCGCGACACTCGTCCTGACACGTCATCACCTCTGCTTGTGGGAGGGACAGTCCAGCCCACCCAGTCCTAGATGATGATGTGACGAAACATGGTGTGACCAGCTCATGAGTGGGCGATTCGGCTCAACGGTGTCACCCCGCGCGGGCGAATCCGTCCGCCGCCCGGCGTGGTGGCTCGGCACCCGGACGTCCTACGGCGTGCCGCCGCCGTCCGGCGTTCCGCCGCTCGGCTTCGACCAGGGCCACTTCAGCTTGCGGGCCTCGCGGCCCTCGGAGGCGTACACGTACTTCCAGCCGCGCTGGAGCCCGAGCCGCTTGGTGTAGCCGATCGGTTCGCGCCGGTAGGTGAGGATGGTGGGAGGCCCGCCGTCCGCGTCCGGCACCGGGACCTCGTACCACTTGGGCGGGTGCCCGGTCGGCCCGGTCAGGATGGGCAGCACGCGGCCGTCCAGCGGCCCGTCCACGAATGGCGTGTTTTCGCTTCTCACACCTCCAGTCTCGCTCAGACCGGGCGGCCGCCCAAGCGGTAGGGGCTCCCGGGGCCGGTGCGCCACGGGCCGGTGCGGGTACGGCAGCGTCCGGGCGCTCGTGCCCCACCGGGGCGCGGACGGCCACCGGGATCCCCTCGCCGGAGAGGTCAGGCGAGGAGACCGGAGGACTTCCAGAGCTCTCGTCCCACCCCTCGCAGCACCCCGATGTCGTCGAGGAAGTCCGTGAGGCGTTCGGCGCCGGACTGCATCACCTCGCGCCGGTGGCCGCTCGACCTCACCTGGGCGACGGCCTCTCGGCGGTCGAGCCCGACGTTCTCGTACACCTGCGGATTGACGAAGCAGACCGAGAAGATCCGGGCCGCGTGGCCGGAGCCGAGCCGGGTCAACTCCTGCTCCCAGCGCGGCGCGGACACCATCTGCCGCCGCAACTCCTCCCGGGCGTAGCGGACATGACGTGCCTCCTCCACGACGTGGATGCGGGTCACCCCTCGGACGAGGGTCTGGACGCGGTCATCGGGGAAGGTCAGCCGCTGCATCCAGTCGAGGATCTCCTCGCCGAGGAGGGTGGCCGCGAAGGATCCGGGCGTGGTCGAGACGGTCTTCAGGACGCGCGCCATGTTGTGGTACGGCCGGGGCACGGGATAGGCGGGGGTGCCGCTCTTCTGGATCAGCTTGGCGAACATCATCGAGTGCCGGCACTCGTCGGCTATCTCGGTGAGGGCGTAGCGGACGTGGTTGCTGGTCACGGGCTTGTCGTAGATGTGCCTGACGAGCAGCTGCATCAGGATGATCTCGAACCAGATGCCGAGCGAGGCGAGCGACGCGGCCTCGTGCCTGGCCAGGTCCATCCGCTGTTCCTCGGACATCCTCCGCCAGAGCGGGGTCCCGTAGAGGGAGACCAGCTCGGGCGGCCAGAACCACTTGCCGTCCTCCAGCGGGGCCTCCCAGTCGAGATCCTTCTCCGGGTCGAAGGAGTGCTTGGCGGAGGCTTCGAGAAGCCGGGCGGCGACCTGCTCGCGGTCCCGGAGGGGGCCGAGTGCGTCGCGGAGCACCCGCACGTCGCGTTCGGAGGCTTCGGGCACTGTCGTCATGGTGGAGCGCCCCTCAAGGCTGGGTTACCGGCGGTCACCTCTTATGAGACTGCCCGTCAGCAAGGACGTCAATCCCCTGCGAAGGTTGAACTGAGCCGATCCGCATGCGAGTTGGACCGACCGGCACGAGGGGGTCGCTGGGGGCCCAGGAGGGGGGTGAGATCTTGGTGGACGGCTGCGTCACCCCACTCGGGATCGTCTCCGACGGAGCCGGCCGGCACGACCCGCCCCCGCTCGGCCCCACCCTGCTGCGCAGGCGTGGAATTCGAAGCTCAGGCAGATTCACCGTCGTGAAGTGAGGGGGCGTAGGAGATGCCGACGATCAAGCCGTCGTCCGTGAGGAGCCGGGTCACCGTCTGCCCCCACGGCTCGGTACGGGCCGGGCGCAGCAGCGCGAAGCCCGCGCGCTCAAGCTCGCCGCCGGCCGCTGCGACAGCGTCCGCGTCCTCGACCTCGAACTCGACCGATGCCTGGGGGACCGCCCGGTCGGCGGGCCACGTCGGCGTGCCGAAGCACGCCTCGGCTGCCTGCGAGAGCGGCCAGATGCCGAAGTGTTCGCTGCCCGGGATGCTCCCACTGGAGTAGTAGCCGTCCTCTTCGCCCTCCAGGGGGAGGCCCAGGGCGTCGATGAAGAGTTCGCGGCTCTGCGGTGGGTCGGCGACGACGACCGCCGTACTCGCGATGAAGAGAACGTTCATGTGACGCAGCGTATGGGCCGCGGCTCCCAGGAGGCGGAAACGCCGGCAGCCCGGACGTGTCCTGGTCCTACGACAAGGCCTAGTCTTCGAGCGCCGCCTCCATCACCGACCGCGCGATGGGCGCCGCGTCGCCCCCGCCGCTGATGTCCGCCCGGTCGGCTTCCGCGTCCTCGACGACGACCGCTACCGCGACCGCCGGGCGGGCCGAGTTCGCCGCCTGGGCCCAGGCGATGAACCACGCGTACGGCGTACCGGAGTTGCCCACCCCGTGCTGCGCGGTCCCCGTCTTCCCGCCGACCGTCGCCCCGTCGATCCCGGCCCTCGTCCCCGTACCGTCCCGCACCACATCGATCATCATCTGCCGCAGCTGCCGCGCCGTCGCCGGATTCATGGCCCGCTGGTAGGTCCTCTCGGGCGTACGGGACACCACGTCGCCGTCCGAGGCCAGGGTCCGGTCGACCAGGAAGGGGTATCTGAGGTCGCCGCCGTTCGCGACGGCCGACGCGACCATCGCCATCTGGAGCGGGGTCGCCCTCGTGTCGAACTGGCCGATCGAGGAGAGCGCCAGCTGGTCGTCGGTCATACGGGTGTCGAAGTTCGACGCGGCGACCCCGGACGGGATCTTGATCCTGGTGTCGTTGAAGCCGAACTTCTGCACGGTGTCCAGCATCCCGGCCAGTCCGACCTCCACCCCGAGCCCGGCCATGACCGTGTTGCAGGAGAATCTGATCGCGTAGGCGAGTGACGCCCTGTCGCACCCCTCCGCCTCGTTGGGGAGCGTGGTGCGCGTCCCCGGCAGGACGTACGGCTCCGCGATGTCGGTCGGGGCGTCCACATCCGTGACCTTCTCGGACTCCAGCGCGGCCGCCGCCGTCACGATCTTGAAGGTGGAACCCGGCGGATACGTCTGCCGGATGGCGCGGTCGAGCATCGGCTGGTCGTTCTCCCCGTTCAGCCGGGACCAGGCGGTGGTGACGTCCCGGCCGGTGCCCGACAACTGCTCGGGGTCGTACGACGGACTGCTGACCAGCGCGAGGATCCTGCCGCTGAACGGCTCGATCGCCGCTACCGCGCCCCGCCGCCCGGCCAGACCGTCGTACGCGGCGCGCTGCATGGACGCCTTGATGGTGGTGGAGACATTGCCGCCGGGCTGCCGGCCGTGCGTGACGTCGTTCCAGAAGGGCAGCGGAGCCAGCATCGGGTCCGTACCGGTGAGGATGCCGTCCTCGGCGTTCTCCAGCAGCGTCGTGCCGTACGTCTGGGAGGCGTAGCCGGTGACGGGGGCGTACAGCGGTCCCTGCCGGTAGGTCCGTTCGTAACGCAGCTGTTGTCCGGTGTCCTTCGTCCCGGTGACGGTCGCGCCGCCGACGAGGATATCGCCGCGCGGCTGGGCGAACCGGGCGATGGTCTCCCGGCGGTTGGCGGGGTTGTTGTCGAGTGCGTCGGCCTGGAAGACCTGGATCCTGGCCGCGTTGACGAGCAGGGCGAGGAGGAGCAGCAGGCAGAAGGCGGCGGCCCGCCGGATATAACGGATCACCGTCGGCCCCTTCCGGTCTCCCCGGGTCCGCCGGTCGCCCCGGGCCCGCCGGATCCGCCGGTCTCCCCGGGTCCCTCACTCTCCCCAGGGCCCCCGGGCCTTCCGCTTCCTCCCGGCCCGCCGGGCCGGCTCGCGGGGGTGATCCGCCCGATCGGGGTGATGACTCCCGCCTCCGGGTCCTCCACGATCGGTGCGATGACTCCGGTCTCCACGGTGCCCGGACGGGGGCGGCGGGCCGAGTCGCTGATCCGGATGAGCAGCGCCACGATGATCCAGTTGGTGACGACGGACGAACCGCCCTGGGCGAGGAAAGGCATCGCCATACCGGTCAGCGGGATCAGCCCCATCACTCCGCCCGCGATCACGAACACCTGGAGCGCGAGAATCGAGGAGAGGCCGATGGCGAGGAGTCGCCCGAAGGGGTCGCGCAGGGCGAGCCCGGCCCGGTAGCCGCGGGCGACGAGCAGCGCGTACAGCAGGAAGATCGCGGTCAGGCCGACCAAACCCAGTTCCTCGCCCGCGGTGGCGAGGATGAAGTCCGACTTGGCGGCGAAGCCGATCAGGATGGAATGGCCGAGTCCGAGGCCCGTGCCGAACATCCCTCCGGCGGCGAACGCGAAGAGGGACTGGGCGAGCTGGCTCGGCCCACGGCCCGCGTCGATGGACGCGAACGGGCTGAGCCAGTCCTGGACGCGGCTGTGCACGTGCGGTTCGAACGAACCGACGGCGAAGGCGCCCACCCCGGCGAGCAGCAGTCCGACGGCGATCCAGCCGGTGCGTCCGGTCGCCACGTACAGCATGATCACGAAGAGCCCGAAGAAAAGCAGCGAGGTGCCCAGATCCCGTTCCAGGATGAGCACGATGACGCTGAGCAGCCAGATCGCGACGATCGGCCCGAGGACCCGGCCCGGTGGCAGCTGGGGCTTCCAGCTCCTCCGGCCGGAGTAGGCGAGCGCGTGGCGGTTGGCGGCGAGGTACGCGGCGAAGAAGACCGCGAGCAGGACCTTGGCGAACTCCCCGGGCTGGAAGGAGAGTCCGCCGAACCTGATCCAGATCTTCGCGCCGTTCACTGCGGGGAAGAAGATCGGGACGATCAGCAGCACGAGCGCGGTGGCGACCGAGAGGTACGCGTACCGCTGGAGGACGCGGTGGTCGCGCAGGAAGACGACGACTCCGGCGAACAACGCGACGCCGAGCGTGGACCAGACCAGCTGGGTGGGAGCTGCCTGGTCGGACGGCGTCTGCAGGTCGAGCCGGTAGATCAGCACCAGGCCGAGGCCGTTGAGGAGCACCGCGATCGGGAGCATCAGGGGGTCCGCGTACGGGGCCCGGAGGCGTACCGCGATATGCGCGAGGAGGGCGAGCGCGCCCAGACCGGCGCCGTATCCGGCCGCGTCCGGCGGTACGGCGTCGGCCTTGCCGAGGCCGACGCTGAGGTAACCGAAGACGGAGATGAGGACGGCGCAGACGAGAAGCGAGAGTTCGACCCCCCGGCGCTTGGGGAGGCGTAGCTCGGGCGGGGGGTCGTCCGCCGTCGTTGCGGTCATGCCCCGCAACGTAGCAAGGCGACATGCCCTATGTCCGGTTATGTGAAAGACAAGAGGCATGTCGACATCGCGTCACAGCGGTCGTCGGCTCTTCTCAGCCAGGCGTCAGCCGCCTTCGGCCGGGCTTCAGCACCAGCTGGGCGCCCGGCCGATGTTGGAGATGTACTTGGCCGACGCCCAGGCCCAGGTGCCGTCGGCGAGGAGATACCAGCGGTCGTTGCCCTCCACGTCGTCGCCGCGCGTCTTGCAGAAGATGTCGACGACGGAGCCGAAATCGACACTGCCGACGATCCTGCTGCTACGGGTCGGCCGGTCGCGGAGCAGCAGCCCGGTCCTGGCGGTGACCCGGCCCTTGAAGTGGGGGCGGGCGGCGGACTCGATCCTGGGCGCCGTGTCGTCGGCCGTCGTGGCGAAGGCGGGGGCGGCGGTGGCCAGGGCCGCGGCGGCGACGGTGGTGGCGACCAGAGCGACGGCGCTGCGGCCGAGGGAACGCAGGGGCATGTTGACTCCTGGGACCTGAGGGCGAGGATCCGGTGATTCCGGCATGCGGCTCGCGTGACTCACGCTAGGTTCGCCACTCCCTGTCCGCAACATGTCACTTTGTGGCACGGTCGCGACGGGATCCCGCCCGGCGCGGACCCGCCCGCTCCGCTCAGCGCTGGTACGGGTTCTGCTGCTCGGGATGCTGCGGCTGCCCCTGGCCCGGGCCGCCCTGCCCGCCCTGTCCGCCCTGCCCGCCCTGTCCGTACGCCTGGCCGGCGCCCTGGGCGAGGAGCTGTTCCGCCTGTTCCTTGGTCACCCGCTGCTCCGCACCGCAGAACGTGCACTGCGTCGCGTACTTCGTGGAGAACGGGAACAACGGCACGAAGAACAGCGTGAACTTGGTGACGTGCTTCCGGAGCGTGTGCGCCGACGGGTTGCCGCAGTGGCCGCATATCAGCGTGAGGATCGCGAGTTGGTAGAGATAGCCCTTGCTGCCGAAAATGATCATCTGAGATTCCTTCCATGGGACGCGAGTGCTGAGGAGCGATGGGGAGTTCGAAAGGAGAGTGTGCCGCACGGCTCTGACGGTGGGCGGCCCGAGCGAGGCGCCCGCCCCGCCGGGACCCACCGCAGGCCCGGCCGCCGGTCCTATCCAGGGAAGGGGAAGTAGCGCTCGCCCTTCTGGATGAGGTGGGACGCGTAGGCGCGGCCCAGCGTGGGCTTCCCGCCGTAGAGCCCCACGTGGCGCCGCGTGGCATCGACGACGACGGGGCGCGCGAAGCAGGCGAACTGATTGCGCTGCTTCTCCTCCGCCCACGCGATCGCCGCCGGGTCCACCCGTTCGCTGACCAGCACCGGGAAGACGGCGACCCCGGTCTGCAATCCGACGGGCAGGCCGCCTTTGTTCTTCCTGGCGTACGCCAGGGTCTGCGTGGTGAACGCCTGGATCCCCGGAACGGTGACCTCGGGAACGGAGGCGGCGATGGTGAACAGGTGCAGGTTCGTGCCCATCCAACGCCACCGGAAGTCGGCCCGGCGTCCGATGAGAACGGGTACGCCGGCCCAGTCCTCCCAGCGCGGAGCGCACCCGTCGGCACTCAACTGGCCCTCGACCGAAGCCAGATACTCTCTTGTCAGATCATCATTCATATGGTCATGGTCCGCTGATCACCACGTCCCGTAAAGATCGGCGGGAAGGCGAGATCACCAGGAAGGCGAGATCACCGGGGAAGGTGCCCGGCCCGCTCCGGGTCGAGGAGCGGGTCGAAGAGGTCCCCGTACCGGTCGAGTCGCCCCGCGAGGTCTCCCAGTCGGAAGACCAGTTGCCCGGGGGTCGTACAGCCCTCGACTTCCGCCCAGGTCAGGGGGGTGGACACGGTCGGCTCCGGACGGGCCCGCAGGGTGTAGGGCGCGGCGGTCGTCTTCGCGGCGGCGTTCTGACTGTGGTCGACGAAGACCTTCCCCGGCCGCAGTGACCGCCGCATCCGGTGCACCACCAGCTCCGGCAGAGCAGCCTCCGCCTCGACGGCCAGGGCCTTCGCGTACGCCGAGACCTCCGGCGAGGGCGCCCGCACCAGCGGTACGAGGACATGCAGCCCCTTCGATCCCGAGGTCTTCACGTACGCGTCGAGCCCGTCCGCGCGCAGCCGCTCGCGCAGCCGGAGGGCCACGGCGCAGCACTCCACGGCGGTGGCGGGCGGGCCCGGGTCGAGATCGAAGACCAGCCGGTCGGCGCAACCGGGCTCGTCCGCCCGCCACTGCGGCGTATGGAACTCCACCACCAGGTTCGCCGCCCACATCAGCGTCGCCAGATCGCCCACGACCACCTGCCGGCTCGTGGTGGCCGTGGATCGCGGCACATCGGCGACCCGCACCCAGGAGGGCGTGCCGGGCGGCGGGTTCTTGGTGAAGAACCGCTGGCCGCCGGGTCCGTCCGGATAGCGCAGGAAGGAAACGGGGCGGCCGGCGAGATGGGCCAGCAGGGGGCCCGCCGTACGGGCGTAATAGTGCAGGATCTCGCCCTTGGTGGTGCCGGTGGCCGCGTACAGCACCTTCTCCAGATTGCTGAGCGCCAGGCGCCGCCCCTCCACCTCTGTGATCGGCGTCATACGATGAGAATCCCACGAAAAGCGGATGAAAGGGATGGAACGTGCGATCCATATGGAACGGCGCGATCTCCTTCGGGCTCGTCAGCATCCCGATCAAGCTGGTGAACGCCACCGAGAACCACTCGATCTCCTTCCGCCAGATCCACCGGACGGACGGCGGCCGCGTCCGCTACCGCAAGGTCTGCGAGCTGGACGAGCAAGAGGTGACGTCGGCGGAGATCGGCAAGGGGTACGAGGAGGCCGACGGGTCCATCATCGAGATCACCGATGCCGACCTGGCGGCGCTGCCGCTGCCCACGGCGAAGACGATCGAGATCGTGGCGTTCGTCCCGGCCGCCTCGATCGACCCGCTCCAGATGGACGCGGCGTACTACCTCTCCGCGAGCGGCGTCCCCGCCGCCAAGCCGTACACCCTGCTGCGCGAGGCGCTGAAGCGCAGCAACAAGGTCGCCATCGCCAAATTCGCGCTGCGCGGGCGGGAACGGCTCGGCATGCTGCGGGTGCTCGACGACGTCATCGCCATGCACGGCCTGCTCTGGCCGGACGAGATCCGCGCCCCCGAAGGTGTCGCCCCGGAGACCGACGTCACCGTACGGGACGCCGAACTCGACCTGGCCGACGCCCTGATGGACACCCTGGGCGCGGTCGACCTCGACTCGCTGCACGACGACTACCGCGAGGCGGTCGAAGAGATGATCGCCGCCAAGGCCGACGGCGAACCGGCTCCCGAGCGCGAGCCGGCGGAGAGCGGCGGCGGCAGGGTCATCGACCTGATGGCGGCGCTGGAGAGCAGCGTGCGCGCGGCGAAGGAGGCGCGCGGCGAGGATGCCGGGGGCGCCGAGAGTACGGAGAACGCCGAGAACGCCGAGGACGCCGAGGACGCCGAGGACGCCGAGGTCACGCAGCTCAGGCGGAAGCGGTCGCCGGCGAAGAAGGCGCCCGCGAAGAAGGCGGCGAAGGCGGCGAAGTCCACGCCGAAGTCCACGGCGAAGAAGACATCGTCCGCGAAGAGCGCGGACAGGACCACCAGCACGAACAAGCGCGCCGCCAAGAAGACGACGGCGAAGAAGACGGCCTCCTCCTCCGGCAAGCGCGCCTCTGCCTGACCCCCGGCCTCCGACCCGCGACACCCCGCCCACACGGCACGGGAAATACCTGTTCACGGCAGCCCCGCCGAAGCTGGTAAGGTTCCCTTCGTCGCCAAGCAAGACGACGACGCCCCCGTAGCTCAGGGGATAGAGCAACGGCCTCCGGAGCCGTGTGCGCAGGTTCGAATCCTGCCGGGGGCACTCCAGCCGGAGCAGCGTGAATGAAGCGCTGACCCGCTGAAGTGCCAGACTTTCGAGAGTCGGATCCAGTCCTCCTGGGTCCGACTCTTTGTCGTTCTGCCGTTGTCTCCCGCCGCCCCTGACAGTCGCGTTCAGCGGCGGCCGCGTCACCGTCACCGTCACCAAGGCTGACACCGCGACGGGACAGCGACCCCGGCCCGACGGCACTGACAGACCGGTGCCTTCCCGGCGTGAGGAGGTCGCGTGCCGACGCACCGACGACGGCCCATGGATGCCGAGGCGTACGAGGCCCCTCATGTCCGAGAACGGCGTGCTGGACCCGCCGTACGCCGGTGCCGCCGACCTGGCCGTGCGGCTGCGTCAGGCGGTCGGCAGGCGGATGGACGAGGAGCCGGAGGAGTCCGC
The DNA here is from genome assembly GCF_044454085.1 of Streptomyces sp. NPDC051569. Taxonomy (NCBI): domain Bacteria; kingdom Bacillati; phylum Actinomycetota; class Actinomycetes; order Kitasatosporales; family Streptomycetaceae; genus Streptomyces; species Streptomyces sp. NPDC051569. The sequence goes on from NZ_JBITDJ010000001.1 coordinate 294,635, forward strand.
AGATGGACCTCGGTGATTGACGGCGGCGGGCCCCGCGGACCCGGGTCCCTGCCCTGGCCTACGCCGCGTCGTTCGGGCGCGACATGCGCAGGGCCAGGTCGCGCAGCAGGTCCGCCGACGTGATGTCCGTGCGGCCCGCGTCGTGGGTTTCCGCCAGTTCGGCGAAGACGAAGGTGAACGCGCCGATCAGTTGCATGATCGCCGGTAGCGCGGCCTCCGTCACCGCGTGGGCCGCTTCCAGGGGGGTCGCGTCCGGGGACACCTGGAACGATGGGAAGACCTCGGCGAGCAGCGATCCGATCTGCCCCTCGCCCAACCCCCGCTCCGCGTCCGGGTTCTCGCCGACCGTGCGCATCCACTCGGCGGACTGCGTGAGAACGCCGATGGCCCTGAGGACGACTTCGCTCTGCTCCATGTCCGGAGCCTAGTGCCGCGACCGACGGATCCGGCATGCGGTGTGTTCTCCCCGAAAACGCCACCGCCACCTGCCCGTTCGGGCGGCCCGGGCCGCGCGTGCGGGCCGCGTGCCCCACGTGGAAGTGGCCAAAACCCGGACGCGGGCCCAGGGCCGGACCTACTCTCGAAGGGTGTCAGGCGCGTCCGGCCGGGTGCTCGTTGTCGACGACAACAGGGGTATCAGGCAGCTGATCAGGGTCAATCTCGAGCTGGAGGGCTTCGAGGTCGTGACCGCGGCCGATGGTGCCGAGTGCCTGGACGTGGTGCACGAGGTCCGGCCTGATGTCGTCACTCTCGATGTGGTGATGCCGCGCCTCAACGGGCTGCGCACCGCGGAGCTGTTGCGCGCCGACCCCCGGACGAGCGGACTGCCGGTCGCGATCATCAGTGCCTGTACGCAGTACGAGGTCGACTCCGCGCTCAACGCCGGAGCGGACGCCTATCTCGCCAAGCCCTTCGAGCCGTCCGAGCTGGTCCGGCTCGTACAGCGGCTGGCGCACCCCCTGTACCCGGACAGGGACCCGCACAGGGACCCGCACGCCATGGACGGCCGGCACGGTGCCGGGCGGGCCGGAAGCGCCGCGGGCTGACCGGCCCCGTGACCGCATCGCGAAACCGGTTCGCGAAGAGGCCCCCCTCCTCCCCTACGCTGGTCCCCGTGACGCCCGCAGAACTCTCCAGCACCGTGTTGCGCGCCGTGTGCCGCGCGGTCGAGGACGACGCCCTGCCGGGGCCCGTGCCCGAGCGGGTCGTCGTCGAACGCCCCCGCCCCGGTGGCAGCGGGGACTACGCCACCAATGTCGCGCTCCGGCTGGCGGGCCCCGCCGGACGCCCGCCCCGCGAGGTCGCCGAGATCCTCCGTACCCGGCTCGCCGGAGCCGACCGGATCGAGCGCGTCGAGATCACCGGCCCCGGATTCCTGAACTTCACGCTGGCCCGCGACGGCGGCGCCGAGGTCGTCCGTACGGTGCTCCGCGCCGGTACGGCGTACGGCCACGGCGACGCGCTCGCCGGGACCACCGTCTCCTTCGCCCCCGCGTACGAGCCGCGGGCCAGGATCTGGACCGACGCGGTCGTCGCGCTGCTCCGCTCGCAGGGCGCCGAGGCCGGGGTCGTACCGGGCGGGACGCGGCCTCCGCATGTGGTGCCCATACCCGCCGGCGCCGACCCCTTCGCCCGGCTCGGCCCCGACGCCGCCCGCTGGGCGCTGCTGCGGCCCGCCGCCCACGACCGGCCCCACACCGGACCCGAGCTGCTCGTCCAGCGCGAGAGCAACCCGCTCTTCCAGGTGCGGTACGCGTACGCCCGGACCCGCGCCCTCGCGCGGAACGCGGCCCAGCTCGGCATCGCTCCCGCCTCTGATACGTCCCTCACCGCCCTGTCCGGCCAGGGCGTCCCCGCCCTGCTGGCCGTCCTCGGCGATCACCCCGCCGTCCTGGAAGCGGCCGCCCGGCTGCGCGCACCCGACCGGCTCGCCCGCCATCTGGAACACACCGCGGAGGCGTTCCTGCGTTTCCAGGAGACCGGCCGCCCGCTGCCGCTCGGTGACGAGAAACCCGGCGCCGCCCACCGCTCCCGGATCGCGCTCGCCGAGGCCGCCGGGGCCGTGCTGGCCGGCGGCCTGACCCTGCTCGGTATCGACGCCCCGGAACATCTCTAGTGCCGTTCCCGGCACCGGCCGCCACTCCCGTGCCCCTCTTCCGCATCTTCCGTCTCTCACCTCTCTGAGAAAGCCAAGAGAACCCACAGATGAGCCGTTCAGCGCACCCCGCAGGCCCCCGTCACGGTGATGTCCTCCCCGAAGGGCACTACTCCGCCCCCGCCGCCGACCTGAACGCCCTGGACGAGAAGGTCTGGTCGCGTACGGTCCGCCGGAACGAGGACGGTGTGGTGACCGTCGCAGGCATCGAAGTGACCCGGCTGGCCGAGGAGTTCGGCACCCCGGCGTACTTCCTCGACGAAGCCGACTTCCGCGCCCGCTGCCGGGCCTGGTCGGATGCCTTCGGCCCGAACGCGGACGTGTTCTACGCGGGCAAGGCGTTCCTGTCCCGCGCCGTCGTCCGCTGGCTGAACGAGGAAGGGCTCAACCTCGACGTGTGCTCCGGCGGCGAACTCACCACCGCCCTCGACGCCGGGATGCCCGCCGAGCGCATCGCCTTCCACGGGAACAACAAGTCCACGGCCGAGATCGAGCAGGCCGTCTCCGCGGGCGTCGGCCGCATCGTCCTCGACTCCTTCCAGGAGATCGTGCGGGTCGCACACGTCGCCCAGCGCCTCGGCAGGCGCCAGCGCGTCCAGATCCGGGTCACCGTCGGCGTCGAGGCACACACGCACGAATTCATCGCCACCGCGCACGAGGACCAGAAGTTCGGCATCGCGCTCGCCGACGGACAGGCCGCCGAGGCCGTCAGGAGGGCCTTGCAGCTCGACGGGATCGAGCTGATCGGCATCCACTCGCACATCGGCTCGCAGATCTTCGACATGGCCGGCTTCGAGGTCTCCGCCCGCCGCGTCGTCCAGCTGCTCGCCCAGGTGCGCGACGAGCACGGCGTCGAGCTGCCCGAGATCGACCTCGGCGGCGGCCTCGGCATCGCGTACACCTCCGACGACGACCCCCGCGAGCCGCACGACATCGCCAAGGCACTCAGCGACATCGTCACCCGTGAGTGTGAGGCGTCCGGGCTCACCACCCCCCGTATCTCCGTCGAACCGGGCCGCGCGATCGTCGGCCCCACGGCCTTCACGCTGTACGAGGTCGGCACCATCAAGCCGCTCGAAGGGCTGCGGACGTATGTCAGCGTGGACGGCGGCATGTCCGACAACATCCGTACGGCCCTCTACGACGCCGAGTACAGCGTGGCGCTCGTCTCGCGCCGCTCCGACGCGGAACCGATGCTGACGCGCGTCGTCGGCAAGCACTGCGAGAGCGGCGACATCGTCGTACGCGACGCGTTCCTGCCCGCCGACCTGGCGCCCGGCGACCTGATCGCGGTCCCCGCCACCGGCGCGTACTGCCGTGCGATGGCGAGCAACTACAACCACGCGCTGCGCCCGCCCGTCGTGGCGGTCAGGGACGGCGAGGCGCGGGTGATCGTCCGGCGTGAGACGGAGGAAGATCTCCTGCGTCTGGATGTCGGTTACTGAAATACATGTCTCAGTCATTGGACAGAGGGCAGAAACCGCCGTCCGGTGAGTGAGACTGGTCCGCATTCCCCGCATTGACGAAACGAGGTCGGATGATGCGTACGCGTCCGCTGAAGGTGGCGCTGCTGGGCTGTGGTGTGGTCGGCTCAGAGGTGGCGCGCCTCATGACGGCGCACGCCGACGACCTCGCCGCGCGGATCGGTGCCCCGGTCGAACTGGCCGGGGTCGCCGTCCGGCGTCCCTCCAAGGTCCGGGCGGGCGTCGACCCCGCGCTGGTCACCACCGACGCCACCGCCCTGGTCAAACGCGGCGACCTCGACGTGGTCATCGAGGTCATCGGCGGGATCGAGCCCGCCCGCTCGCTCATCACCACCGCCTTCGAGCACGGCGCCTCCGTCGTCTCCGCCAACAAGGCGCTGCTCGCCGAGGACGGGGCGACCCTCTACGCGGCCGCCGCCGAGCACGGCAGGGACCTCTACTTCGAGGCCGCCGTCGCCGGCGCCATCCCGCTGATCCGGCCGCTGCGCGAGTCCCTGGCAGGCGACACGGTCAACCGCGTCCTCGGCATCGTCAACGGCACGACGAACTTCATCCTCGACCGGATGGACACCGCCGGAGCCGGCTACTCCGAGGCGCTCGACGAGGCCACCGCCCTCGGGTACGCGGAAGCCGACCCGACCGCCGACGTCGAGGGCTTCGACGCCGCCGCCAAGGCCGCCATCCTCGCCGGGATCGCCTTCCACACCCGCGTACGCCTCGACGACGTGCACCGCGAGGGCATCACGGAGGTCACCTCCGCCGATCTCGCCTCCGCGCAGCGCATGGGCTGCACCGTCAAGCTCCTCGCCATCTGCGAGCGGGCCGCCGACGGCCGGTCCGTCACCGCCCGCGTCCACCCGGCGATGATCCCGCTCAGCCATCCGCTCGCCTCCGTACGCGGGGCGTACAACGCGGTCTTCGTCGAGGCCGAGGCGGCCGGGCAGCTGATGTTCTACGGCCCCGGCGCGGGCGGCGCCCCCACCGCCTCGGCGGTGCTCGGCGACCTCGTCGCCGTCTGCCGCAACAAGCTGGGCGGGGCGACGGGCCCCGGGGAGTCGGCGTACACGCGGCTGCCCGTGAGTCCCATGGGCGATGTCGTGACGCGCTACCACATCAATCTCGACGTGGCCGACAAACCGGGCGTGCTCGCCCAGGTCGCGACGGTCTTCGCCGAGCACGGCGTGTCCATCGACACGGTCCGCCAGAAGGGAAAGGACGGCGAGGCCTCCCTCGTCGTCGTCACCCACCGCGCACCCGACGCCGCCCTCTCCGGGACCGTCGCGGCGCTGCGCAAGCTCGACACCGTACGCGGTGTCGCCAGCATCATGCGTGTTGAAGGGGAGTAAGGGACCCATGACCAGCAGCAATGGCACCCACCAGTGGCGCGGCATCATCGAGGAGTACCGGGACCGCCTCCCGGTGACGGAATCGACGCCGGTCGTCACACTCCGCGAGGGCGGCACGCCGCTCGTCCCCGCGCAGGTACTGTCCGAGCGAACGGGCTGCGAGGTGCATCTCAAGGTCGAGGGCGCCAACCCGACCGGCTCCTTCAAGGACCGTGGCATGACGATGGCCATCACGCGCGCCAAGGAGGAGGGCGCCCAGGCGGTCATCTGCGCCTCCACCGGCAACACCTCGGCGTCGGCGGCGGCTTACGCGGTACGGGCCGGGATGGTCTGCGCCGTCCTCGTACCGCAGGGCAAGATCGCCCTCGGCAAGATGGGCCAGGCCCTGGTGCACGGCGCGCGCATCCTCCAGGTCGACGGCAACTTCGACGACTGCCTCACCCTGGCCCGCTCGCTCTCCGACAACTACCCGGTGGCGCTGGTCAATTCGGTCAATCCGGTCCGTATCGAGGGGCAGAAGACCGCCGCCTTCGAGATCGTGGACGCGCTGGGCGACGCCCCGGACATCCACGTGCTGCCGGTCGGCAACGCCGGCAACATCACGGCGTACTGGAAGGGGTACACCGAGTACGCCGCCGACGGCCCGGCCGGGCGCACCCCGCGCATGTGGGGCTTCCAGGCCTCCGGATCGGCGCCCATCGTGCGCGGCGAGATCGTCAAGGACCCGCACACCGTCGCCACGGCGATCCGCATCGGCAACCCGGCGTCCTGGCAGTACGCGCTGGCCGCCCGTGACGAGTCCGGCGGTCTGATCGACGAGGTGACGGACCGGCACATCCTGTCCGCCTACCGCCTGTTGGCCTCCCAGGAGGGCGTCTTCGTCGAGCCCGCCTCGGCCGCCTCCGTGGCCGGTCTGCTCAAGGCCGCCGAGGAGGGCAAGGTCGACCCCGGACAGCGCATCGTCTGCACGGTCACCGGAAACGGCCTCAAGGACCCGGACTGGGCGGTCGCGGGAGCGCCCCAGCCCGTCACCGTGCCGGTCGACGCGGTGGTGGCCGCGCGGAGCCTCGGCCTGGCCTCGGCCTGATCCGGGTCCGCGGTGAGGCGTCCGTCCGGGGCCGGATGGTCCCGGACGGACGCCCCGGCGTCCCACCCGGGCGCCCTGAAAGGGTGTTACGGGCGCCTGATTCCGGGTCAAAAGGCAGGTAACCCCGGGTAAGGCCCCATGCGGCCGACGAAGAAGCACAGCGGGCCGCACGACACGCATCGTGCGCCTCCTGTGCGCCCTATGTCGCGACAGAACCTTCCTTCGATAGTCTGTAGCCAACCCGCCCCGCCGCATGTGCCGCGGTGTTGTCGCCCCCGTGGTCCCCGGGCCTTCCGTGCCCCCTCACCTCCTCGAACATCTCGCAGTCGGTCAGCCCAGCAAGTCGGTCAACCCAGCCTGTCAGTCCCGCAGTTGCAAGGAGAGTCCACAGAGCGATGGCCGGTCCCGCGTTCCGCGCCGCCGCCGTACGGGTGCGCACCCCCGCCACCAGCGCCAATCTCGGTCCTGGCTTCGACGCCTTCGGCCTGTCGCTGGGGCTGTACGACGACGTGGTCGTCCGCGTCGCCGACTCCGGCCTGCACATCGACATCGCCGGTGAGGGCGCCGAGACGCTGCCCCGCGACGAGAGCCACCTGCTCGTACGCTCCCTGCGCACCACTTTCGACCTGCTCGGCGGACAGCCGCGCGGCCTCGAAGTCGTCTGCGCCAACCGCATTCCGCACGGCCGCGGGCTCGGTTCCTCCTCGGCGGCCATCTGCGCCGGAATCGTCGCCGCCCGCGCGGTGACCATAGGCGGGGACGCCCGGCTCGACGACGCCGCACTGCTCGAACTGGCCACGGAGATCGAGGGGCACCCCGACAACGTCGCCGCCTGCCTGCTCGGCGGCTTCACCCTGGCCTGGATGGACGGTGGCGCCGCGCGCGCCATCAGGATGAAACCCGCCGCTTCCATCGTTCCGGTGGTTTTCGTCCCCGGCAAACCGGTGCTCACGGAGACGGCCCGCGGCCTGCTTCCGCGTACCGTCCCCCATGTGGACGCGGCGGCCAACGCCGGTCGCGCGGCCCTGCTCGTCGAGGCGCTGACCAGGCGCCCCGAGCTGCTGCTGCCGGCCACCGAGGACCGGCTGCACCAGGAATACCGGGGTCCGGCGATGCCCGAGAGCGTCGCCCTGGTCAACCGGCTGCGCGCGGACAGCGTCCCGGCGGTCATCTCCGGCGCGGGTCCCACGGTCCTCGCGCTGGTCGAGGACGGTACGGCCGACAAGGTCGCACGGCTGGCGGGAGAGGGATGGGCGGCCAACCGGCTCTCCCTCGACGCCGCGGGCGCGAGCGTTCTGCCGCTCGGCTCGCAGTGACAGGAGATTACCGGTGAGTGAGAGGGGGAATGTTTGTTGGGGGCGGAAGTGTTAACCTCAAGTCTGCAACCGACGTCTTTGTGGCGTGGTGCTTCGCGTCCCGTTTCGGGACCACCTTTCTTCCGGGAGCCTCCCCAACTGCCTGAGCAGCCTGCCTGAGCAGTTTTGAGCACGCACCGGAACCGGCACGACACCCCCCGCTTTTCCCAGCGGTGGGCCGAGCAGGGGGACCTCGGGCCGGACCCATCGCACGTTCGCACGTTTCTCCGCCGTACCCGGCGGGACCACCGCCCCGGCACGGTCCACAAGATGGGACCGCCGTCGGACAGCACAACCGGTCGCCGAGCCAGAAGGCCGACGTCCGCTCCAGGGAAGGACCCTTCGTGAGCGACACCACCGATCTGATGGGCGTGACTGCCGACAACAGCGTCGACACCGCGTCCGCCGCAGGTGCTGCCTCCGGCACCACCGCACGGCGCCGCCGCTCCGGCACCGGCCTCGATGGCATGGTCCTGGCCGAGCTGCAGCAGGTCGCGTCCGGCCTCGGCATCAGGGGCACCGCGCGTATGCGCAAGAGCCAGCTGATCGAGGTCATCAAGGAGACGCAGGCAGGAGCCTCGTCCGCGCCGAAGAGCGCCGACTCCGCCGGCGCCGACGGCGAGACCAAGCCGAAGCGGCGCGCCACCTCCAAGGCCCGGACGGGCGAGGCGGCCACGGCCGCCGCGGAGAAGGCCGGCCGGGACGAAAAGGCCGTCGCCCAGCAGCAGATCGACATTCCCGGCCAGCCCGCCAGCGACGACCAGCCCGCCGGTGAGCGTCGCCGTCGCAGGGCGACCGCGGGCGCCGGCAGCCCCGAGGCCAAGGCCGAGGCCAGGACCGAGTCCGGGACCGACGTCAAGGTCGAGGCCCAGCCCGACACCAAGGCCGAGGCCGCTGTTTCCGCCTCGGGCACCGCGCAGAACGACGCCGACGGCCGGCGCGGGGAGCGCCAGGACCGCGGCCAGCGCGGCGAGCGCGGCGACCGTGACCGCGGGGAGCGCCGTGACCGGCAGCGCGACCGCCGGGGCAAGGGCGACGAGCAGCAGGGCGGCCAGGGCGGCCAGCAGCAGGGCGGCCAGCGCCAGCAGCGGGACAGCCGCGGCGGCGGACAGGGCGGCGGCCAGGGTGGTGGCCAGAGCAGCGGCCCGAGCGCCGGGCAGAACAACGGCCCGCAGGACGACTTCGACGACGAGGCGGGCGGCCGTCGCGGCCGTCGCGGCCGCTACCGTGACCGCCGTGGCCGTCGTGGCCGCGACGAGTTCGGCCCCGGTGAGCCCCAGGTCGCCGACGACGACGTGCTGATCCCCGTCGCGGGCATCCTCGACATCCTCGACAACTACGCGTTCATCCGGACGTCCGGCTACCTGCCGGGCCCCAACGACGTGTACGTCTCGCTCGCCCAGGTCCGTAAGAACGGCCTGCGCAAGGGTGACCACGTCACCGGCGCGGTGCGCCAGCCCAAGGACGGCGAGCGCCGCGAGAAGTTCAACGCGCTGGTCCGCCTCGACTCCGCGAACGGCATGGCGGCCGAATCCGGCCGCGGGCGCCCGGAGTTCCAGAAGCTGACGCCGCTGTACCCGCAGGACAGGCTCCGCCTGGAGACCGACCCGGGTGTGCTGACGACGCGGATCATCGACCTCGTCGCACCGATCGGCAAGGGCCAGCGCGGTCTGATCGTGGCCCCGCCGAAGACCGGCAAGACCATGATCCTGCAGGCCATCGCCAACGCGATCACGGTCAACAGCCCCGAGTGCCACCTGATGGTCGTCCTCGTCGACGAGCGTCCTGAAGAGGTCACCGACATGCAGCGGTCGGTCAAGGGCGAGGTCATCTCCTCGACCTTCGACCGCCCGGCCGAGGACCACACCACCGTCGCCGAGCTGGCCATCGAGCGCGCCAAGCGTCTCGTCGAGCTGGGTCACGACGTGGTCGTCCTGCTGGACTCCATCACCCGTCTGGGCCGCGCGTACAACCTCGCGGCGCCCGCCTCCGGCCGCATCCTGTCCGGTGGTGTCGACTCGACCGCGCTGTACCCGCCGAAGCGCTTCTTCGGTGCCGCGCGCAACATCGAGGACGGCGGCTCGCTGACCATCCTGGCCACCGCGCTGGTCGAGACCGGCTCGCGCATGGACGAGGTCATCTTCGAGGAGTTCAAGGGCACCGGCAACATGGAGCTCAGGCTCGACCGGAAGCTCTCGGACAAGCGCATCTTCCCGGCGGTGGACGTGGACGCGTCCAGCACCCGTAAGGAAGAGATCCTGCTCGGCAGCGACGAGCTCGCCGTCGTCTGGAAGCTCCGCCGGGTGCTGCACGCGCTCGACCAGCAGCAGGCGATCGAGCTGCTCCTGGACAAGATGAAGCAGACGAAGTCGAACGCGGAGTTCCTGCTCCAGATCCAGAAGACGACCCCCGGCGGTAACGGCAACGGCAACGACTGACCGGTCGGCTCCATCGGAAAGCCGCCCCGGCGCTTCGGCGCCGGGGCGGCTTTCCGCGTTCAGGGCGGGGGACACAGCGCGCCGAGTCTCCCCTCTGATGCTTCACTGTCTGTACAAAAGGCGATAAATCGCCCCGTTGAGCACATCTGACCACGGCAGGAGGCAGCCGGACCGGCCCCGAGGAGAGGGAGACCATGACCGACCGGAGCAGCGGCCGAATACGCGACCGCATACGGCGCCACAAGGCGCGCGCCACGGCGCGGAACAGGGCGCGGAGCAAGCGCCGTCGCACGACCGTCGTCGTCGCGTGGTCCGCCGCGGCCCTGGTCATCGTCGGCGGGTCCGGGATCGGCTACGTCTACGTCAGGCTCAACGGCAACATCAAGGACGTCGACATCAACGGGCAGCTGGGCAGGGACCGCCCCGCCAACGTCGACAACGGCTCCGAGGACATCCTGATCCTCGGCTCCGACTCCCGCGCCGGAGCCAACCGCGAGTACGGACACAACGCCGGGGACGCCCGCTCCGACACGGCGATGATCGTGCACGTCTACGAGGGCCACCGGAAGGCCGCCGTCGTCTCCGTACCGCGTGACACCCTGGTCGACCGCCCGGCCTGCACCGACCCCAAGAGCCGCCGGCCCGTCCCCGCCCAGCAGCTCGCCATGTTCAACTCGGCGTACGAGGTCGGCGGGCCGGCCTGCGCCGTGAAGACCGTCGAGAAGATGTCCGGCATCCGGATGGACCACTACATCGAGATCGACTTCACCGGCTTCAAGAAGGTCATCGACGAACTCGGCGGCGTCAAGATCACCACCACCCGCGCCATCAACGACCCCGAGAGCCACCTGAAGCTCGCGCCCGGCACCCACACCCTCAAGGGCGAACAGGCCCTCGGCCTCGTCAGGACCCGCAAGAGCGTCGGCGACGGCAGCGACCTGGGCCGCATCCAGCTCCAGCAGGCATTCATCAAGGCGCTGATCGGCCAGGTCAGGACCATCGGCGTGTTCAGCAACCCCAAGAAGCTGTACGACGTCGCCGACACCGCCACCCGCGCGATCACCCCTGACTCCCAGCTGAACACGGTCCAGAAGCTGATCGGCTTCGCCGGCGGACTCAAGAGCCTCGGCGCCGGGGACATGAAGATGATCACGCTGCCGGTACGGTACGACCCCGCCAACCGGAACCGCGTGCTCCCCGTCGAGCCGGGCGCCCGGCAGGTCTGGACGGCCCTCGCGCACGACAGGCCGATCCCCGCCTCCGCGACCAGGGACTCCGAGGGAGACCGGGGCAACGCGCACGGCGTGGTCAGGGGCGGATAGCGGCACACGCACACGAGGGGGCGGCCGGAATACTTCCGGCCGCCCCCTCGTTTTGGGAGATACGGCGAGTCCTGGCAGACTGGTACGTCGGCCCCGGTTCACGTACGAGCAATCCGCGGATACGACCCGGGCGCCCTCCCGAAACTAGGAGACACCTTGAAGCGCGACATCCACCCCACGTACGTCGAGACCCAGGTCAGCTGCACCTGCGGTGCGTCGTTCACCACCCGGAGCACCATCGAGAGCGGCACCATCCGTGCCGACCTCTGCTCCGAGTGCCACCCGTTCTACACGGGCAAGCAGAAGATCCTCGACACCGGTGGCCGTGTGGCCCGCTTCGAGGCCCGCTTCGGCAAGGCTGCCGCCGCCAAGAAGTAGCGAGCCATCTGCGCCGGTCCTCGGCGCCCCTCTCCCGGGGCGTCGGGACCGGCGCTTTTGCCGTCCCGAAGCACCTTCGTACGGAACCAGGAGACCCCGATGTTCGAGGCGGTCGAGGAACTGATCGGCGAGCACGCCGATCTGGAGAAGAAGCTGGCCGACCCGTCGGTCCACGCCGATCAGGCGAACGCGCGCAAGCTCAACAAGCGCTACGCCGAGCTGACCCCGATCGTCGGCGCGTACCGCTCCTGGAAGCAGACCGGGGACGACATCGGCACGGCCCGCGAGTTCGCGGCCGACGACCCCGATTTCGCGGCCGAGGTCAAGGTGCTGGAGAAGCAGCGCGAGCAGCTCACCGAGAAGCTCCGCATGCTGCTCGTACCGCGTGACCCCAACGACGACAAGGACGTCATCCTGGAGGTCAAGGCGGGCGCCGGCGGCGACGAGTCCGCGCTCTTCGCCGGCGACCTGCTCCGCATGTACCTGCGGTACGCGGAGCGCGTCGGCTGGAAGACCGAGATCATCGACGCCACCGAGTCCGAGCTGGGCGGCTACAAGGACGTCCAGGTCGCCGTGAAGACCAAGGGCGGCAACGGGGCCACCGAGCCGGGACAGGGCGTCTGGGCCCGCCTCAAGTACGAGGGCGGGGTGCACCGCGTCCAGCGCGTGCCCGCCACCGAGTCCCAGGGCCGTATCCACACCTCCGCGGCCGGTGTCCTCGTGACACCGGAGGCCGAGGAGATCGACGTCGAGATCAACCCCAACGATCTGCGCATCGACGTCTACCGCTCCTCCGGCCCCGGCGGCCAGTCCGTCAACACCACCGACTCCGCCGTGCGCATCACACACCTGCCCACCGGTGTCGTGGCCTCCTGCCAGAACGAGAAGAGCCAGCTCCAGAACAAGGAGCAGGCCATGCGTATCCTGCGCTCGCGGCTCCTCGCGGCCGCCCAGGAAGAGGCGGAGAGCAAGGCCGCCGACGCCCGGCGCAGCCAGGTGCGTACCGTCGACCGGTCCGAGAAGATCCGCACGTACAACTTCCCGGAAAACCGGATCTCCGACCACCGCGTCGGTTTCAAGGCGTACAACTTGGACCAGGTGCTCGACGGAGAGATCGACCCCGTCATCCAGGCCTGCGTCGACGCGGATTCCGCCGCGAAGCTCGCGGCCGCCCAGTAATCACTCTCGCAGTCCGGAGGAACCAGCGTGCAGCCACATTCTGGGGGGCCCAGCGACCCTCAGCGGCTCCGCCGCGGGCCCGTCCCCCGCAGTCTGCTGCTCGCCGAGGTGGCCCAGGCCACCCAGCGGCTGGCCGACGCGGGCGTGCCCTCACCGCGCTTCGACGCGGAGGAACTCGCCGCCTACGTCCACGGCGTCAAGCGGGGAGAGCTGCACAACGTCAAGGACACGGACTTCGACGCCCGGTACTGGGAGACCATCGCCCGCCGCGAGGCCCGCGAGCCGCTCCAGCACATCACCGGCCGCGCCTTCTTCCGCTACCTGGAACTCCAGGTCGGGCCCGGCGTCTTCGTCCCGCGCCCGGAGACCGAATCGGTCGTCGGGTGGGCCATAGACGCGGTACGCGCCATGGACGTCGTCGAGCCGCTCATCGTCGACCTGTGCTCCGGCTCCGGCGCGATCGCGCTCGCCATGGCGCAGGAGGTGCCGCGCTCGCGCGTGCACGCCGTGGAACTGTCCGAGGACGCCCTCACCTGGACGCGGAAGAACGCCGAGGGGTCCAGGGTCACCGTGCACCAGGGAGACGCCCTGAGCGCCCTCCCGGAGCTCAACGGCCAGGTCGACCTCGTGATCTCCAACCCGCCGTACATCCCGCTCACCGAATGGGAGTACGTCGCCCCCGAGGCCCGCGACCACGACCCGGAGATGGCCCTCTTCTCCGGCGAGGACGGCCTCGACACCATCCGCGGCATCGAGCGCACCGCGCACCGGCTGCTGCGGCCCGGCGGCCTCGTCGTCATCGAACACGCGGACACCCAGGGCGGACAGGTCCCGTGGATCTTCAGCGAGGAATCCGGCTGGGCGGACGCGGCCGACCACCCCGACCTGAACAAGCGCCCCCGGTTCGCGACGGCCCGCAAGGCCATGCCGTGACCCTTACCGCGCTGTGCGCCGCTTCCACCGCCGCCCCCGTTTCTTCCGCGGTCCCCGCGTCTGCGGTGGTTCCCGCATCTTCCGCTCCGATCCATCAGACCGTGTGTGTGCACGAGGAGGCCCGTTAAATGGCTCGGCGATACGACTGCAACGACGCGACCGACCGCTCCACCGGTCTGCGGGAAGCCGCGTCGGCCGTCCGCCGCGGCGAGCTGGTCGTGCTGCCCACCGACACCGTGTACGGGATCGGCGCGGACGCCTTCGGCTCGGAGGCCGTCGCCGACCTGCTCGCGGCCAAGGGGCGCGGCCGCAACATGCCCACCCCCGTCCTGATCGGTTCCCCGAACACCCTGCACGGCCTCGTCACGGACTTCTCCGAGCAGGCGTGGGAACTCGTCGACGCGTTCTGGCCGGGCGCCCTCACCATCGTCGCCAAGCACCAGCCGTCCCTCCAGTGGGACCTCGGCGACACCCGCGGCACCGTCGCGATCCGTATGCCGCTGCACCCCGTCGCCATCGAACTGCTCACCGAGGTCGGCCCGATGGCCGTCTCCAGCGCCAACCTCACGGGACACCCGGCCCCCGAGAACTGCGACGCCGCCCAGGAAATGCTCGGGGACTCCGTCTCCGTCTACCTCGACGGCGGTCCCACCCCGGGCAACGTCCCCTCCTCGATCGTCGACGTCACCGGCAAGGTCCCCGTCCTGCTGCGGGCCGGCGCCCTCGACGCGGCGGAGCTCCGCAAGGTCGTACCCGACCTCGAGGTGGCCAATTGACCGCCCCTGAGGGGCGTGGCATAGCGGATACCGCACACACCGGCCACACCTTCCGCATCCTCCACGTCAGCACCGGCAACGTCTGCCGCTCGCCCATCACCGAGCGGCTGACCCGCCATGCCCTCACCGTCCGCCTCGGCGAAGCGCTCACCGACGGCCTGATCGTGGAGAGCGCCGGCACCTGGGGACACGAAGGCGCCCCCATGGAAGCCAACGCCGAGGCCGTGCTCGCCGACTTCGGCGCCGACGCGTCCGGCTTCATCGGCCGTGAACTCCTCGACGAACACGTCATCCGCGCCGACCTCGTCCTCACCGCGACCCGCGACCACCGCGCCCAGGTGATCTCCATGGGCCACTCCGCGGGTCTGCGGACCTTCACGCTCAAGGAGTTCACCCGGCTCGTCCGGGCCATAGACCCGGCCACCCTGCCCGACCCCCTCGACGAAGGCGTGGTCGAACGCGCCCGCGCCCTGGTCCGCGCGGCCGCGGCACTGCGCGGGTGGCTGCTCGCCCCGAACGCGGAGGCCGACGAGGTCTACGACCCGTACGGCGCCCCCATCACCTTCTTCCGCTCGGTCGGCGACGAGATCCACCAGGCCCTGGACCCGGTCGTCACGGCACTCACCGGTGTCCCGGCCCGGGGCGTCCTCTGAGCGGGCGATCCCCCCGCCGGTAGTTCTGAGGGCTCGGTTCGTCTCCGGGGCGCAGCCGTACCGGCAGCGGCCTACATTGGATGGCGAGCACATTTCCGAGGCCCGGAGCCAGCGATGCCGGTCATCAGCGCACGATCCGCCGCACCAACAGCCGCCCCCTACACGCCGGAGCCGGACGCCCTGCTGCGGCAGGATCCCGAGATGGCCGAGCTGATCTTCGGGGAGCTGCGCCGGCAGTCCGACAGCCTCCAGCTCATCGCCGCGGAGAACTTCACCTCGCCCGCGGTCCTCGCCGCGCTGGGTTCCCCGCTCGCCAACAAGTACGCCGAGGGCTACCCCGGCGCCCGCCACCACGGGGGCTGCGAACTGGTCGACGCGGCGGAGCGGATCGCCGTGCGGCGGGCCCGCGCCCTCTTCGGTGCCGAGCACGCGAACGTACAGCCGCACTCCGGGTCCGCCGCGGTCCTCGCCGCGTACGCCGCGCTGCTGCGGCCCGGCGACACCGTGCTCGCGATGGGGCTGCGGCAGGGCGGCCACCTCACCCACGGCTCGACCGCCAACTTCTCCGGCCGCTGGTTCGACTTCGTCGGATACGGGGTCGACGTGGAGAGCGGCCTGATCGACTACGCGCGGGTACGGAACCTGGCGCGCGCACACCGCCCCAAGGCCATCGTCTGCGGCTCGATCTCCTACCCCCGCCATATCGACCACGCCGCGTTCCGCGAGATCGCCGACGAGGTCGGCGCGTATCTCATCGTCGACGCGGCCCACCCCATCGGCCTGGTCGCCGGGGGAGCAGCGCCCAACCCGGTGCCGTACGCCGATGTGGTGTGCGCGACCACGCACAAGGTGCTGCGCGGTCCGCGCGGCGGAATGGTGCTGTGCGGCGCGGAGTTGGCCGAGCGCGTCGACCGCGCGGTCTTCCCGTTCACACAGGGCGGCGCGCAGATGCACACCATCGCCGCCAAGGCCGTCGCTTTCGGCGAGGCGGCGACCCCGGCGTTCACGGCGTACGCCCATCAGGTCGTCGCCAACGCGCGGGTACTCGCGGACGCGCTGGACGCGGAGGGTTTCGACATCACCACGGACGGTACCGACACCCATCTGATCACCGCCGATCCCGCTCCGCTCGGGATGGACGGCAGAGCGGTACGCGGCCGGCTCGCCGCGGCCGGCATCGTGCTGGACATCTGCGTGCTGCCGCACCTGGAAGGGCGGGGGATCCGGCTCGGGACCGCCGCCGTGACCACTCAGGGCATGTCTGAGGCGGAAATGGCGCGGATCGCGGTCCTCATCACCTCGGCGCTGCGCGAGGACGCTGACGGGGCGCGCAGGGTCCGTTCCGAAGTGCGGGAACTGACGGAGAGGTTTCCGCCCTATATGCGGGTGAAGCGAGGGGAATGAACCCCGGCGGGAAGTGGTGCAACCAGTTCCGCTGATCCGCCGTCCTCGCTCGTAGGGCGACTCGGTATCCGACAGTGGGTCCGGCGCGGGCTAGTGTGTGGGGCTGAGATGGCCGGCGATTCCTGTGGGGCAAACCCGTGCGTGATTACCTGCTGACGCTGTGTGTGACGGCTGCGGTGACCTATCTGCTGACCGGCCCGGTGCGGAAGTTCGCCATCGCGACCGGTGCGATGCCCGAGATCCGCGCCCGTGACGTTCACCGCGAACCGACGCCGAGACTCGGCGGCATCGCCATGTTCTTCGGGCTGTGCGCGGGACTGCTCGTCGCCGACAACCTGCAGAACCTCAACGGGGTCTTCGAGTTGTCCAACGAGCCGCGCGCGCTGCTCTCCGGCGCCGCTCTGATCTGGCTGGTCGGCGTCCTGGACGACAAGTTCGAGATCGACGCCCTGATCAAACTCGGCGCGCAGATGATCGCCGCGGGCGTGATGGTGGTGCAGGGGCTGACGATCCTGTGGATCCCGGTGCCCGGCTACGGCACCGTCTCGCTGACCTCCTGGCAGGGCACCCTGCTCACTGTCGCGCTGGTCGTCATCACGATCAACGCGGTCAACTTCGTGGACGGTCTGGACGGTCTCGCGGCGGGCATGGTCTGCATCGCGGCCGGGGCGTTCTTCCTGTACACGTACCGGATCTGGTACGGGTACGGCATCGAGGCGGCCGCCCCCGCGACGCTCTTCGCCGCCATCCTGATGGGCATGTGCGTGGGTTTCCTGCCGCACAACATGCACCCCGCCCGGATCTTCATGGGTGACTCGGGATCGATGCTGATCGGACTGGTGCTCGCCGCCGGCGCGATCTCGGTGACGGGCCAGGTCGACCCGGACGCCCTGAAGATCTTCGAGGGCTCCACCCGTGAGGCCACCCACGCGGCGCTGCCGGTCTTCATCCCCCTGCTGCTGCCGCTGACGATCATCGCGATCCCGTTCGCCGACCTGGTGCTGGCGGTCGTACGCCGTACCTGGAACGGCAAATCACCGTTCGCCGCGGACCGGGGCCATCTCCACCACCGGCTGCTGGAGATCGGCCACTCGCACAGCAGGTCCGTCCTGATCATGTACTTCTGGTCGGCGCTGATCGCGTTCGGTGTGGTGGCGTACTCGGTGCACTCGGCGTCGACCTGGATCGTGCTGGTCATCGTCGGGCTGAGCGCGGTCGGTCTGGTGCTCCTGCTGCTGCCGCGCTTCACGCCGCGCGCTCCGCTCTGGGCGCAGGCCTTCGTGCCGCCGCGCTACCGGCGCCGCCGGTGGCAGGAGGAGCGCTACGGCCGTGCCGGGAACGCGGTCGGGGCCGGAGCGGAAGCCGAACGGGCCCAGGAGGCCCTGGAGGAGGCGGGAGCGGAACGTACGCCCGTTCCGGCCGGCGTCAACGGGGCGACGGCTCTGAGCGCTCGTTCGCGTTTTCCCGATCGTGGGAAAGCCAGTTCACGTAACTGAACGATCGGGCATTTTTCCCATCGCGGCGCATTACCAGGCAAGCCGTGCTGTTGTCTTGCTCACGCGCGCACGGTCACTCTCGCGTGTGACGGTCCGCACAGTCCAGAGTAAAGACCTCATCAAATAGTTTGTGATATCGTTCACGAAGCTCGGCGACAGAGCCGAAAGACCCTAGTGCGAGGGTGCGTTGGCCCGAGAGCCTTCTCTCGGACCGGGCCTACGCTCGTCCATGACGACCTCATCTGCCCCACCCAGTCCACCCAGCGGAGCCGCCGCCATGCCGTCCAACGACGTCCGGAACCTCCTTCACACCGCCGTACCCACCGCTGCCGTCGGCGCGATCGCCGCCGTGATCAGCGGGGTGCTCGCGGGCGGCAAGGGAGCTCTCGGAGCCGCCGTCGGAGCGCTGGTGGTCATGGTCTTCATGGGCATCGGGCTCGTGGTGCTGAACAGGACAGCGAAGTCCCTGCCGCATTTGTTCCAGGCGATGGGCCTGATGCTGTACACGGCCCAGCTGTTGCTGCTCTTCATCTTCGTGGCGACCTTCAAGGACACCACGCTGTTCAACCCGAAAGCCTTTGCCATCACGCTCGTCGCGGCGACCCTCGCGTGGATCGCCGCCCAGGCCCGTGCGCATATGAAGGCCAAGATCCTCTATGTCGAACCCGACTCCTCGAAGGCCGACACGACCACGAAGACGGGGTCGTCGACGTGAGGGGTAGGGCCGGGATAAGCACCGGTTCCGGATCCTGCTATCGTCCGGTGCCAACTGCGGCATTGCGGGCGCGGGCATCCGAGCTGACGCCTGTACCCACGCGAGGCTCAAGGCCCGACCGCTGTTCCCACATCCGTTTCACCAGTCCAGTGCCGTACCGCGGCTGTGCGCCGTGCCGACACAACGAGGTTGCCGTACCTATGCGCCATGCTGAAGGAGCCCGCGGTGAGTGCTGACCCGACGCAGGTGCTCGCCTTCGAGACCGACTGCCACATCTTCGATGGTTGTGGCTTCCCGGCACCCGGCCTGCACTCGTTCCTGTTCGAGCCCCTGGTGGGTGACGCGAGCAGCAACCTGTACTTCAACAAGCCGATGCTGCTGGCGCTGCTCGGCTCGATCATCATCGTCGGCTTCTTCTGGGCCGCCTTCCGCAAGCCGAAGATCGTCCCCGGCAAGCTCCAGATGGTGGCTGAGGCCGGCTACGACTTCGTCCGGCGCGGCATCGTCTACGAGACGCTCGGCAAGCGCGAGGGCGAGAAGTACGTCCCGCTGGTCGTGTCGCTGTTCTTCTTCGTCTGGATGATGAACCTCTGGTCGATCATCCCGGTCGCGCAGTTCCCGGTGACGGCGATCATCGCGTACCCGATCGTGCTCGCACTGATCGTCTATGTCCTGTGGGTGTCGCTGACCTTCAAGCGGCACGGATTCGTCGGCGCGCTCAAGAACATCACCGGCTACGACAAGTCGCTCGGCCCGGTGCTCCCGCTGGCCATGCTGATCGAGTTCTTCTCGAACCTGCTGGTCCGGCCGTTCACCCACGCCGTGCGACTCTTCGCGAACATGTTCGCCGGTCACACCCTGCTGCTGCTCTTCACGATCGCCAGCTGGTACCTGCTGAACGGCCTGGGGATCGTGTACGCGGGCGTCTCGTTCATCATGGTCATCGTGATGACGGCCTTCGAGCTCTTCATCCAGGCGCTGCAGGCGTACGTCTTCGTACTCCTGACCGTCACCTACATCCAGGGCGCGCTCGCCGAGAACCACTGATCGGCGCCCGCTTCACCACCCAAGTCGTCCGGTGGCCAACCCCCACCGGTCCGTGAAAGAGAAGGAAGAACTGGCATGTCCCAGACTCTTGCTGCTGTCAGCGGCTCCCTCGGTTCCGTCGGCTACGGCCTCGCCGCGATCGGCCCCGGCGTCGGCGTCGGCATCATCTTCGGTAACGGTACCCAGGCTCTCGCCCGTCAGCCCGAGGCCGCCGGTCTGATCCGCGCCAACCAGATCCTCGGCTTCGCGTTCTGTGAGGCGCTGGCCCTCATCGGTCTGGTCATGCCGTTCGTCTACGGCACGTGATCTTCGATTCACGACCAGCCCACTAGACGAAAGGCACTGATATGAGCGCACTGCTCACTATCGCGTCCGGGGAGTTGGAGAACCCCCTGGTCCCGCCGATTCCCGAGCTCGTCATTGGCCTGCTCGCCTTCGTCATCGTCTTCGGTTTCCTCGCCAAGAAGCTCCTCCCGAACATCAACAAGGTTCTGGAACAGCGTCGCGAGGCCATCGAAGGCGGCATGGAGAAGGCCGACGCGGCCAAGACCGAGGCCGAGAGCGTTCTTGAGCAGTACAAGGCTCAGCTCGCCGAGGCCCGTCACGAAGCTGCCCGGCTCCGCCAGGAGGCGACCGAGCAGGGTGTCGCGATCATCCAGGAGATGAAGGCCGAAGGCCAGCGTCAGCGCGAAGAGATCATCGCCGCCGGCCACACCCAGATCGAGGCGGACCGCAAGGCCGCGGCCGGCGCACTCCGCCGCGACGTGGGCAAGCTCGCCACCGACCTGGCCGGCAAGCTCGTCGGCGAGTCCCTTGAGGACCACGCCCGGCAGAGCCGCACCATCGACCGCTTCCTCGACGAACTCGAGGACGGCGCCGAGAAGGCCGAGGCCGCACGATGAACGGAGCGAGCCGCGAGGCACTGGCTGCCGCACGTGAGCGCCTCGACGCGCTGACCGACAGCACCTCGGTCGACGCGGCGAAGCTCGCCGACGAGCTGGCCGCCGTGACCGCGCTGCTCGACCGTGAGGTCTCACTGCGCCGGGTCCTGACCGATCCGGCCCAGGCCGGCGAGGCCAAGGCCGAGCTGGCCGGGCGCCTGCTGAGCGGGCAGGTGGGCGGCACCGCCGTCGACCTGATCTCCGGCATGGTCCGGTCCCGCTGGTCGCAGCCCCGCGACCTCGTGGACGCGGTGGAGGAGCTGGCGGCCACCGCCGAGCTCACCGCCGCCCAGCGGACCGGCGCGCTCGACGACGTGGAGGACGAGCTGTTCCGGTTCGGCCGGATCGTCGAGTCCAGCACCGAACTGCG
The DNA here is from genome assembly GCF_044454085.1 of Streptomyces sp. NPDC051569. Taxonomy (NCBI): domain Bacteria; kingdom Bacillati; phylum Actinomycetota; class Actinomycetes; order Kitasatosporales; family Streptomycetaceae; genus Streptomyces; species Streptomyces sp. NPDC051569. Next base: position 315,714 of record NZ_JBITDJ010000001.1, read on the forward strand.
GGCCGCGCTGACCGACCGGGCCGCTACGGTCCCCGCCAAGACCGGGCTGCTCAGCAGCCTGCTCGGCGGCCGGGCCGACGCGAGCACCGAGCGCCTTGTCGTGCGCCTGGTGACCCAGCCCCGTGGACGTAGCCTGGAAGCGGGTCTTCAGACCCTGTCCCGGCTCGCCGCGGCCCGCCGGGACCGCATGGTCGCCGTCGTGACCTCGGCGGTGCCGCTCACCGACGGACAGAAGCAGCGCCTCGGCGCCGCTCTGGCGAAGCTGTACGGCCACCCCATGCACCTGAACCTGGACGTGGACCCCGAGGTCCTCGGCGGGATCTCGGTGCGGGTCGGCGACGAGGTCATCAACGGCACGGTCGCGGAGCGTCTCGAAGAGGCGACCCGACGGCTCGCCGGCTGACGTCCGCGACGGACCGCCAACAGAAAACAGCAAGACCAGCGGCCCGGTTGGGCCGTGCAGAAATTGCGGAAGATTCCTGGGGGTCGCCCCCAGACCCCCTTAGAAACTTCGGGCCCAACAAGGAGAGCAGGGAACCCAGATGGCGGAGCTCACGATCCGGCCGGAGGAGATCCGGGACGCGCTGGAGAACTTTGTCCAGTCGTACAAGCCGGACGCGGCCTCGCGCGAGGAGGTCGGTACGGTCAGCGTGGCCGGAGACGGCATCGCCAAGATCGAGGGTCTTCCCTCGGCCATGGCGAACGAGCTGCTGAAGTTCGAGGACGGCACCCTTGGTCTCGCCCTCAACCTTGAGGAGCGCGAGATCGGTGCGATCGTCCTCGGCGAATTCAGCGGTGTCGAGGAGGGACAGTCGGTCACCCGTACCGGCGAGGTCCTCTCCGTCGCTGTCGGCGAGGGCTACCTGGGTCGCGTCGTCGACCCCCTCGGCAACCCGATCGACGGCCTCGGCGAGATCGAGACCGATGAACGCCGCGCCCTGGAGCTGCAGGCCCCGGGCGTCATGATCCGCAAGTCGGTCCACGAGCCGATGCAGACCGGCTACAAGGCTGTCGACGCCATGGTGCCGATCGGCCGTGGCCAGCGTCAGCTGATCATCGGCGACCGTCAGACCGGCAAGACCGCGCTGGCCGTCGACACGATCATCAACCAGCGTGACAACTGGCGCTCGGGCGACACGAAGAAGCAGGTCCGCTGCATCTACGTCGCCATCGGCCAGAAGGGCTCCACCATCGCGTCCGTACGCGGTGCGCTGGAGGAGGCGGGCGCGCTCGAGTACACGACGATCGTCGCCGCCCCCGCGTCCGACCCGGCCGGCTTCAAGTACCTGGCGCCGTACACCGGTTCGGCCATCGGCCAGCACTGGATGTACCAGGGCAAGCACGTCCTGATCATCTTCGACGACCTTTCGAAGCAGGCCGACGCCTACCGCGCCGTGTCCCTGCTGCTGCGCCGCCCGCCGGGCCGTGAGGCGTACCCGGGCGACGTCTTCTACCTGCACTCGCGTCTGCTGGAGCGCTGCGCCAAGCTCTCCGACGAGATGGGTGCCGGTTCGATGACGGGTCTCCCGATCGTCGAGACGAAGGCCAACGACGTGTCGGCGTTCATCCCGACCAACGTCATCTCCATCACCGACGGCCAGTGCTTCCTGGAGTCCGACCTCTTCAACGCCGGCCAGCGTCCGGCTCTGAACGTCGGTATCTCGGTCTCCCGCGTCGGTGGCTCCGCCCAGCACAAGGCCATGAAGCAGGTTTCCGGCCGACTGCGCGTGGACCTCGCCCAGTACCGTGAGCTGGAGGCGTTCGCCTCCTTCGGCTCCGACCTGGACGCGGCCTCCAAGGCGTCGCTGGAGCGCGGTAAGCGCATGGTCGAGCTGCTGAAGCAGCCGCAGTACTCGCCGTACCCGATGGAGGAGCAGGTCGTCTCCGTCTGGGCCGGCACCACCGGCAAGATGGACGACGTACCGGTCAACGACATCCGCCGCTTCGAGACCGAGCTGCTGGAGTACCTGCGCCGCGAGCGCAAGGAACTGCTGACCAGCATCGCCGAGGGCGGCAAGATGTCCGACGACACGCTGCAGTCCGTCGCGGACGCCATCACCGCCTTCAAGCAGCAGTTCGAGACCTCGGACGGCAAGCTCCTGGGCGACGACGCGCCGGCCGCCAACGCGTCCAAGTGACGACGGAAGGGACCTGACTCATGGGAGCCCAGCTCCGGGTCTACAAGCGTCGCATCAAATCCGTCACCGCGACCAAGAAGATCACCAAGGCGATGGAGATGATCGCCGCCTCGCGCATCGTCAAGGCGCAGCGCCAGGTGGCGGCGTCCACGCCGTACGCGATCGAGCTGACCCGCGCGGTCACCGCGGTCGCGACGGGGTCGACGACGAAGCACCCGCTGACCACCGAGGCGGAGTCTCCGGTCCGTGCCGCGGTTCTGCTCATCACGAGCGACCGCGGTCTGGCCGGCGGCTACTCCTCGAACGCCATCAAGGCGGCGGAGCAGCTCACCGAGCGGCTCCGTGGTGAGGGCAAGGAGGTCGACACGTACATCGTCGGCCGCAAGGGTGTCGCCTACTACGGCTTCCGTGAGCGCAAGGTCACGGACGCGTGGAGCGGCTTCACCGACAACCCGACGTACGCGGACGCCAAGAAGGTGTCGGCTCCGCTGATCGCGGCCGTCCAGCAGGACACGGCCGAGGGTGGCGTGGACGAGCTCCACGTCGTCTTCACCGAGTTCGTCTCGATGCTGACGCAGACACCGGTCAAGAACCGGCTGCTGCCCCTCAGCCTTGAGCAGGCGGCGGAAGAAGCCGGTACGAAGGGCGAGATCCTTCCGCTGTTCGACTTCGAGCCGTCGGCGGAGGACGTCCTCGACGCTCTGCTGCCGCGCTACGTCGAAAGCCGTATCTACAACGCGCTGCTCCAGGCCGCTGCTTCCAAGCACGCTGCCACCCGCCGCGCGATGAAGTCGGCGACCGACAACGCCGGAGAGCTCATCAAGACGTTCTCCCGGCTTGCCAACGCGGCCCGCCAGGCCGAAATCACCCAGGAAATCAGCGAGATCGTCGGTGGCGCCAGCGCCCTGGCCGACGCGACCGCGGGGAGTGACAAATAATGACCACCACTGTTGAGCCGACCGCTCCTGCCGGCGTGGCCACCGGCCGTGTCGCGCGGGTCATCGGCCCGGTCGTCGACGTGGAGTTCCCCGTCGACGCGATGCCGGAGATCTACAACGCGCTGACCGTCCAGGTGGCCGACCCGGCCGAGGACGGGAAGCTCAAGAAGCTGACCCTGGAAGTCGCCCAGCACCTGGGTGACGGTGTGGTCCGCGCCATCTCGATGCAGCCCACCGACGGTCTGGTCCGCCAGGCCGCGGTGACCGACACGGGCAACGGCATCACGGTGCCGGTCGGCGAAGTCACCAAGGGCAAGGTGTTCAACACCCTCGGTGAGATCCTGAACAAGCCCGAGGCCGAGTCGGAGATCACCGAGCGGTGGCCCATCCACCGCAAGGCGCCCACGTTCGACCAGCTCGAGTCGAAGACCGAGATGTTCGAGACCGGCGTCAAGGTCATCGACCTGCTGACCCCGTACGTCAAGGGCGGCAAGATCGGTCTGTTCGGTGGTGCCGGTGTCGGCAAGACCGTGCTGATCCAGGAAATGATCTACCGCGTCGCCAACAACCACGACGGTGTGTCGGTGTTCGCGGGCGTCGGTGAGCGTACCCGTGAGGGCAACGACCTCATCGAGGAGATGACCGACTCCGGCGTCATCGACAAGACGGCGCTTGTCTTCGGTCAGATGGATGAGCCGCCGGGCACGCGTCTTCGCGTCGCGCTGGCCGGTCTGACCATGGCGGAGTACTTCCGCGATGTGCAGAAGCAGGACGTGCTCTTCTTCATCGACAACATCTTCCGTTACACCCAGGCGGGTTCGGAGGTGTCCACCCTGCTCGGCCGTATGCCGTCCGCGGTGGGTTACCAGCCGAACCTGGCCGACGAGATGGGTCTCCTCCAGGAGCGCATCACGTCGACCCGCGGTCACTCGATCACCTCGATGCAGGCGATCTACGTCCCCGCGGACGACCTGACCGACCCGGCCCCGGCCACCACGTTCGCCCACCTCGACGCGACGACGGTTCTCTCCCGTCCGATCTCCGAGAAGGGCATCTACCCGGCCGTGGACCCGCTGGACTCCACGTCCCGCATCCTGGACCCGCGCTACATCGCGCAGGACCACTACGACACGGCGACCCGTGTCAAGGGGATCCTGCAGAAGTACAAGGACCTCCAGGACATCATCGCGATCCTCGGTATCGACGAGCTGGGCGAGGAGGACAAGCTCGTTGTCCACCGTGCCCGTCGCGTCGAGCGCTTCCTGTCGCAGAACACCCACGTCGCCAAGCAGTTCACCGGCGTGGACGGTTCGGACGTTCCGCTCGACGAGTCGATCACCGCGTTCAACGCGATCTGCGACGGGGACTACGACCACTTCCCCGAGCAGGCGTTCTTCATGTGCGGTGGCATTGAGGACCTCAAGGCCAACGCCAAGGAGCTGGGCGTCTCCTGAGCCCCCGCGGCTCATGGAGGGGGGCGGGTTCGTCCTGCCCCCCTCCGACGCTCCCATCGACACCCCATAGAATTAAGCCCAACACCCGGCTGAACAGCCGGGTGGTGACCCGAGGAGCCACCCTTGGCTGCTGAGCTGCATGTCGAGCTGGTCGCCGCTGACCGCAGTGTCTGGTCCGGCGAGGCCACCCTGGTCGTCGCGCGCACCGCGTCCGGCGACATCGGCGTCATGCCCGGTCACCAGCCGCTCCTGGGTGTGCTGGAGTCGGGCCCGGTGACCATTCGTACGAGCGACGGCGGGACGGTCGTGGCCGCTGTGCACGGCGGTTTCATCTCGTTCGCCGACAACAAGCTTTCGCTGCTGGCGGAGATCGTCGAGCTGGCGGACGAGATCGATGCCCAGCGCGCCGAGCGTGCGCTGGAACGCGCGAAGTCGGACGACGACGATGCCGCTGAGCGGCGCGCCGACGTCCGGATGCGCGCGGTGGCGGTGCGCTGACGCGCGTCGCGGACGCTTTACCCTCAGCCGCGGCCCTGGCTGGACTCTCCAGACCGGGTCGCGGCTGAGGCGATGCAGGTGGCAGGCGCTGTTCTTGGTCCGGGACTGGATAAGGCGAGGAGGTCGGTGTTGATGATCCTCGTTCTGCTCGTGTGCGGACTGGTCGTCGTACTGGTTGCGGTGGGGCTCTTCGTCTTCGGTCTGCGCCGGCGGCTGATCCAGCGCTCCGGAGGGACCTTCGACTGCAGCCTGCGCTGGAATGTGCCGGAGGAACCCGATCTCTCCGGCAAGGGCTGGGTGTACGGCGTCGCCCGCTACAACAGCGACCGGATCAACTGGTTCCGGGTCTTCTCGTACGCCCCCCGCCCGCGCCGCACCCTGGAGCGCTCGGCGATCGAGGTCCTGGCCCGCCGCGCCCCCGAGGGCGAGGAGGAGCTGGCCCTGCTCTCCGACGCGGTCATCCTGGTGTGCGCGCTCGGCGAGGTCCGCCTGGAGCTGGCGATGAGCGACGACGCGCTCACGGGCTTCCTCGCGTGGCTGGAGGCGGCGCCGCCGGGACAGCGCGTGAACGTGGCCTGAGCGGGCCTCCGGAGTTTCCGGGACGAAGATGACGTGAGGGGGGCGGCGCCGATGCGCCGCCCCCCTCACGTGTGCCGCCGGACAGGACTTAGCCGAGGCCGCCGCTGAGCGCGGTCACCAGTTCGCCGCTCGCGGTGTCACCGGTGAAGTCCCAGAAGAACGCGCCTCCCAGGCCCTGCTGGTTCGCCCACGACATCTTGGACGTGACCGTGGCCGGGGTGTCGTAGCTCCACCAGTTGGTGCCGCAGTGGGCGTAGCTGGTGCCGGCGATCGTGCCGGTGGGCGGGCAGGTGTTCTTGAGGATCTTGTAGTCCTCGATGCCCGCCTCGTACGTGCCGGGGGCGGCGCCGGTCGCGGTGCCGCCCGGGGCGTCCTGGGTCACGCCCGTCCAGCCGCGCCCGTAGAAGCCGATGCCGAGCAGCAGCTTGCCGGCCGGGACTCCCTGTGCCTTGAACTTGGCTATCGCCTCGGCGGAGTTGAAGCCGGCCTGCGGGATGCCCGGGTACGAGGTGAGCGGGGAGTGCGGGGCCGTGGGGCCCTGCGCGGCGAAGGCGCCGAAGAAGTCGTACGTCATGACGTTGAACCAGTTCAGCGACGGGGCAGCGCCCGCGTAGTCGACCTTGTCGATCTTGCCACCGGCCGAGGCGTCCGCCGTGACAGCCGCGGTGACCAGGGCGTTCGCGCCGAACTTGGCCCGCATGGCCTGCACCATGGTCTTGAAGGAGGCCGAGCCGCTGGTGTCGCAGGACAGGCCGCAGGCGTTCGGGTACTCCCAGTCCAGGTCGATGCCGTCGAAGACGCCGGCCCAGCGGGGGTCCTTCACCAGGTCGTAGCAGGACTGCGCGAAGGCCGTCGGGTTCTTCACGGCGTCCGGGAAGCCGCCGGACCAGGTCCATCCGCCGAAGGACCAGAGGACCTTGATGTTCGGGTACTTGGCCTTGAGCTTGCGCAGCTGGTTGAAGTTGCCGCGCAGCGGCTGGTCCCAGGTGTCGGCGACGCCGTCGACCGCCTGGTCGGCCGTGTACGCCTTGTCGGTAGCGGCGTAGGCGTCACCCATGGCGCATTTGCCGCCGGTGACATTGCCGAACGCGTAGTTGATGTGGGTGATCTTGGCCGCGGAGCCGGAGGACACCACGTTCTTGACGTGGTAGTTCCGGTCGTAGACGCCCCACTCGGTGAAGTAGCCGAGCTTGACCTTGCCGCCGGTGCCCGGGCCGCCCGGGTCGGTGCCGCCACCGCCGCCGCCCGTGGTGCGGACCGCGCGGGCGCCGCTGACCGGGCCGGTCTGGTCGGCCGTGTCACGGGCCTGGACGGTGTACGAGTAGTCGGTGCCCGCGCTCAGACCGGTGTTGGTGTACGTCGTACCGGTGACCGTGGCGATCTTCGCGCCGCCCCGCAGGACGTCGTAGTTCTTGACGCCCTTGTCGTCCGTCGCCGCCGTCCAGCTCAGGGTGACCGAGGTGTCGGTGATGCCGCTCGCGGTCGGGGTGCCGGGCGCGGAGGGCGGGTTGTCGGCGGGAACGCCGCCGCCGGTGCCGTCGCACGCGGCGCCGTTCAGCTTGCAGCCGGACGGCGAGCCCGCGCCGGCGCCGTTGAAGCCGAAGCTGACCGACGCGCCGGGGGCGAGGGTGCCGTTGTAGGACTTGTTCCTGGCGGTCCAGTGGTTGGCGGAAGCGGTGATGTCGGCGTCCCAGCCGGAGGTCACGGCGGTGCCGGCGGGGAAGTCCCACTCCACGGTCCAGGCGCTGAGGCTGGTGGTGCCGGTGTTCTTCACCGTCCACTTGCCCTCGAAGCCGGTGCCCCAGTCGGACGCCTTGGCGTAGGTGGCGGTCGCCGAGGTCGCGGCCTCGGCGGGGGAGGCCAGCCCGACGAGGGCGGCCATCGGAAGCAGCAGCGCGGTAAGGCCCGCGACGGCTCTGGATCTGAACCGGGCTCCGGGGAGGGAGGGTCTGATGTTCATCGTGCTCCTCAGGTGAGTACTACCGGACAATGTCGGGGTTGGTCCGTGCACCGCTCACCCTGCGACGGCTCACCGCAGTGTGTTGCGGTGAGAGTAAGAAGGTCTGGACCACTCGTCAATAGGTCCAGACCAAAGGCGACCCATAGCTGCCGATGCGTCAACTCCCTTGCCGTGGAGCTTCCTTGTTCCCAGCCCGCCCGCTCAGCCGTCCTCCCGGCGGCCGCCGACCCGCCGCATGACGCGGAGCAGGTACTCCCTGCGGTGCAGTGGATCGTGGTCCGACCTCGGCCGCTCCGGGACCGCGCCATGGACCGGTTGGTAGTGGTCGAAGGCGCACTCCAGAAGGCCTTCGCCGCTGGTCAGCGACGGCAGCTGGAGCTCCAGCCCGTGCACCGAGGCGGCCGGGATCTCGCCGTGCACCAGATAGGACGAACCGCGCGTCACGGATGTCCGCGGTACGGCACGCAGCCGCGCCAGCACCGGCAGCACCGCTCCGAACAGGTCCGCCGGGATGTCGAGGCGGAAGCGGTGCATGGGTTCGTACACCCGCGTACCCGCCTGTCGCAGCGCGCTCATCAGGACCAGCGGCGTCAGGTGGCGGAAGTCCGCGCCGGTGCTCGACATGCTCTTGTCGAAGATGGCGTGGGAGTGGCTCTGCCGTGCTGAGTAGCCGGAACGCGTCATGGTGACCGTGCAGTCGGTGACCTGCCAGCCGTGAATTCCTTGGCGCAAGGTCTCTTCGACGGTTTCCTCGACCGCCTTGAAAAAGGCGAACGGCATCGAGCCGAGTTCGACATCGAGCCGGAATTCGACTCCCGTATCGGCCGGTGCCGGGTCGATGCGCAGTCCGATGGTCGCGAGGAACGGATTGGGATCGGCGCCGAGAATTTCGACGGCCGTACCGGAATCGACCGGCCGTTCGATATGCAGGGTGGTCGTTTCGCGGAAGGTGACATCGATGCCGAAATCGTTCGCCAGCGTCGCCTGGATGACTTCTTTCTGGACCTCGCCGTAGAGCGAGAGAGACATGTCCCGCTGGATGTCGTCCTGGCGGAGATTGATCAGCGGATCCTGCTCGGCGAGCTGGGAGAGCGCGATGTGCAGCGCTCCTCTGTCGGCGGGGCGGCTGGGGGAGACGATCGTCTCCAGGGTCGGCGGGGAGAAGTGGTGGCTGTCCGCGGGTGCCTGGCGCGTCGTGCCGAACGCGTCCCCGATACGGATGCCGCCGAGTCCCCAGAGCCTGCCGATCCGGCCCGCGGCCACCGAGTCGCCCGGCCGGTCGGAGCCGCGCTCGAACACGCTGATCGCGGTGACCTTGCCCCCCTCGCCCCCGCGGACGTGCACACGGTCCCGTACCCGAAGAGTTCCCGAGAGCATCCGGACGTAGGCGATCTTCTCCCCGGCCGGACCGCGTTCGATCTTGAAGACGGTGCCCGAGACCGGACCACCGGCATCGCCCTCGTCCGCCGGCAGCAGTTCGGTGATGCCCGCGATCAGGTCGTCCACCCCGGCGCCCGTGATGGCCGAGCCGAAGAACACCGGATGCACCAGGGCCCGCCCGGTCTGCGCCGCGAGTTCGCCGCGCAGTCGCGCGTACGGGAGGGCCGTCTCGTCGTCGACGTACGCGGCGAGGAACGCGTCGTCGTGGTCGGCGAGGAGACCGATGAGCCGGGACGTGAAATCGGCGTCGCCGGCGCCGTACGGCACGCAGTGCGCGCCCCGTGTACCCAGCCCGCCGGCCGAGCACATCGCGATGTTCGCCGCGGCCAGTTTCCCGGTGATGCCCCGCAGCACCCGCTCGTCCTGGGCGCCACGGCGGTCGATCTTGTTCACGAAGACGAGGGTGGGGATGCGCAGCCGCTGGAGCGTCCGCATCAGTACGCGGGTCTGCGCCTGTACGCCCTCCACGGCGGAGACGACCAGCACCGCGCCGTCGAGCACGCTCAGCACCCGCTCCACCTCGGCGATGAAGTCCGGGTGACCGGGTGTGTCGATCAGATTGACGGTGATGTCGTCGACGACGAAGGAGGCGACGGCGGACTTGATGGTGATGCCGCGTTGCCGCTCCAGCGCCAGGGAATCGGTCCGGGTGCTGCCTTGATCGACGCTGCCCATGTCGTCGATGACGTCGGCCGCGTGAAGCAGCCGCTCCGTCAGGCTTGTCTTACCGGCGTCAACATGCGCCAGAATTCCCAGGTTCAGTGTTCGCACGACGTGTCATGTCCTTGGAATAGGTGTCAATTTCCTCCTGGATGGACGGGAAAGCTCGGCACATGGTCGTGACTCCTCGATCGGTCGGATGCTGTCGGGGAAGTGCAGCAGAGGGCCGCCCCGGAAAGCAACCGCATTAATTCCGGTGCGTGTCCGTCAGCGCTCGCCGCCCGGCACCCACAGAATGTCGCCGACCTCCTTGTTGGCCGTTCGCGCCAGAATGAAGAGGAGATCGGACAGACGGTTCAGATACGTCGCCGTGAGCGGGTTCATCAGTTCGGCGTGTGCCTCGAACGCCGCCCAGGTCGAGCGCTCGGCGCGTCGTACGACCGTGCACGCCTGGTGCAGCAGCGCCGCGCCGGGGGTGCCGCCGGGGAGGATGAAGCTGCGCAGTTTGTCGAGCGTCTCCAGGAAGTGGTCGCAGTCCGCCTCCAGCTTGTCGATGTACGACTGCTCGACCCGCAGCGGCGGGTACTCCGGGTTCTCCACGACCGGCGTGGCGAGGTCCGCGCCCACGTCGAAGAGGTCGTTCTGGACCCGGACAAGGACCTTCACGACCTCGGTGGGGAGCTGTCCCAGGGCGATCGCCGTACCGATGGCGGCGTTGGCCTCGTTCGCGTCGGCGTACGCGGCGATCCGCAGATCGGTCTTCGCGGTACGGCTCATGTCACCGAGCGCGGTGGTTCCCTTGTCGCCGGTGCGGGTATAGATGCGCGTCAGATTGACCATACGGCCAGCCTAGTTGCGCGGTACGGGGACCTCGGGGGAGCACTCCGATGTGATGTCCGTCATGTGAGACGTGACGCGCATCTCTTCACCGCCACTCGGCCGTCCGTGAACGCTAACCTCCGGCAGAGCACGCAAATGTAAACCAGGCGTTAAGGCCGGAGAAGAATCAAGGGGTGCGTCGTGGCCAGGAAGCTCGCCGTCATCGGGGCCGGACTCATGGGGTCCGGTATCGCGCAGGTCTCGGCGCAGGCCGGCTGGGACGTCGTGTTGCGTGACGTCACCGACGCGGCGCTGGCCCGTGGGATCGACGGCATCAGGGCCTCGTACGGCAAGTTCGTCGCCAAGGGCAAGCTCGAAGAGGCGGACGCCGACGCGGCGCTCGCCCGGATCAGCACGACCACCGACCTGGACGCCGTCGCCGACGCGGACATCGTCGTCGAGGCCGTCTTCGAGAAGCTCGACGTGAAGCACGAGATCTTCCGGGCGCTCGACAAGCTCGTTCGGGACGACGCCGTCCTCGCCTCCAACACCTCGGCCATCCCGATCACCAAGATCGCGGCGGTGACCGGACGTCCGGAGCGGGTCGTCGGCACGCACTTCTTCTCGCCGGTGCCGATGATGGGGCTCTGCGAGCTGGTGCGCGGCTACAAGACCAGCGACGAAACCCTGGCCACCGCTCGGGAGTTCGCCGAATCGGTGGGGAAGACCTGCATCGTCGTCAACCGCGATGTGGCAGGCTTTGTGACCACACGGCTGATCTCCGCCCTGGTCGTCGAGGCCGCCAAGCTCTACGAGTCGGGCGTCGCGTCCGCCGAGGACATCGACATCGCGTGCAAGCTGGGCTTCGGCCACGCCATGGGCCCGCTCGCCACCGCCGACCTGACCGGTGTCGACATCCTGCTCCACGCGACGGAGAACATCTACACCGAGTCGCAGGACGAGAAGTTCGCACCGCCGGAGCTGATGCGCCGGATGGTGGACGCGGGTGACATCGGCCGTAAGAGCGGGCAGGGGTTCTACAAGCACTGAGCCGTGTCCCCGGTGTTCACATCGCCCCACAGGGTGAATTTGGTATCGGTTCGCTCACGGACGACAACTTCTTCTGCTGTCGGGCAATCAGTTCTTTGAAGACAGAACAGACACGGAGCACGAAGCACTCGCGGGGAGAGCGTATGCACATCAGGGGCGACCACGCCGAGCTGGTCGTCGGGGGCCGCCTCGACGTCCGCAGCGCGGCGGACGCCCGTACGGTCCTGCACTCGGCCGTCGACGACGGAGCCGGCGACCTCGTGCTCGACCTGACCGATCTGGACTCCTGGGACGCCACCGGACTCGGCGTCATCATGGGAGCCCACCGGCGTGCGGGGCGGTGCGGCCGGAGGCTTGTGCTGCGCGGCGTTCCGCCGCAGATGCAGCGGTTGCTGGTGGCCACCAGATTGCACCGCATTCTCGCCATCGAGGGCGGAATCGCCGCGGAGTCGCTGCCCCGGGTGTGACCCGGCCGCCCTGTCCCGCCCTCCTGACCACCGTGACGAACCGGACCGGGTGGCACCCCGGCTGATCGTCGATAAGGTGCGGAGGTCTAGGGTTCGGCCGTCTGCCGATTGACGGACCCGCAGGGCAGGCACCGGACCAGCAGCGACAGATGGGCGTGCGAGGCCGGGAGCAGCCGCACGCCACGATCTGGGGGACTTTCACCATGGACCCGATGAGCCGGGGACCGGAAGACTACGGCCACGACGAGGGACGGCCCGGCGACGGGCGCCTTGGTGACGGGCGCCTTGGCGACGGGCGCCAGGACGACGGACGGCCCGGCGAGAACAGCGACCCGGGGCGTCCGCCGCGCGTCGCCCTTCCGCCCGGCCCCGCGGCCAGGCCCGCCGTCCCATCCGCCATCCCTCCGGCGCCGGCCCACCTCAAGGGCGCGGGCACCACCCCGCCGCCCGCCCGCACGGTCCAGCTGACCTCGGGCGACCTCCTGCTCACCGTCAACCCCGTGGACGGCAGCGAGATCGAGCTCTGCCCGCCGGGCCGGCAGCCCGCCACCCCTGCCCGGCGCGGCGCCCAGGAGCGCGTCGCTCTGCAGCGCGCCGGCCGCCCGCCCGTACCTGCAGGACCCGCCGCGCCGCCGCTCCCGCTGCTGGAGCGGCGTGAGGAGCGCGAGCGGCTGATACGGATGCTGGAGCGCGGCCGCTCCATACGCCTGACCGGGCCCGCGGGGTCCGGGAGGACCTCCCTGCTCGAAGCCGTCGCGGCGGAGTGCGCGCACCTCGCGCCCGACGGAGTCGTACGCCTCTCCGGTCACCACCGCACCACCACCGAGCTGCTGTACGAGCTGTACGCGACCGTATACAAGCCCGCGCTCCACCGGCCGGACCGCGCAGGGCTGCTCGGACTGGTCCACGGCATCGGCGCGGTCGTCGTCCTGGACGATCTGGAACTGGGCGGGGAGGCACTGGACGAACTCCTCGCCGCGACGCCCGAGTGCGCCTACCTGTTCGCCGCGACGCCCGACACCGACCCGCCCTCCCCCGACGCGCGCCTGGAAGAGGTCGCCCTCGGCGGCCTGGGCCGCGGCTCGTCGCTGGAACTGCTGGAGCGCGCCGTGGAACGGCCGCTCACCGACGAGGAGGCGAACTGGGCGGGCGACCTCTGGTTCGAGTCCGAGGGCCTCCCCGTGCGCTTCGTCCAGGCCGGGGCGCTGCTGCGCCAGCGCGACCGGCTCCTCGGTGTCCCCGAGGCTTTCGACGAGTTCGAGCCCTTCGCCCGCAGCTCCGCCGAGGCACCGTACGAGACACCGGCCGACAGCCCGGACGGGTACGACGTACCGCTGCCCTCCGTCGGCGAGGGCGCCGCGCCCGCGGCCCTGCTCGCCTCCCGGCTCAGTGAAGCCGCCCGCGCCACCCTGCGGTTCGCCGTCGCGCTCGGCGGCGAGGTCCCGCACCAGGCCCATCTGCCGGCCCTGGTCGGCGACACACACGCGGACGCCGCACTCGGCGAGCTGATGAGCTGCGCGCTGCTCACCCCCGTCGGCGGGCGCTACCGGCTCGCCCCCGGAGTCGTCGCCCAGCTGGAGGAGAAGGGGTACGGCGACGACGCCGCGGCTCACGCGCACACCGCCGCCCAGCACTACGCCTGGTGGGCGGGACACCCCTCGGTGACACCCGAGCGCGCCGCGGCCGAGGCGGACGCCATCCTCGCGTCGATGGCCCCGCTGGTGCCGGGCCAGGAGGCGGGGCACCCGAGCGCCGCCGTCCTGCTGGCCCGCAGCGCCGCCCCCGCCTTCCTGGCGGGGCTGCACTGGGGCGCCTGGGAAAGGGCCCTGCGGGCCGGCTCGGAGGCCGCCAGGATCGCCGGGGAGGTCGCCGAAGAGGCTTACTTCCACCATGAGTTGGGCGTGCTCGCGCTCTGCGTCGGAAATCTGGACCGGGCCCGTGCCGAGCTGGAGGCGTCGATCGCCATGCGTGGCGCGCTCGCCGACAAGAGCGGCACGGTCGCGGGACGCAGGGCGCTGGCCCTGGTCACGGACCGGGAGGGCGGGCTGTCCGCCGAGCGCACGCCGGTGGGGGAGGGGGGCGCACTCGTACGGTACGAGGCCCCCGCGTCCCCGGGTGTCTCCGCGACGGCGGGCACCGCCGTCCTGCCGGCGCTGCCCGGCCCGCCCGGAGCGGCCGGGACCGCCGCCTCGGCCACCCGGCGCGACCTGCCGGTCTCCGCCCCCGCCACCGGCCCTGGCGGACGGCCTCCGGCGCCCGCGCGGCGTCCGGTGCTCGGCGGTGCCCGTCGCAACCTGGTCGCGGCCGGCGCGGGCGCGGTGCTCGCGGCCGTACTCGGCACGATGGTGACGCTGGGCGCGACCTCCGGCAACGACGCCTCGCAGACGGACCAGCTCCGCACGGAACAGCCCGACGATCCGGACGGCGACGGTGACGGCGTGGTGGACGGGCAGCCCACCGACAGCTCGACCCGCCAGCCCGGCGGAGCCCAGGCCGAGCAGGGCCGGCCCGGCCCGTCCACCCCGGCCGGCGGCGGCGTCCCGTCCGGTACGGCTCCGGTGCCCGGCACGCCCGCCGGCAGCACCTCGTCCCCCGGCGGCAACGGCGGGGCCGGAGGCGATCCGGCGGACCCGGGCGGGTCGCAGGCGCCGCCGACGAAGCCGACATCGCACCCGACCACGCCGTCGCACACGCCCTCGGAGACCACGCCCACGGAGGAGCCCCCGACCGAGGAGCCGTCCGGGACGCCCTCGGACACCCCGCCGCCGTCCGCGCCCCAGAGCTCGGCGAGCGGGCCGGCCCCGAGCCTCAGCGCGAGCGCCCCGGAGCCCGTCGGCCCGACGGCCTCCGCGTACCCGACAGCCGCCGCCTATCCGACCGCCTCGGCGGACTGGTTCGCCTAGTACGGCGCCCCGCGGCGGCGCCGCCCTGGCCTCGTGACGGCGAACGGCCCGCGACCGGGTGCTGGTCGCGGGCCGTTCGTGGTCGGAACTCCGTGCTCAGAACAGGCGGAGCTTGTCGTCCTCGATGCCGCGCAGCCCGTTGTAGTCGAGGACGACGCAGCCGATGCCCCGGTCCGTCGCCAGCACACGCGCCTGCGGCTTGATCTCCTGGGCCGCGAACAGGCCCTTCACCGGAGCCAGATGGGGATCGCGGTTCAGCAGCTCCAGATAGCGCGTCAGCTGCTCCACGCCGTCGATGTCGCCGCGCCGCTTGATCTCCACCGCCACGGTCCCGCCGTCCGCGTCCCGGCACAGGATGTCCACAGGACCGATCGCCGTCGGGTATTCGCGGCGGATCAGGCTGTAGCCCTTGCCCAGTGTCTCGATCCGGTCCGCGAGCAGCTCCTGGAGGTGCGCTTCCACGCCGTCCTTGATGAGGCCCGGGTCGACGCCCAGCTCGTGCGAGGAGTCGTGGAGGACTTCCTCCATCGTGATGATCAGTTTCTCGCCCGCTTTGTTCACGACCGTCCATACGCCGGCCTGCTCGCCCGAGCCCTCCTTGAGGGTGCACGGCGGCGACATCCAGTTGAGCGGTTTGTACGCCCGGTCGTCGGCGTGGATCGACACACTGCCGTCGGCCTTGACCAGGATGAGGCGGGGAGCGGAGGGCAGGTGGGCGGTGAGCCGGCCCGCGTAGTCAACGGAGCAGCGGGCAATGACGAGACGCATGGTCGGCAACGCTACTCGACTGCCCCCGCCGCGCGCGATTCGCCCCGGAAGCCCCCTTCGTTATTGGCCGGTTGTGTTCCCATTCTCCTGGTGCGGTTCGGACAGCGCGCCTAACGTGGATGCAGGAGGTCGCCGGTCGTGCACGCTGCGTCGTCGTCGCCTTCTTTTCCCTGCCCGTACGACCCCGCTGCTCGGGGTCGCGAGAGGAGAACCCATGTCGCTCGACGTCTCACCGGCACTGTTGGAACAGGCCGAGCGAGGCGAGGTCGACGAAGCTGCTTTCGTCGACTGCGTCCGGACCTCCCTGCCCTACGCATGGGAGATGATCAGTTCTCTGGTGGCACAGCTGAAGGTGGACGGTGGAGAGTTCGCCGACAACCAGACGCCTCCGCCGGACGAGCAGGCCCGCGGTCAGCTGCTGCGCGCGCTGGCGAGTGATGCCATTCGCGGTGCGCTCCAGCGGCACTTCGGAGTGCGTCTCGCGTTCCAGAACTGCCACCGCGTCGCGGTGTTCCCGCTGGACTCCTCGGTCGACGAGCGGCATGCCCGCTTCACCTCGATCAGGGGCCAGTTGCTCAACCAGTCGCCTGAACTGCGGGACTGCTGAGGTCCGTCGCTGCCGCTCCGCATCGCGGAACGACGTCCTCCGCGGTGTCGGAGCGGCAGCTTCAGGTGAGCAGCGGCAGGACCTCGGACCCCAGTCGCCGTACGTTCTCCTCCGTCGCCGCCAGGTCGCCGGAGCCTTCGACGAGCAGCGCGAAGCGCGTGATTCCGGTCCGTTCGGCGGTGACCGCGAGCCGGTCGGCCGCCAGCCGGGGAGGCCCGACCGGATGCAGGTCGCACAGCAGTTCCGTATAGGCGACGGGGTCCCGCATCGACCTGGTCCTGCCGTCGACCGTCACATGGGCACCGAGTCCTTGCCGCAGCCAGCCGGGCACCGCCTTGACCAGGGTCTCCTTCGCCTCGGTCCGGCGGTCCGCGATCTGCGCCACCCCGGCCGACACATGGCCGGCCCCCTCGATCTCGTGGGACGGGCGGCCCGCCGCCCGCGCGTGGGTACGCCACAGGGTGACCATCTCCGCCTTCTCGTCGTCGCCGCAGTGCATGCCCAGCAGCATGGGCAGGCCGTGTTCGGCGGCGAGTTTCACGCTCCTCGGCGAGGTGCAGGCGACGACGACCTCGGGTCCTTCCTTGTCCAGCAGCTCGTCGGGTCGCGGGACGACGGGTACTTCGCGGAAACGGAAGCGTTCCCCCGAGGCCGAGACGCTCGGTTCCCGAAGCCAGCGCAGGAGCAACCCGAGGGACTCGGGGAAGTCCCGCTCGTACGCGCCCAGGCCGGCGCCGAAGACCTCCAGGTCGATCCAGGGGCCGCCCCGGCCCACGCCGAGCGAGAACCGGCCGCCGGAGACGAGGTGCAGCAGTGCGGCCTGCTCGCCGAGCGCCACCGGATGGACGTTCGGCAACACACTGACCGCCGTACCCACCCGGATGTGCCGGGTGCGGCCGAGGAGCAGTCCCGCCAGGGTGACGGCCGATGGACAGACTCCGTACGGCACGAAGTGGTGCTCGGCGAGCCAGACGGCGTCGAGCCCGGATTCCTCGGCGACTTCGGCGGTGCGCACCGCCCGGTGCAGCGCTTCCCCGGGTCCCTGGCCCGGGAATTGCGCCGCCAGTACAAAAGCCCCAACACGCATCGCCTTCTGCCTCCTCGCGGCCGACGCGACTCCCCCTTACCGGCAACAACGTCTGACACGTGCCAAAGGCACGGCCGGGCGGCAAGTTCTTGCGATTGTCCGCTAACCGGCGCCCCTGGGGGCTCCGTCCTCGGGCCCCGGGGGACGTGTACCCGCGCGTGCGGGCCGTAGGCTTGTCGGGAACCGTGCTGTCCGGCCCCCGTGAGGTGTCCTGTGTCCCCGCGCCGCAACCGCCCCCGTGGCGGCGACCAACCGACCGAGCGAGCCGATGACACGGCCGGGGAGCGGTATGGCGGCTTCCAGCGGGCGGAGTCCTGGCAGGGCGAGGCGTGGTCGGTACGGCATGTGGCCGGGGCCGGCTCCGCGGGCAAGCGCTACCGCTGCCCCGGCTGCGACCAGGAGATCCCTTCGGGGGTCGCGCATGTGGTCGCCTGGCCCGAGTACGGCGGCGTGGAGGACCGGCGCCACTGGCACCAGGCCTGCTGGAACGCGAAGGACCGCCGCACCACGCGGGTGCAGCGGTCCCGGAACGCGCCGAAGTACTGAAACGGGCTCAGGCGTCGACGCCGGCGTACTGAGCGGCCTCAGACGTCGCGCTTGTCGAGGGCGAGGAAGGCCCCGGCCATCACGACCGCCGTCACCGCGAGCATGACGCCCACCGGCTCCCAGCCGGACGGCCCCGAGGCGCCGGGCCCGCCGCCGGTGGAGTCGTCGTACAGCGCCGCGAGCTGGTTCGGGATCGAGTAGTTGAACAGGGCTTCGCGCAGCCCGCTGAGCCCGTCCGAGAACATGAACATCGCCATGACCAGCGGCAGCAGGACCACCCCGATCATGATCGTGATGGCGCCCGCCGAGTGCCGGATCAGTGAGCCGACCGCCAGGGCCAGCAGCCCGAGCGTCGCCACGTGGAGACCGACGCCGACCGTCGCGCGCAGGTACTCCTCACCACCGGGAGCGGCCGTGTCCGCGATCGCGACCTGCAGCGCGGCCACGACCGCCGTGGTCACCGTCGTGATCGTGAAGACCAGCAGGAAGAAGACCAGCGACTTGGCGGCCAGCACCCGGGCCCGGCTGGGGCACGCGGTCAGGGTCGTACGGATCATGCCCGTGCCGTACTCCGAGGAGATGGTCAGCACGCCCAGCGTGATCACGCAGATGCTGCCCAGCAGCGTGCCGAAGAGGCCGAGGGGGAGTACGGACCCGCTGTCCTCGGGGCTGCCGGACACCAGCGCCGCCGCGAGCAGGCCGATGCCCGCGATCAGGACGATCATGACGCCGAGCGTCCATACCGTGGACCGCAGGGAGCGGAGCTTGGTCCACTCGGAGGCGAGGGCGTCGCCGAGCGTCGCCGGGCGGACCGGGATCGGCGACCGGTAGCCGCCCATGGCCTGCCCCGGCTGCGGGGTGGCCGGCGACGGGGGCACGGGCTGCTGGTACGGGGTCGTCATCGGGCGTCCTCGTTGATGTCGCGCGTCGGGGTGGTGGCGGGAGCGGCGGGGGCCGCACCGGCGGGAGCGGCGGGCGCCGCACCGGCGGGCGGCGGCGGGGCGTACCAGCCCTGCTGCGGCACGGCCGGGATGCCGGGCGGCGCGTAGCCCGGGGGAGCGTACCCCTGAGCGGCCCCGCCGGGGCCCTGCGGCGGCTGGAAGCCGGCCAGCGCGTCGGCCGTCGACCGATGGTCCACCGCGCCCTGCGTCATCCGCATGTAGGCCTCCTCCAGCGACGCCTGGTGCGGCGAGAGCTCCCAGAGCCGTACATCGGCCGCGTGCGCCACATCGCTGATCCTCGCCAGCGGCAGCCCGGTGATCCGCAGTGCGCCGTCCGGCTCGGACAGCACGCGTCCGCCGGCCTCGGTCAGCGCCGACATCAGCTTCTCCCGCTGCTCCGGCTCGCTCCCGGGGGTGCGCACCCGGGCGAAGTCCGCCGAGTTCGCCGATATGAACTGCGTGACGCTCATGTCGGCGAGCAGCCGGCCCCGGCCGATCACGATCAGATGATCGGCGGTGACGGCCATCTCGCTCATCAGGTGCGAGGAGACGAAGACCGTACGCCCCTCGGCGGCGAGCGACTTCATCAGATTGCGGACCCAGAGGATGCCCTCGGGGTCGAGACCGTTGACCGGCTCGTCGAACAGCAGCACCTGCGGGTCGCCGAGCAGCGCCGCCGCGATACCGAGGCGCTGGCCCATGCCGAGCGAGAAGCCCTGGGAGCGCCTGCGGGCGACATCCTGGAGGCCGACCACCCCGAGCACCTCGTCGACCCTGGCGGCCGGGATGCCGGAGAGCTGGGCCAGCGAGAGGAGGTGGCTGCGCGCGCTGCGGCCGCCGTGCACCGCCTTGGCGTCGAGCAGCGCGCCGACCTGGCGGGGCGCGTTCGGCAACTGCCGGAAGGGGTACCCGCCGACCGTCACATGGCCGGCGGTCGGCCGGTCGAGCCCGAGGATCATCCGCATCGTCGTGGACTTGCCGGAACCGTTGGGACCGAGGAAGCCGGTGACGGATCCGGGACGTACCTGGAAGGAAAGGTCGTACACGGCCGTCTTGGCGCCGTAGCGCTTCGTCAGGCCGACTGCCTCGATCATTCTGCAGCCCCATCGACAGGTCAGGTCGGCGGGGCAGTGGCCGTTCCTGACCGAAGGCCCCCGTAAGAGCTAGGAGGATATCGGGGCGCTGACGGTTCCGGCCAAGCCGTTACGGCGGTGCGGCGGGACGGGATCTTCCCGGCGATCGCCTACGCGTCCCGCTTCTTCAGTACGGCGTAGCCGCCCGCCAGCGCGGCCAGCACCCACAGGACGAGGATCCCGAAGCCGCCCCACGGCCCGTACGGCGTCCTGTCGGCGTTCATGGCGTTCGGGACCACCTGAAGGATCTTGGAGCCGGCCTGGTCGGGGAAGTAGTGGGCGACGTTCTTGGCGACCGGGACCGCCGAGAGGATCTGCGAGACCAGGAAGAAGAACGGCATCAGGATGCCGAGCGACAGCATCGAGCTGCGCAGCATCGCGGTGACGCCCATCGAGAACACGGCGATCAGCGCCATGTAGAGGCCGCTGCCGATGACCGCGCGCAGCACGTTCGGCTCGCCGATGCTCGTCCCGTGGTCGCCGAGCAGCGCCTGGCCGAGGAAGAACGCCAGAAAACCGGTCACGAGCCCGACTGCCAGCGCCAGCACCCCGGCCACCAGGATCTTGCCGAAGAGGAAGGTGGCCCGCTGCGGTACGGCGGCCAGCGAGGTGCGGATCATGCCCGAGCTGTACTCGGATCCGACCACCAGCACCCCGAAGACCACCATCGCCAGCTGACCGAGGATCATCCCGGAGAAACTGGTGAAGGTCGGGTCGAAGGTGGCCTGTTGGACCCGGTCCAGATCGCCGAAGGTCGAGTTCAGCAGCGCGGAGAGCGCCGCGCCCAGGGCCACGGTCACGACCAGGGCGCTGATCAGCGTCCAGGTCGTGGAGGAGACCGTGCGGATCTTGGTCCACTCGGACCGGAGAACCGCTGGTACCGATGCCATCGCGTCAGACTCCCTTGTCCTGCTGGTCCTGGCCCCAGTGGGGCGCCACGGGCGTCGCCCCGGCCTGCCCGCCCTGATGCGCCTCCGGCTGCCCGGCCGACTGTCCCTCGCCGCCCGAATGCGCGTGGTACTCGACGGACTCCGCCGTCATCCGCATGAAGGCGTCCTCCAGCGAGGCCCGCTGGGAGCTCAGCTCGTGCAGGACGAGCTGGTGCCGGGCGGCCAGCTCACCCAACTGCTCGGTCTCGGCGCCGTCGATCTCCAGTACGCCGCCGGCCGCCTCGACCGCCGTGTATCCGGCCTCGTGGAGGACGTCCTTGAGCCGCTCCCGCTCCGGCGAGCGCAGCCGCGCGTAACTGCGTGAGTTCTGCTGAATGAAGTCGGCCATCGAGGTGTCGGCCAGCAGTCTTCCCTGCCCGATCACGATCAAGTGGTCGGCGGTGAGGGCCATTTCACTCATCAGATGACTGGAGACGAAGATCGTGCGGCCTTCTTGTGCCAGCGCCTTCATCAGATTGCGGATCCAGTGAATTCCCTCGGGGTCCAGACCATTGACCGGTTCGTCGAACATCAGGATCCGCGGGTCGCCGAGCAGCGCGCAGGCGATTCCGAGCCGCTGTCCCATACCGAGGGAGAAGCCCTTTGATTTCTTCTTCGCCACCGCGGCCAGCCCGACCATGTCGAGCACGTCCGACACCCGGCTCGCCGGGATGCGGTTGCTCTGGGCCAGGCAGAGGAGATTGTTGTACGCGCTGCGCCCCCCGTGCATCGCCTTGGCCTCCAGCAGCGCCCCGATGTCCTTCAGGGGCTCCGCCAGCTCCCGGTAGTGCTTGCCGTCGATCCGGACCGATCCGCTGGTCGGGTTGTCCAGGTCGAGCATCATCCGCATCGTGGTCGACTTGCCCGCCCCGTTGGGCCCCAGAAAACCCGTCACCACACCCGGACGCACCTGGAAGGAGAGCTGATCGACCGC
This sequence comes from Streptomyces sp. NPDC051569, assembly GCF_044454085.1. Taxonomy (NCBI): domain Bacteria; kingdom Bacillati; phylum Actinomycetota; class Actinomycetes; order Kitasatosporales; family Streptomycetaceae; genus Streptomyces; species Streptomyces sp. NPDC051569. The sequence goes on from NZ_JBITDJ010000001.1 coordinate 337,565, forward strand.
GACCTTCCGGCCGAAGCGTTTGGTGAGCCCCTCAACCTCGATCATGCGGCCAACCTAGAGGCGCGCAAAGCCCCCCGCCACCGGAGTGGCGGGGGGCTTTGCGGGATTGTTATACGACTGCCGAGTGGTTACCCGGCGGGCCGGTCACGCGGCGGGACGCTTGCTCAGCGGGACTGCTGGGCCGGCACTCCGCGCGAGATCGGCTCGTCGTCGGCCGGGGCGCTCGCGGCGGCCACCGCGGCACCGGTCAGCGTGGCCAGCATCTCGCGGACGTTGGTCAGCTGGGCGTTGATCGAGTCGCGGCGGTTGGTGAGCGCCGCCAGCTCGCGCTCCGATTCGCTGCGGATCCGGTCGGCCTTGGCGTTCGCGTCGGCCACGATGTCCTCGGCCTGGCGCTGCGCCGTCTCGACGGTCTGACGGGCCCGGCGCTCCGCGTCCGTACGCAGCTTCTCCGCCTCCAGGCGCAGCTGCTCGGCACGGTGCTCGATCTCCGCCAGGCGCTTCTCGGCCTTCGCCTGACGCGAGGCCAGGTCGCGCTCCGACTGCTCCCGCCGCTTGGCGAGGTTCGTCTCGAAGTCCGCGGCGGCCTGGGCGGCCTTGGCGCGGGTCTCCTCGAAGAGGGCGTCGGCCTCCTCGCGCTTGGACTGCGCGTCCTTCTGCGCCTCCGAGCGGAGGGTCTGGGCGTCGCCCTTCGCCTTCTCGACGATACGGACGCCTTCGTCCTCGGCCTTGGACTTGCGCTCCGAGGCGAACGACTCGGCGTCGTTGCGCACCTGCTGGGCCGCCGAGTCGGCGAGCTCACGGTGCTGCTCGGACGCGCGGCGGGCCTCCTCGCGCAGGTCCTTCGCCTCTTCCTCGGCGAGGCGGAGGATCTTCTCGACGCGGGCGCCGAGGCCGGCGTACGACGGCTCCGCGTCGCTGACCTGGGCCTGGGCGTTCTGCGTCTCGAGGTGGAGTTCCTCGATGCGCTTTTCCAGTGCGGTGATGCGGGCCAGGGCACTGTCTCGGTCAGCGACGAGCTTGGTAATGCGGTCGTCCACCTGACCGCGGTCGTAACCACGCCGCACGAGCTCGAAGCCGAATGGGGAGGATGTTTCGCTCATGGGGTTCCTGTCGAATGAGACCGGTGAGGTGATAGGGGGAATCCTAGGGGCCGGGGCGGCGTGTCATCGAGTGGATGCGGGTTTGATCTGGAGAATGTCCAGTCTTTCGGGTGGCATACGGGTAACCGAGTAGTACGGGTGCCGCTCCCGACCAGCTTGCCCCATCGCGAACGCTGCCGGTCACGGCACTAGCTCTCCGATGACTTGCCGCTCGAACGGGTGTTACCCGCCGCCGCACCCGCCTTGACGGGGTTGTCCTTCGGGGCGGCCGACGGCGCCTCGAAGGATTCCAGAGCTTCCAGTACGTCCTGGACCCTGGAGATCTCGGTCTGGATGTCCTCGCGTCTGCGGACCAGGACGTCCAGTTCGCGCTGACCGTCCTCGACCATCTGCCTGGCCTCCCGTTCGGCGTCGGCACGCAGCTTCTCGGCCTCCCGGATCAGGCCGGCCTTCTTCTGCTCGGCCTCCTTGAGGAGACCCTCCGCCTTCTTCACGGCTGAGATCCGGACCGTACTCGCTTCCGCGTTGGCCTCGGCGACCATCTCCTTGGCCTTCGCCTCGGCCTCGGCGCGCTGCTCGCCGGCCGCCTTCATCAGGTTGTCGACCCGCTCACCGGCGGTCCTCAGCTGCTCCGACGTCTCGCGGCGGGCCCGCTCGTGGAGCTGCTCGACCTCGCTCTCGGCGCGCTCCCGCAGCTCCTCGGCCCGCTCGCGTACGGCCGTCGCGTCGCCCCGCGCGCCGACCAGCAGCTCGTTCGCGTCCGTACGGGCCTTCTCCACCAGGGAGTTGCCCTCGACCGTCGCGTCCTCGGTGATCCGGTCGGCCGCCGTACGAGCCGCGCCCACCAGCTTGTCAGCCTGCTCCTCGGCCTCGGTGGCGGCGCGCAGCGCCTCCTCCTGGGCCTTGTTGATCAACTGGTCGGCCTGTTCGGCGGCGTCGGCGCGGCGCTTGGCCGCGTCCTTGCGCGCCTCGTCCAGGAGCCAGTCGGTCTCCTCCTGCGCCTCGTTCCTCAGCCGCTCGGCGGCGGCCTCGCTGTCCGCCCTGATCTGTTCGGCCTCGGCACGCAGCCGCTCGGCGGTCCGCTGCGCGGAGCCCACCGTCTCGGCGGCCTCGGCGCGCATCCGCTCCGACTCGCCCGTCGCCTCGCCGATGAGCCGGTCGGCCTGGGTGGCGGCCTCGCCACGGATCCGGTTGGCGTCCTCGCGGGCCTCCGCGCGGGCGCGGGCCGCGTCCTGCTCGGCCTGGGCGAGCGAGTCGGACGCCTCGGTCCGTACCCGCTGCGCGTACTCCGCGGTGTCCGAGCGCAGCCGCTCCGACTCGGTGATCGCCTCGCTGACGGTCCGCTCGGCCAGCGCCCGCGCGGCGTCCGACTCCTCCTGGGACCTGGCGCGGACCCGGCCGGCGTCCTCGGAGGCCCGCTCCCGCTCGGCGTACGCGTCGGAGCGGACCCGGTCCGCCTCCTCCCGCGCCTCGGTCCTGGCGCGGTCGGCGGCATGCTCGGCGGCGGAGCGCAGCCCCGCGATCTCCTGCTCGGCCTGGTCCTGGAGGCCGGCCACGGCCTCCCGTACCTGCTGCGCGCTCTGCTCGGCGGCGGACACCAGCTCCGTCGCGCGCCGATCGGCCTCCTCGACCAGCCGCTGCGCCTCGGTCTGTGCCTCCTCGACCCGCTTACGAGCCGAGGCGAGCAGCTCCTCGCTCTGCTCGCGGGCCCGCTCGCGCTCCTGCTCGGCCTCCGCGCGCGCACCGGTGAGGGTCTCCTCGGCCTCGCGGCGGCGGCGGGTCGCCTCCTCCTGCGCGGCGGCCAGCGCTTCGGCGGCCTCGGTGCCGACCCGCTCGGCGGCGGCCCCGGCCTCCGCCCTGACCCGGTCGGCGGTCTCCTGGGCCTCGGTCTTGAGTCGTTCCGCCTCCGTGGCGGCCTCGGCGCGCAGCCGTACGGCGGCGGTCTCCGCCTCGGCACGGGACCGCGAGGCGTCGGCGGCGGCTTCGGTACGGAGCTGCTCGGCCTCCTGCTCGGCCTGTCCCTGGAGCGTACGGACGCGCTCGGCGGCCTCGGTACGCAGCCGCTCGGCCTCCTCGGCGGCCTCGCGGCGGATCCGCTCGCCCTCGGCGCGCGCGGCGGTGAGCGCCTCCTCGGCGGCGGCGAGACGCTGCTCGGCCTCCGCGTGCAGCCGGGTCAGCTCGCCCGCGGCCTCGGCCTTGCGCGACTCGACGCCGCGCTCGGTCTCCTCACGCAGCTCCTCGGCGGCGCGCTCCGCGGCGACCCGGGCCGCCTCGGCCTGCTCCTCGCCCTCGGCCCGCAGCCGGTCGGCCTCGGCGCGGGTGCGCTCCAGCGTCTCCTCGGCCTGCCGGCGCAGGGTGGTGGCGCGCTCGATGGCCTCGGTGCGGACCCGCTCGCTCTCGGCGGTGGCACCGGAGCGCAGCTCGTCGGCGTCCGCCTTGGCCTTCGTCAGCAGTTCCTCGGCGGTCCTGGCCGCCTCCTCGATCTGCTGGACCGCCTCCCGGCGGGCCTCGCCGCGGATGCGTTCGCCCTCGGCGACCGCCTCGGCACGCAGCTGCTCGGCCTCGCCGCGCAGCCTGCGGGCCTCCTCCTGGAGCTCGACCGTCTTGGCGCGGTACTCCTTGGTGTCGTCCTTGGCGGCGCCCTTGAGCTGGTCGGCCTGCTCGGCGGCCTCGCCGCGCAGCCGGTCCGCCTCGGCCTCGGCCTCGCGGCGGATCCGCTCGGCCTCCTCGCTCGCGGCCCCGGTGGTGGCCTTGGCGTCGGCGGACGCCTTCGTCAGTACTTCCTCGGCGGACCTGGCGGCCTTCGCGAGCGCGGCGGCCGCGTCCTCGGCGGCGGCGGTACGGGCCTTCTCCGCGGCCTCCGCGACCAGCTTCTCGGCCTCGGCGCGGGCGTCGGCGAGCGACTGCTCGGCCTCCGCCCTGGTGGCCTCGGCGTCCTTGGTGGCCTCGCCGACCAGCCGGGCGATCTCCGACTTGGCCGTACGGGTGCGCTGCTCGTTCTGCGATTCGGCGCCGGCCAGCCGCTTGGCCGCGGTTTCCTTGGACTCCGTGGTGACCTTCTCGGCCTCCGCGCGGGCCGCCCGCAGCCGGTCCTCGGCCTCCTGCAGCCGCTGCTCGGCGGCGCGGGTCAGCTCGGCGGCCTGCTGGCGGGCCTGGTCGGTCTCGGCGGTCGTGGACGTACGGAGCTGCTCGGCGTGGCTGTTGGCCTCCTGCGCCTGCGCGGAGGCGGCGTTCAGCAGCCGTTCGGCGTCCCGGCGGGCGCGCAGGATGGTCGCCTCGGCCTCGGCACGGGCGGCCTCGGACTCCGAGCCTAGCCGCCGGCGGGCCTCCTCGGTGACCCGGGCGGCCTCCGCGCGGGCCGCGGCCAGGGACTGCTCGGCCTCGGAGCGCGATTCGTCGAGCAGCCGGCGGGCCTGGGATTCGGTACGGGCACGGAGCTGCTCGGCCCAGGCGACGTTCTCGTTGACATGCGATTCGACGGTCTGCCGGCGCTCGGCGAGCTCCTGGTCGAGCCGCTGGCGGCGCTGGACGGCCTCGGCGTGCAGCTCGGCCTGGAGCCTGGCCTGGTGCTCGGCGTGCTCCTGCAGGATGCGCTGCGTCTGGGCGCGGGCGTCCCGCAGTTCGCGCTCGGCGTCCGCGCGCATCTGCTCGGCCTGCATCTGGGCGTTACGGAGGAGCTGTTCGGCCTGGTAGCCCTGGTCGCCGTTGTCGTACGAAGGGCGGGTGGCCAGACTGCGGCGTGCCTCATGGAGCTTGGCGCGCAATACCTCGACTTGGTAACCGAGGTCCTCGGCGTGCTGGACGGCCTTCTCTCGCGCGGTCTTCAGCCGTTCCATCTCGGCTTCGAACCGCGAGAGGTGGTCGTCGTCAGCTCGGTGGCTCTCCTGGCGTTCGTAGCCCCGCACTGCGCGGTCCCATCCGTCCCCTGGTCGCAACTGGCCAATTCGAGCACCGTTCGCGGCGAACGGCCCCCCGGGGAATGGTGTCAGATCAACAGCGGGGGCACGGCCCCACCCCGGCCCCGGCCCGGAGCGGCCCACTCTACCGGGCCGGGAATCCTTAAGGTCAGTGCTCCGTGCGGGAGGTGACGAGTTCTGTGAGGACTCCGTGACAGTCCTTGGGGTGGAGGAAGGTGATGCGGGAGCCCATGGAACCGGTGCGCGGCTCGTCGTACAGCACCCGTACGCCCTTGTCACGGACGGCCTGGGCGTCACCGTCGACGTCCTCGGTCCCGAACGCGATGTGGTGGACGCCCTCGCCGTTCTTCGCCAGCCACTTGCCCACGGCCGAGTCCTCCCGGATCGATTCGAGGAGCTGGAGGTACGAAGCCCCGCCGTCGGACGTCTCGTTGATCTTGAGCATGGCCTCGCGGACCCCCTGCTCCTCGTTCACCTCGGTGTGGAAGACCTCGAAGCCGTACGTGGCCCGGTAGAACTCGACCGTGGCATCGAGATCGAAACAGGCGATTCCAATGTGATCAATTCGCGTCAGCATGGGGACAGTGCAGCGGTTCGGGCGTGGTTGCGCAAGGTGCGCGCGATCACACTCACCGCCCGGTGACCCGGAGTCGTACCACTCAGTACATTTGAGTGAACCAGCGTTCACTCCGCAGGCCGCGGACACACCGCACACGCACCGCACACGCACCGTTCGTCCACCGCAGGTCAAAATCGCAGGTCAAGCCGCAGGTCAAGCCACAGGCCAAGGCCGCAGGTCACAACCGCAGGAACAAAGGGGATCGCGTCTCATGTCTGGAACGAACACCACCACCTCTGTGATCGTCGCGGGCGCCCGTACCCCCATGGGGCGCCTCCTCGGCTCGCTCACCCCTTTCTCCGGCGCGGAGCTGGGCGGCTTCGCCATCAAGGCCGCGCTGGACCGGGCCGGCGTCAGCGGTGACCAGGTCCAATACGTGATCATGGGCCAGGTGCTGCAGGCCGGAACCGGCCAGATCCCGGCCCGCCAGGCCGCCGTCAAGGGCGGCATCCCGATGAACGTTCCCGCGCTCACCATCAACAAGGTCTGCCTCTCCGGGCTCGACGCGATCGCGCTGGCCGACCAGCTGATCCGCGCCGGCGAGTTCGACATCGTCGTCGCCGGCGGCCAGGAATCCATGACCAACGCCCCGCACCTGCTGCCCAAGTCCCGCGAGGGCTACAAGTACGGCGCGGTCGAGATGCTCGACGCCATGGCGTACGACGGACTCACCGACTCCTTCGAGGACATCGCCATGGGCGCCTCGACCGAGAAGCACAACACCCGGCTGAACATCGCCCGCCCCGAACAGGACGAATTCGCCGCGCTCTCCCACCAGCGCGCCGCCGCCGCGCGGAAGAACGGGATCTTCGACGCCGAGATCGCCCCGGTGGAAATCCCGCAGCGCAAGGGCGACCCGGTGGTCTTCGCGCAGGACGAGGGCATCCGCCCCGAGACGACCGTCGAGACCCTGGGCCGGCTGCGCCCGGCCTTCGCCAAGGACGGCACGATCACGGCCGGCAGCGCCTCGCAGATCTCCGACGGCGCGGCCGCGGTCGTCGTCATGAGCAAGGCCAAGGCGCTGGAGCTGGGCCTGGAGTGGCTCGCGGAGATCGGCGCGCACGGCAATGTGGCGGGCCCGGACAACTCCCTCCAGTCCCAGCCCTCGAACGCGATCCAGCACGCCCTGAAGAAGGAGGGCATCGGCATCGACGACCTCGACCTCATCGAGATCAACGAGGCGTTCGCCGCCGTCGCCGTGCAGTCAATGAAGGACCTCGGCGTATCCCCGGAAAAGGTGAACGTGAACGGGGGCGCCATCGCCCTCGGCCACCCGATCGGCATGTCCGGCGCCCGGCTCGTCCTGCACCTCGCCCTGGAGCTGAAGCGGCGCGGCGGCGGGGTCGGCGCGGCGGCGCTGTGCGGCGGCGGGGGCCAGGGCGACGCGCTGATCGTGCGCGTCGCCGACTAGTCGTCGACCAGCACCGACCCCCGACGGGCACCGTACGCAGCGAACGAAGGAACGGAACTGTGACACAGGACGTCCCCGAGCTGGTGGCTCAGGCACGCGAGGGCCGGCCCCGCGCCGTGGCCCGGCTGATCTCACTGGTCGAGGGGGCGTCCCCGCAGCTGCGCGAGGTGATGGCGGCGCTGGCACCGCTCGCGGGCGGCGCGTACGTCGTCGGCCTCACCGGATCGCCCGGTGTCGGCAAGTCGACCTCCACCTCCGCCCTGGTCTCCGCGTACCGGCGGGCCGGCAAGCGGGTCGCGGTACTCGCCGTCGACCCCTCGTCGCCCTTCTCGGGCGGCGCGCTGCTCGGCGACCGTGTCCGGATGTCCGAGCACGCCTCCGACCCCGGCGTCTACATCCGTTCGATGGCCACCCGCGGCCACCTCGGCGGCCTGGCCTGGGCGGCCCCGCAGGCGATCCGGGTCCTGGACGCGGCGGGCTGCGACGTGATCCTGGTGGAGACCGTCGGGGTCGGCCAGTCGGAGGTCGAGATCGCCTCCCAGGCCGATACGTCGGTCGTCCTGCTGGCACCCGGCATGGGCGACGGCATCCAGGCGGCGAAGGCCGGAATCCTGGAGATCGGCGATGTGTACGTGGTCAACAAGGCGGACCGCGACGGCGCCGACGCGACGGCCCGCGAGCTGAACCACATGCTCGGCCTCGGCGAGACCCGGGGCCCCGGCGACTGGCGGCCGCCCATCGTCAAGACCGTCGCCGCGCGCGGCGAGGGCATCGACGAGGTCGTCGAAGCCCTGGAGAAACACCGCGCGTGGATGGAGGAGCACGACGTCCTCGCCGGGCGCCGCGCCAGGCGCGCGGCCCGCGAGGTCGAGACCATCGCGGTCACCGCCCTGCGCGAACGCATCGCGGACCTCCACGGCGACCGCCGCCTCGACGCCCTGGCCGAACGGATCGTGGCGGGCGAGCTGGACCCGTACACCGCCGCGGACGAACTGGTCGCGGGCCTCACCGGCCGGAACTGACCCCCGACGGCGGCCGGTTGCCCACCTCGCACCGGCCCCGCGCGGCCCCGCGCGGCCCCGCGCGGTCGGTTCCGGCGGCGGTCGGCGGGGATGGGTGCCTGGGTCAACACGGCGGTGAACGCCGGGTCTTCCGGCCGGGCGGCGGCCGTGGGGCTGCTGGTCGGACGGCTCCCTCTCGCGCTGTGTTCGTCCTGGTAGCCCTCCCGGCGCTGCTCCCGGCGGCCGCGCCCGGTTGAATGGGGCCCATGGAAAACGGAGTGTGGGACGCGCTGCCCACCGAGGCGCGGGACGAGATCGACGCCCTCGTGCGGAAGAACGACCGGATGCACGCGATCAAGGTGATCAGGGAGGCCGGCCTGGACCCGTCGCCGGGGCTCGGTGAATGCTTCGCCCTGTTCGCGGAGCGCCGGGCCGCGCTGGGCGGGTAGGTCCGATCCGGGTCCGTGGGCCCGGATCGGACGTGGGAGGGGCAGGTCACCGCGCGGCGGCGTTGCAGCGCTGACCGGAGCGGCGACCCACGCTCGGGCGCGATGTGTTGTCAAGGCCTCGCTCCGTCCGACGTGCCTTTATGAGGGCGTGCGGGATGTAGCGGTGGAATGCCGTCTGCCCGGCGTCAGGCCGGAGCGGTGGTCGAGTCGTCGGCGCCACGACATCCCGACGGCGAACGATTTCCCGGCAGAGGCAGCAGCACGGTGACGGTCTTGCCGAGCCCGTCAGCGTCCCTTGGCACGCTGGTCCTCCCGCCCGCCTCGGCGGCCAGGGCCTCGATCAGTCGCAGTCCCCAGCCGCCGCTCCCGTCCAGATGCGGAACATCTGCCGGCTCGGGAAGCCGGGGGTGCCGGTCGTGCACGGAGACGGTCAGGTATTCGCTGTCCATGCAGACCGCCACCTCTGCTCTGGGCGAGGAAAGTGCCGCGTGCTGAACGCAGTTCGTGACCAGCTCGCTGACTGCGAGCAGAGCCGTATCCGCCACATCCGAGCCGGGTGGCAGCCCCCAGATCGCCAGTTGAGCGGCGATCTCGCGGCGGGCGACGGGCACACATGCGTCGATCGTCGCAACGGTGAAGGACAAACGGCGGTCGGTGACAGAGGCCGCCGTCGCAGACGTCTCGACTCCGCCCGTCCGCCGGTCGGGCCACTCGTCCGGTACAGCTCGCATCGTCGGGACTCCTCATGTGGGGACTGCGCTCGTACGCTCCTGCTGCCGACGATCGGCGACACAGCACCAAGGGTCGTGCGGCATCGTCAGAAGGACGAAGGGAAGCTTCATCACAGCCGCCGGCCGAAGGCCGGGGGAGGGCTCACAAGGGGGCCCACAACTCGCCGACCCGATTCACTGCGAGTGCGGAAGGCAATACCCTCGGTGACTCAACGGTGTGAATCGCGTGCGGCGGCCACGCCGGTACTGGTCATTCAAGGGGGGCGCTGTGGCGCCGACTGTCCGCCGGACCCGTCCGCCCAATACGGATCTGGTCCGGCTCATCGAAGCCAGCGGCGCGAGTCACAAGTCGCTGGCTCTGCGGGTGAACCGACTCGCCCAGGCCTCGGGTACGGAGACGGACTACTCGCACACCTCCGTGGCGAACTGGGCCCGTCGCGGGATGACGCCGAAATGGCCTGTCCCGAAGCTGTTGGCACAGGCCATCGGCGAGCGGCTCGGTCGGCCCGTCAGTCTCGCGGAAATCGGTATGGCGGAGGCGGAGACGCCGGACGCGGATGTGGGATTGGATTTCCCGCGGCACCCCGCTGATGCCGTCCGCGTCGCCACTTCGTTCTGGAGATCCGTGAATCGCCGCGACCTTTTGGCCGGATCCGGCTTCGCCGTATCCGCGTTCGCCACCCCCGTCACCCGCTGGCTCGTCACACCGGCCGACAAGCCCGCCGACCACGCCGGTGGTCGTCAGGTCGGGCACTCGGACCTGGATGAACTGCGGGAAGCCGCAGAAGAAGCAAGGCGGTGGGACTCGAAGTACGGCGGCGGGAACTGGAAGGCGAGCTCCGTCACCGGCTGCCTCGAACAGCGTGCGGCCCCGCTGCTGCGGGGGTCGTTCTCCGACGAGGTGGGCCGTGAACTCTTCTCGGTCACCGCTGAGCTCTCCAGGCTGGCGGGCTGGACGGCCTTCGATGTCGGTCAACACGAAGCCGCACAAAGGCACTTCATTCAGGCGCTACGCCTTGCCCGTGCGGGAGGGAATGTTCAGCTCGGCTGCTACGTACTCACCACCATGGCCATGCAATCGCTGCTGCGGGGCTTCGCCAGCGAGGCTGTGGACATGGCTCAGGGCGCCTTTGAACGGGCCAAAGGACAGGCTGCGCCCCGGGTGCTGGCGTTCACCAAATTGATCGAGGCCCGAGCTCACGCCCGCGAGAACGATCCGCGCTCTGCTTCACATGCTCTGGCCGCCTCGGAAAACCTTCTCAGCAGGGCCGAGGGGGGCTGCGGCGACGAGCCTGCGTGGATCGACTTCTACCATCACAGCAGGCTGTCGGCGGACGCGGCTGAGATCTTCCGGGATCTGAAGAATCCTCAGGCGGCGCTGGCCTGGAACCTGCGGGCCGCCGCCATGCCGCTCGAGGTATTCACCCGCTCCGTCGGTATGCGCCTCGCGATCGTCGGAACCGCCCATCTCCAGGCTCGCGATCTCGACCACGGCCTCGAACTCGGCAACCGCTCTGTCGACATCCTTGGCCGGGTCCGGTCCAGTAGAGCGCTGGACTATGTCCGTGAATTCAGCACCGCTCTGGCCCCCTGGCGACGCGAGCGGTCCGTCCGCGAGTTTCAGCGGCGGACTCGTCAGGAACTGGGCGCAGTCGTCTGAGCCGGGCCCGGGGGCCCGGCTCAACGTGCGAGGTGTCAGGTCACCGCGCGGCGGGCGCGCTCATCAGCGCCGGCCGCCGTGGTCGTCACCACGGTCGTGCCCCGTACCCTCGCCGTGGTCGTCGGAGCGGCCCTTGTCGTCGGACCGGGTCCCGTCGTCGGCCCCGCCATGGGGGTGGTCGTCGTGGTGAGGCGTCACCTGACCGGTCTTCGGGTGGACGTCCACTTCGTGCGTGCGGCCGTCCTTGCCGTCGACCTCGACCTCCCAGCGGCCGCCCCGGTCGTCGTCGAGCTCGACGGAGGTCACCGTGCCGGGTACGGAGGCGACCGCGGCGGCCCCCGCCCTGCCCGCGTCGACCGTGGCGCCGCGCAGGGCGGCGCGGTCGTCACGGGCGTCGTGACCAGGGGTGTTGTCGGTGCCGCTCGTGCTGCTCGTGCCGGTCGGGCTGTTGGAGAGGCGACCGCCGGTGCGTACGGCGCCCGTGGCCGCGTCGATCCGCACCTCGCGCCGGCGGTTGTCCTTGCCCAGGATCTTCACCTCCCAGCTGCTGGTCCTGTCGGTCCCGTCGTCGTCCCGTTCGACGGAGATGACGGTGCCCGGGTACTTCTTGAGTGCCAGCGCGGCCGCCTCGCTCGCGCCGCGGACGGCGCCGCTCCCGGCGGGCGCGGGCCGGGCCGTCGTGGCCGTACCGCTCCGGTGGTCGTCGCCGCCCATGGCGACCGCCGTGTACGTGCCGCCGCCGAGCAGCGCCGCCGCTGTGATGGCCGCGATGACGAGATTGCGCTTCATGAGAGGTCCTCCCGAGTCGGTCTGCCGGTCTGTCCGCTCCGTGCGGAACGACTTCACTGTCGCGGGGGGAAGCTGAACGCAGCCTGAAGCCACCTGAAGAGATCTTCAGGTTCGTTTTGCGAAGGTGGGCGCATGCGCTTGCTGATAGTCGAGGACGAGAAGCGGCTCGCGGTCTCGCTGGCCAAGGGGCTGACGGCCGAGGGCTTCGCCGTGGATGTCGTCCACGACGGGCTCGAAGGGCTGCACCGTGCCGGTGAGGGCGTGTACGACCTGGTGGTGCTCGACATCATGCTGCCCGGGATGAACGGCTACCGGGTCTGCTCCGCTCTGCGCGCGGCCGGCCAGGACGTGCCGATCCTGATGCTCACCGCGAAGGACGGTGAGTACGACGAGGCGGAGGGGCTCGACACCGGCGCCGACGACTATCTGACCAAGCCGTTCTCGTATGTCGTGCTCGTCGCCCGGGTCAAGGCGCTGCTGCGCCGCCGGGGTTCGGCCGGGGCTTCGCCGGTCCTGCGGATCGGGGGGCTCAGGATCGACACGGCGGCCCGCCGCGTCTTCCGGGACGATGCCGAAGTTGCCCTCACGGCAAAGGAGTTCGCGGTGCTGGAGCAGTTGGCGGTGCGTGCGGGCGAGGTGGTCGGCAAGCCGCGGATCCTGGAGCACGTCTGGGACTTCGCCTACGACGGCGACCCCAACATCATCGAGGTGTACATCAGCGCCCTGCGCCGCAAGATAGGCGCCGCGCGGATCCAGACGGTGCGTGGCGCCGGTTACCGTCTGGTCGCCGTATGAGCACGGCGGGTACGGCGGGTACGGCCGGTACGGCGGGTACGGCCGGTACGGCGGGTACGGCCGGCGCGGCCGGCACGACGAGCGCGATGAGCCCGCTGAGACGCCCTCTCGCCTCCGTACGGGCCAAGGCGTCGCTCGCCGCGACCGCCGTGGTGGCGGTCGCGCTGATCGCCGCCGGGATCGCCGTGCTCCTCTCACTGCGCTCCAACCTCACCGACCAGGCGGACCGTCAGGCCGATTCGGCCGCACGCGAGGTCGCCCTGGACATCGCCTCCCGGGTCCCGGACCAGCTTCCGTACGCCGAGCTGGAACTGCCGGACGACGAGGACCACCCGGTGCAGGTGGCCGCCGAGGACGGTGGGCTGCTCGCCGTCAGCGGGGACCTGGAGCGGATCAGCGGCACCGGGCTGTCCGCGGTGACGCTCCCGAAAAGTCCCGCTCCGGCGACCCGGACACCGGACAGCGGCGGTGAGGCCGGTGAGGCCGGTGAGGCCGGTGACGACAGCGGTGGCGGTGACGACGACAGCGGGGACCGGCGGGGCCGGGACCGGGACCGTGGCGGCGATGACGACGACGACAACCCCGCCGCCGTCAGGATCGGCGACATCACCGCGCACACCACCGGCACCGCCACGGTGGACGGTGCGACCGGCCACTACCGTTTCACCGCCCTCCAGGTGACCGACCGCGCGGGCCGTACGGTCACCGTCCACGCGGGCGCGTCCCTGGGGGCCCGGGAGAGCGCGGTCGGCACCGCCACCGTGGCGATGCTGGTGGGGCTGCCCCTCCTGCTGCTGGTCGTCGGGGGCGTGACCTGGCTGGTGACCCGGCGGGCGCTGCGGCCCGTGGAGGGCATCCGGCGGGAGATGGCGGCCATCACCGCGTCCGAGGACCTTTCCCGGCGGGTGCCCGAGCCCGCCACGTACGACGAGGTCGCCCGGCTGGCCCGTACGACCAACGAGACGCTCACCGCGCTGGAGGCGTCCGTGGAGCGGCAGCGCAGCTTCGTCGCGGACGCCTCGCACGAGCTGCGCAGCCCGATCGCCTCGCTCCGTACGCAGCTCGAAGTGGGCGCCGCCCACCCGCACCTGCTGGATGTCCCGGGCGCGGTCGAGGACACCGTACGGCTTCAGCGGCTCGCCGCCGATCTGCTGCTGCTGGCACGGCTGGACGCGGGGGAGCGGCCGGGGCAGGCGCGGTTCGAACTGGGCGCGCTGGTCCGTGAGGAGGTCTCGCAGCGGACCGCCGACCGGATCCCGGTGACACTGGAGGTGCGGGAGGCGCTCGACGTGACCGGTTCGCGCGGTCAGTTGGCCCGGGTGCTGGGCAATCTGCTCGACAACGCCCAGCGGCATACGCGCTCCGAGGTCCGCGCGTCCGTGCGGCTGGACGGCACCGAGGTGGTGCTCGCGGTCGCCGACGACGGCTCCGGGGTGGCGGAGGCGGAGCGCGAGCGGATCTTCGAGCGGTTCGTACGGCTCGACGAGGCGCGCGGCCGTGACGACGGCGGCGCGGGGCTCGGGCTGGCCATCGCCCGCGACGTGGCCGAGCGCCACGGCGGCACGCTCACGGTCGGGCGGAGCCCGGCGGGCGGAGCCCGGTTCGAACTGCGGCTGCCCCCGGCGGGCGATACCGGGGGCTGAGCGGGACCGCTGAGCGGGACCCCGCTGAACGCCGCGTACGGAAGCGTGCCTGCCGTGCCTGCCATGCCCGAGAAGCGGCGCCTCAGAGGTCGGGCCTCAGAGGTCGGGACTCAGAAGTGGTGCCTCAGGAGCCGGGACTCAGAGCTTGCCGCGCTGGCCGTGCAGATGCTCGGCCACCGGGGCGAGCGCCGCGCGCAGTTCCTCCTGCGACTGGGCCGTGAGCAGGTCGATGAAGTGTGTGCGGACGGACGCGACGTGCTGCGGCGCGACCCTCCGCATCGTCTCCATGCCCTCGTCCGTGAGGACCGCGAACAGCCCGCGCCGGTCCGACTCGCAGTGCTCCCTGCGGACCAGACCCGCGGCTTCCATGCGGGTGATCTGGTGCGAGAGTCTGCTCTTGGACTGGAGCGTGGCGGTCGCGAGATCGCTCATCCTCATGCGGCTCTCGTCCGATTCCGAGAGGTTCACCAGGATCTCGTAGTCGTTCATGGTCAGGCCGAACGGCTGGAGATCCTTCTCCAGCTGGTGCATCAGCAGCTTGCTGACTTCCAGGTGGGTGCGCCAGGTGCGCTGCTCCGTATCGCTCAGCCAGCGAGTGGCTGTCTCAGTCTCCATATGCGGATTCTACCTAAGAAGTTGAATTCTGGACGAAGTCTGGGTGTGTGACGCCTGCGGCAGGATCGTCAGGAGGGGGCGCAGATGTTCGACGTCACACTCCGCAGACTACCGTTCACAGACCGAAGCGACGCTGGAGATCCCCCAGCTGACCGGGCAACCGGGGAGCGGCCCCCTGCTGGCCCTGACCCGGGCCGTGGCCCTGGCCCGCGTATCCCGGCGCACCGGAGCCGCCTCCGGGCACGCCCGCCTGCTGGGGCACCGCGCCCGTCGCCTGCTCCGCCATCAACATCTCGGTCGACTGGAGCAGCACCGTGCCGGCCCCCACGAACTCGAACTGGTGCTCCTCGCCCGAGGTCCCGCCGATACCCGTCAGCGACCGCAGGCCGCCCATCACGCCGGTCATGTAGCCATGATCGTAGTGGTGGCAGGGGGAGGGGCAGTCCGCCCAGCCCACCAGCGCCTGTGGATCCACCCTGATCGGTGGTTCCATGAAGACCACCGGACCGTTCGACGCCGCCACGAACTTCCCCGTACCGATCAGGGTGAGGAAGCCCGGCACGATCGACTGCTTCAGAGCCAGGGTGGGCTGGTAGGCCAGCAGATTCCCGGAGCGGATCGTCAGATTGCCGTCCTCCAGGTCGAAGGAGTTGACGTCGAAGGCCCGGTCGGCGAGCAGCATCTTGCCGCTGCCCTCCGCCACCACCCAGTCACTGGCGTGCAGCGGCGAGTGGAAGCTGGTGCGCAGCAGCCGCTCGAACCGGCCGTTGCCGATGCCGTTGAAGTCGATCCGCCCGTAGTAGGCGATCATCTTCCCCTTCTGCAGGAACCACTGGCCCCCTTTCAGCTCCACGCAGAAGGTGTACGCGTTGACGTTGTCGTCGCTCGGCAGCGTCATCGGGTCGAAGATCACGGGCGCGCTCACAGCTTCTCCTCCGACGCCTGGACGTACACCGCACCACTGCCGCTCAGCTCCAGCTGGAACGCCTCGCCCGAGCCGCGCCCCACCATGTCGCGCCAGCCGAGCGCCGTGGAGAGCTTGTTCCGTACGTCGCCGTGGTGCGCGACATACGCCTGCGGGTCCACATGGACGGGCCGGCCCGGTGTGATGGGCACCTCGATCACCCCGCCGTGCGCCATCACCGCGACCGCGCCGTGGCCCTTGAGCGTGGTGGTGAACAGGCCCTGGCCGGTCACCTGACCGCGCACCATGCCCATCACCCCGCCCTGCGACCCCATGAACATGGTGCCCTGCTGGAGGGTCCCGTCGAAGGCGAGCAGCCGGTCCGCCTCGACGTACAGGGTGTCGCCGGCCAGGCCGATGACCTGGATGTGATGGCCGCCGTGGCCGAACATCACCGTGCCACTGCCTTCGACCGTCATCAGCGGCGTCGCCTCGTTGGCGACCCGCCGGCCGATCATCGACATCAGGCCGCCCTGGCCGCCCTGCAGGTTGGGGGTGAAGCTGACGTCTCCCCGGTACGCGAGCATCGCGCCGCGCTGGCTGTACATCTTCTGGCCGGGCAGGACCGTCGCCTCGACCATCTTCGAGTTGATCTCACGGAACGGCATCAGATGTCACCCCCGACGGTGTTCCGCTCGCTCGGCTGTACGTAGACGAGCCCGTCGCCCTCGAAGCGGATCTGGAAGGCCTCGCCCGAGCCCTCGCCGATGAAGGTCCGGAAATTCACCCCGGACTGGAAGTGCTGCTGGAGACTGCCCTGGTGCGCTATGTACGCGCCGGGGTCCACGGCGAGCGGGTACTGCGGGGTCACCCGCAGGATCACCGCCGGGCCGTCCGACATGATCGCGGCCTGGCCCATGCCCTCGACGGTCGTGGTGAACAGACCGTTGCCGGTCGCGCCGCCGCGCAGCCCGGTGAACGACGTGCCGGTGCGCAGGCCCGCGTCCACGCAGAGCAGGTTGCTCGCCTCGACATAGAGCTTGTCGCCGTGCAGCGACACGAGATTGATCTCGCTCGCCCGGTCGGCGAAATAGCAGGTCCCCTGGCCCCTCACCTCCATCACGGTCATCTGCTCGCCGGTGATTCGGCGGGTCACCATCCCGCGGATGCCCTCACCGCCGCCGGACATCTTCTTGAAGGCCATCTGGCCGTCGTACGCGACCATCGAGCCGTTCTTCGCTTTGACGGCATCGCCGGACATGTCGACGGCGAGCACCTTGCTGCCTTGCAGTCGGAACTGAGCCACGGATCGAAGGTAACGGGCGACGGCGAGCACGAACAGAGGCATCCGTCCCGGAAGACCCCCGGCCCGGCCCCGACATCGGCCGGCCGGAGCGCGGCTGCCACAATGAGCCGACGCTTGTGCACGCGTTCACAAGACGATCACCGCCCCCGATGACGAAGGTGCCTACCTCGTGGACATCAAGACCGCCTCCGCACTCCACCGACTCCGTCTGGTCTCCGCACCCGAGGCCGTGTCCTTCCTCCTGCTGCTGGTCTGCTCGGTGCTCAAGCGCACGACGGAGTTCAACGCGGTCCCCGCCATGGGAATGATCCACGGCCTGCTCTTCATCCTGTACGTGATCTTCTGGCTGCTGGCCTGGAACCGCGCCAAGTGGTCGTTCGGCACGGGCGTCCTCTACTTCGTCCTCTCGGTGCTGCCGACCGGCGGCTTCTTCGCCGACCGCAAGCTGCGGCGCGCCGCCTCCGACGCGGTCATCGCCTCCCGCGCCCGCAATGCCGGTACGGTGAACGCATGATCGTCGCGTTTTCCGTGAGCCCGATGGGTGTGGGCGAGGACGTCGGTGAGTACGTCGCCGACGCCGTCCGCGTCGTCCGCGAGTCCGGCCTGCCGAACCGCACCGACGCCATGTTCACCTCGATCGAGGGGGAGTGGCACGAGGTGATGGACGTCGTCAAGCGGGCCGTCGCCGCCGTCGAGGCCCGCGCACCGCGCGTCTCGCTCGTCCTGAAGGCCGACATCCGGCCCGGCGTCACGGACGGCCTCACCTCGAAGGTCGAGACCGTGGAGCGCCATCTCTCCGCCTGACGGGCGGGATCGCGGGGCGGCCGCGTTCGCGGCGACCGCCTCCGCGCCCGTCACCCCGAACGCAGTAGCCCGCCACCCGTAAAGCCGCTCGCACGGACGCCTCCGGTCGACACGCCGGTCGATATCCCCTTCTGTGGTGATATTGACCCCGCTCTACTGCTGGAGGCACCGTGCGGCCGGAGGGCTACGACTACGAGACCTACAGCCGCCTGGCCGGTCCCCTCGAAGAGCCGGACCCGGCGGCCGGCTATCAGGTGCGGTACCGGAGTCTGCTCGCACGCGAGCCCCACCGAATACGCGCCGTCCTGCTGATGACCCTCGCGCCGCTGCTCTCCGGCGCCCTGCTCGTCTATCTCCTCCTGCCCAGTCACCGCACCGAGCGGGCCGGCGGCCAACGCTGGCTGATCGTCTTCGACCACGTGATGCTCGGGTCGATCGGACTCATCGCCTTCTTCACGCTGGTCAACGTCGCCTCCGTCGCCCATGCCACGCTGGTGGCCAGGGACCCGATACCCGTCCCCGCCGAGCCCGGCACCCGCGTCGCGTTCCTCACCACCTACGTACCGGGCAAGGAACCCCTCGCCATGGTGCGGGCCACGCTCGAAGGCGCCGTACGGCTGCGCCACAGCGGCCCGCTCGACATCTGGCTGCTCGACGAGGGCGACGACCTCGCGGCCCGGGCGCTCTGCGAGCGGCTGGGGGTCCGGCACTTCACCCGCAGCGGGGTACCGGAGTGGAACCGGGACACGGGCGTGCACAAGGCCCGTACCAAGCACGGCAACTACAACGCCTGGCTCGCCCTGCACGGCCACGCCTACGACTTCTTCGCCTCCGTCGACACCGACCACGTCCCGCTGCCCAACTTCCTGGAGCGGATGATGGGCTACTTCCGTGATCCGGACGTCGCCTTCGTCGTCGGCCCGCAGGTGTACGGCAACTACACCTCGCCGGTCACCAAGGCCGCCGAGTCCCAGCAGTTCCTCTTCCACGCGCTGATCCAGCGGGCCGGGAACCGCTATCACGCCCCGATGTTCGTCGGCACGAACAACGCCGTCCGGATCACGGCGCTCCAGCAGGTCGGCGGAGTGTACGACTCGGTCACCGAGGACATGGCCACCGGCTTCGAGCTGCACCGCGCGAGGAACCCCGGCACCGGGCGGTTCTGGCGCTCCGTCTACACCCCCGACGTGCTGGCCGTCGGTGAGGGGCCCGCGTCCTGGACCGACTTCTTCACCCAGCAGCTGCGCTGGTCCCGGGGCACGTACGAGACGCTCATCAAGCAGTACTGGAAGGCGCCCTTCCGGATGCCGCCCGGCCGCCTCCTCAGCTACACGCTGATGCTCGTCTACTACCCGATGACGGCGGTCAACTGGCTCCTCGGCGTCCTCAGCTGCGTCCTCTTCCTCTGGCTGGGAGCCTCCGGTACGCAGGTCTCCTCCTCGGTCCTGCTGATGCTCTGCAGCGACGCCGCCGCCCTGCAGATCGGCCTCTACCTCTGGAACCGGCGGCACAACGTCTCGCCGCACGAGCCCGAGGGTTCGGGCGGCCTCGCCGGGATGGCGATGTCCGCGCTCTCCGCGCCGGTCTACCTGAAGTCGCTGGGCTCGGCGCTGCTGCGCACCCGTGGCGGATTCGTCGTCACCCCCAAGGGCGGCGAGGCCAGCCCCGACCGGCTGGCGACCTTCCGGCTGCATCTCTTCTGGGCCGCCGTGCTGACCAGCTCGATCCTGGCGTCCGCGTACCTCGGCCACACCCACGCGGCGATGCGCGCCTGGGCCGGACTGGCCCTCGCCATCGCGCTCGCGCCGGTCGGCGTCTGGGGGTGGACCACGGTGCGCCGGCGCGTCGGCCCGCAGGCGCCCGCCGTGGCCCCGGAGGTGACGGCGACGCCGGTCGCGACGACGCCGGTCGCGACGACGCCGGTCACGACCACGACCGGAGGGAGCTGAGCCATGGCCAAGCCGCGCGGGCCGGCCGGCGCCTTCAGGAGGACACTGCTGGGCGGCGGAGCGGTGGTGGTGCTCGCGGGCCTCAACGCCCCCGCCGTGCTCTCCTTCACCGCCGAGAAATACCACGCGTACAAGATCGCGCAGCCCGGTTACCAGCGGCAGTACGGCTCCTGGGAGGTCCTCGACGTCCCGAGGAAATACCGTACGAACGCGATCCACGCCGCCCTGCTGCACACCGGCAAGGTGCTGATCATCGCGGGCTCCGGCAACAACCAGAAGAAGTTCGACGAGGGCACCTTCGACACCATCCTGTGGAACCCGGCCGACAACACCTTCAGGAAGATCCCCACCCCCGAGGACTTCTTCTGCTCGGGTCACGCCCAACTCCCCGACGGACGGCTGCTGGTGGCGGGCGGTACAGCGCGCTACGAAGTACTCGACGGCAAGGTCAGCCGGGCCGGCGGCGGGATGCGGGTCAAGAACGAGGACCCGGACAAGGACGTCACGTTCCGCAAGGGCACCCGCTTCCGCTCCCCGTCGGGTGTGGAGTACGTCAGCAAGTTCGCCGTCACCGTGCCCCGGGCGAAACGGGACTTCACGATCGGGTACGGCAGGAGCGGCCGGATGCTGCCGTGGAAGACCAAGCTGACGGCCGGTGAGGCGCGGGTGTTCGTGGAGGCGGCGGAGAAGGGGCCGCAGGCGCTGACGACCCAGGCGGCGCAGTACGAGATCGTCGGCCTCACGGGCAAGGACGCCGACAACCTGTACGGCATCGCACAGAAACTCACCACGGAGAAGCAGGACTTCCAGGGCATCAGGGCCGCGTACGAATTCGACCCCAGGGCCGAGAAGTACGTCCCCGTGAACCCGATGAAGGAGGCCCGCTGGTACCCGACGCTGGTGACGCTGGGGGACGGCAAGGTGCTCGCCGTCTCCGGGCTGGACGACGTCGGCGCCGTACTGACCGGGGACAACGAGCTGTACGACCCGAAGAGCAAGACCTGGTCCAAGGGGCCGACCCGCTACTTCCCGACCTACCCCGCGCTCTTCCTCACCCAGAGCGGCAAGCTCTTCTACTCCGGGTCCAACGCGGGGTACGGGCCCGCGCTGAAGGGCCGCCAGCCGGGGCTGTGGGACCCGCGTACGAATGCCTTCACCCGGGTCAACGGGCTGACCGACATCGACAGGACCGAGACCTCCTCCTCCCTGATGCTGCCGCCCGCGCAGGACCAGCGGGTGATGCTCCTCGGCGGCGGTGGCGTCGGCGAGTCGTCCAAGTCGACCGCGCGCACGGCGATCGTCGACCTCAAGGAGGACAACCCGGCCTTCCAGGAGGGGCCCCGGCTGCCGCAGGGCACGCGCTACCTGAGCAGCGTGCTGCTGCCGGACGACACGGTGTTCACGAGCGGCGGCTCCTCGGACTACCGGGGCCGGGGCGCCAGCGACATCCTCAAGGCGCAGTTCTACGACCCGAGGACCAACACCTTCCGGCCCGCCGCCGACCCGACGGTCGGGCGCGACTACCACTCCGAGGCGCTGCTGCTGCCGGACGGGCGGGTGGTCACCTTCGGCTCGGACCCGCTCTACGGGGACGCGGACAACACGAAGCTGGGGACCTTCGAGCAGCGCGTGGAGATCTACACACCGCCGTACCTCCAGGGACTCCGGGGGCACCGGGCAGCGAAAACCGGCCGGGCGGGGCGGCCGGTGCTGGGGGACGGGCCGCAGCAGGTGGACCAGCACGGCCGGGCGACCTTCCGGGCGGCGCGTCCCGACCGGATCGTCACGGCGCGGCTGATGCGGCCGAGCGCCGTCACGCACAGCACGGATGTCGAGCAGCGCTCGATCGCGCTGACGCTGAGCCGGACCGGGGACTCCGTGACGGTGGACGTGCCGTCGGACCCGGCGCTGGTGCCGCCCGGCTGGTACATGCTCTTCGTCACCGACGCGCGGGGAGTTCCGTCCGAGGCGAAGTGGATCCGGGTGGGAAAGCCTTAGCCCCCGCTTCCCCTCCCGTTCCCGCCTCCGCTGCGGCGGGCGAGGCCCAGCGCGTAGTCGGGCCACCAGGTGCCGGCGGCCGGGCCGCCCCGGCAGGGGCCGTCCGAGTCGCCCGGCCGCTTGATCCACAGGTAGGCGTCGAGCAGTTCGTTGCCGGTGTCGGTGGTCGGCGGGGTGCCGAGCGCGCGTCCCGGCGGGTTGCACCACGCCTGTTCGTGCTTGCCCGGCAGCGGGCCCGCGCCGTTCCGGCTGGTGTCGACCGTGAAGTGGGCCTCGCCCAGCAGCCCGGCCAGCTGGGTGCCGAAGGACCTGACGGCATCGTTGGTCTGGAAGTTGGACACGTTCAGCGAGAAACCGTCCGCCGCGTTGACGCCCGCCCGCCGGAGCGGTCCCACGAGCTTGGCCGGATCGGAGATCCAGTCCGGGTTGCCCGCGTCCAGATAGACCCGGGTCCCGCCCTGCCGCTTCAGCCGGCCGACCGCCTCCGCGAGCAGCGCGTACCGCTCGGCGTGGTGTTCCGCCGGGGTACAGCCGTCCACGAGGTGCGGGACGGCGTCCGGCTCCAGGATGACGATGGCCGGGGCGTCCCCGATGGCGTCGGCGAACGTGTCGATCCACGCGCGGTAGGACGACGCGTCGGGGGCGCCGCCGGCGGAGTAGCGGCCGCAGTCGCGGTGGGGAATGTTGTACGCGACGAAGACCGCCGTGCGCCGGCCCGCGGCCGCTCCCCGTACGGCCCTTCTGATCTCCGGCGCCGGGTTGTCACCGGGCGGCCAGCCGGCCACCGCCCGCTCGGAGATCCGCTTGAGTGCCCTCGCGTCCGCCGCGCGGCCCTGCTTCCGCCACCGCTCGACCTGCCGGGCCGCGTCGCTGTCGGGGTCGATCCAGAAGGGCGACGCGGCACTGGGGGCGGGCTCGCCCTCGACCACGGGGGAACCCGCCGGGTCGGCGGCGGCCTCCGCGCGGGAGGGGTGCGGGGACGAGGGGGAGCAGCCGGCCATGGTCAGGGCGAGAAGGGCAGCGGCCAGGGAACGGCACCAGGCCGGACGGCACCAGGCCAGGGGCGTGCGCCGGGCGCCGTACGGGCGAAGCGGTCTGCGGCCGGACATCCAGCCCCCTCGGACGACGACTGGGGTACGACAGGACCGGCTCATCGTGACATAACGGTCAGCCGGGGCCGGGATGCGACACCGCGAGGGCGGTCCCGAGCGGCGTCCGCTCGTGCCGCACCTGATTTGCCCGTACCGGCGCGCGGTCCACCGGGCTCCACCGCCCCCGTGGAGCCCGGTGGACCGAAGGTCGAGACGGTGCCGCCTGTCATATGACCACTGGGTAAGGTCGATGCCGTGCCGAAGCCGCTCAGCCTTCCCTTCGATCCCATCGCCCGCGCCGAAGACCTCTGGCGGGAGCGCTGGGGCCCGGTGCCCTCCATGGGTGCCATCACCTCGATCATGCGCGCGCATCAGATCCTGCTCGCCGGGGTCGACGCGGTGGTCAAGCCGTACGGGCTGACCTTCGCCCGGTACGAGGCGCTGGTGCTGCTCACCTTCTCCAAGGCCGGTGAGCTGCCGATGTCCAAGATCGGCGAACGGCTGATGGTCCACCCGACCTCGGTCACCAACACCGTGGACCGGCTGGTGAGGTCGGGACTGGTCGACAAGCGTCCCAACCCCAACGACGGCCGGGGCACCCTCGCCTCCATCACCGAGAAGGGCCGCAAGGTGGTGGAGGCGGCGACCCGGGACCTGATGGCGATGGACTTCGGGCTCGGGGCGTACGACGCCGAGGAGTGCGCGGAGATCTTCGCGATACTCCGCCCGCTGCGGGTGGCGGCCCAGGACTTCGAGGAGTAGGACCTGCGGGGAGCGGGCCCCGCGAGGAGTGGCCCACGACGAGCGGGACCCGGCCGGGACGCCCGGTCGGCGGGCCGCCGGAAGATCGCCGGTTGTGTCCCGTTAGGCTCCCTCCCATGAAGTCGAATGTGCTGACCCGCTACCGGGTGATGGCGTACGTCACCGCTGTCTGGCTGCTGGTGTTCACCGTGGCGATCATCCTGAAGTACGGGTTCGATACCGGCGACACGATGCTGATCTCCCAGATCCACGGCGTCCTGTTCATCGTCTATGTCGTCTTCGCCTTCGACCTGGGCTCCAAGGCGAAGTGGCCGTTCGGCAAGCTGCTCTGGGTGCTGGCGGCCGGCTGCATCCCCGTCGCGTCGTTCTTCGTCGAGCCGAAGATCACCCGCGAGGTCCAGCCGCTGATCGTTGGCCGCGAACCGGAGCCCGTCAAGGCGTAGGCGAGGCACGACGGCGGCGCCCCGGGCGCCCCGGCGTGCGGACCCCCGACGCCCCGCGCACACGTGCGGGGCGTTTCCCATCGACAGATACTTGGACGTCCTAGTAAATTCGTGGGTATGGACGGTACTGACGCCATCGAGGAGGGCCGCCGACGCTGGCAGGCCCGGTACGACAAGGCCCGCAAGCGCGAAGCGGACTTCTCCACGCTCTCCGGTGACCCGGTGGAGCCGGTCTACGGGCCCCGGCCCGGAGACACCTACGAGGGCTTCGAACGGATCGGCTGGCCGGGCGAGTACCCCTTCACCCGCGGGCTGCACCCGACCGGCTACCGGGGCCGCACCTGGACCATCCGGCAGTTCGCCGGCTTCGGCAACGCCCAGCAGACCAACGAGCGCTACAAGATGATCCTGGCCGCGGGCGGCGGCGGGCTCTCCGTCGCCTTCGACATGCCCACCCTCATGGGCCGCGACTCCGACGACCCGCGCGCCCTCGGCGAGGTCGGCCACTGCGGCGTCGCCATCGACTCGGCCGCCGACATGGAGATCCTCTTCGGTGACATCCCGCTCGGCGAGGTCACCACCTCGATGACCATCAGCGGCCCGGCGGTCCCGGTCTTCTGCATGTACCTGGTCGCCGCCGAGCGCCAGGGCGTCGACCCCGCCGTCCTCAACGGCACGCTCCAGACGGACATCTTCAAGGAGTACATCGCGCAGAAGGAGTGGCTCTTCCAGCCCGAGCCGCATCTGCGCCTGATCGGCGACCTGATGGAGCACTGCGCGGCCGCCATCCCCGCGTACAAGCCGCTCTCGGTCTCCGGGTACCACATCCGCGAGGCCGGGGCGACGGCCGCGCAGGAGCTCGCCTACACCCTCGCGGACGGCTTCGGCTACGTGGAACTGGGGCTGAGCCGCGGCCTGGACGTGGACCATTTCGCCTCCGGTCTCTCCTTCTTCTTCGACGCGCACCTCGACTTCTTCGAGGAGATCGCCAAGTTCCGCGCGGCCCGCCGGATCTGGGCGCGCTGGATGAAGGAGGTGTACGGCGCCACGACGGACAAGGCGCAGTGGCTCCGCTTCCACACCCAGACGGCAGGCGTCTCGCTGACCGCGCAGCAGCCGTACAACAACGTCGTACGGACCGCCGTGGAGGCCCTGGCGGCCGTCCTCGGCGGCACGAACTCGCTGCACACCAACGCCCTCGACGAGACCCTCGCGCTGCCGAGCGAACAGGCCGCCGAGATCGCGCTGCGCACCCAGCAGGTGCTGATGGAGGAGACCGGTGTCGCCAACGTGGCCGACCCGCTCGGCGGCTCCTGGTACGTCGAGCAGCTGACCGACCGTATCGAGGCCGACGCCGAGAAGATCTTCGAGCAGATCAAGGAACGCGGTCTGCGGGCCCACCCGGACGGACGGCATCCGATCGGCCCTGTCACCTCGGGCATTCTGCGCGGGATCGAGGACGGCTGGTTCACCGGCGAGATCGCCGAGTCGGCCTTCCAGTACCAGCGCTCGCTGGAGAAGGGCGACAAGCGGGTCGTCGGCGTCAACGTCCACCACGGCTCGGTCACCGGCGACCTGGAGATCCTCCGCGTCAGCCACGAGGTCGAACGCGACCAGGTCCAGGTCCTCGCCGCCCGCAGGAGCGCCCGCGACGACGTCCGGGTGCGTACGGCCCTGGAGGCCATGCTCACGGCGGCCCGGGACGGCTCGAACATGATCGCCCCCATGCTGGAGGCGGTGCGGGCCGAAGCGACACTCGGCGAGATCTGCGGCGTCCTGCGCGATGAATGGGGCACCTACACGGAGCCGCCGGGCTTCTGAGACGCGAGGGTCCCGGGGGGGAGATGCCCCTCCGGGGAACGCCGAGGGCCGCTCCCCGTGCGGGGGGCGGCCCTCGGCGGTCTACTGGAGGGTGCGGGGCCGGTGGAGTACGCCCCGGAGCCGCCCCCGGACTCCGGGACGCTCCTGTGCGCCCTGGAAAATACCTCTGAGTGAGAGCTAAAATAGATGGCATGACCACGGAGGAGTTCCCCGACTCGCTCGCCGGTGTGCTGGCCGGAGTCCAGCGCATGATCCGACGGCGGCTCCGCGACGGTCTGACCACCCCGCCACTGCGCGGGGCACAGGTCGAACTTCTCAGGCTGGTCGCGGCCGAGCCCGGCATCCGGGTGTCGGCCGCCGCCAAAGAGCTGTACCTCGCGGGCAATTCGGTCTCCACGCTGGTCAACCAGCTCTGCCAGGCCGGTTTCCTGATCCGCGAGGTCGATCCGGACGACCGCCGTTCCGCGCTGCTGTTCCCCACCCCCGCGGCCGGGGCGCGGCTGCACGCCTGGCAGACACGCCGGGGTGCGCTGGTGCGTGAACAGGTGGAACGTCTCACCGAGGAGGACCAGGCGGCCCTGGCCGCGGCCCTCCCGGCGCTGCGCAGGCTCGCCGAGAACCTGCACGAGGAAGTGGAGGGGACATGACCGACGAAGCGCGACCGGAGGCCCGACCACAGGCACGGCCACAGGATCCCGGCCCCGGAACCGGACAGTCCGGTCCCGGGCCCGACGCCGTCACCTGTACCGGGCTGAACTACGCGTTCGCCGAGACGAAGGCCGTCGACGACCTCGATCTCTCGGTCGGCTCGGGTGAGGTTTTCGGCCTCCTCGGTCCGAACGGGGCGGGCAAGACCACCGCGATCCGCTGCATCACCACGCTGCTGCCCGTCCCCACCGGCATGGTGCGGGTGTTCGGGCACGACGCGGCGAAGGAGAAGATGGCGGTGCGCCGCCTGCTGGGCTACGTACCGCAACAGCTCTCCGCCGACGCGGCGCTGACGGGCCGCGAGAACGTCACGCTCTTCGCCCGCGTCTTCGACGTACCCCGCCGCGAGCGGGCCGAGCGTGTCGCGCAGGCGCTGGAGGCGGTCGGTCTGACCGAGGCGGCGGACAGGATGGCCAAGACATTCTCCGGCGGCATGATCCGCCGCCTCGAACTCGCACAGGCGCTGGTCAGCGCGCCCCGGCTGCTGATGCTGGACGAGCCGACGATCGGCCTGGACCCGATCGCCCGTACCAGCGTGTGGGAGCACATCAACGCCGTACGGAACGCCACGGGCATGACCGTCCTGGTGACCACCCACTACATGGACGAGGCCGAGCAGTACTGCGACCGGGTCGCGCTGATGCACCGCGGCCGGATCCACGCGCTGGGCACCCCGGACGAGCTGCGGGCCGAACTGCGCGAGCGGCGCCAGGCGTCCGGCCCCCCCGGTGCCACGGCCGCGCGGGTCCCCATGCCGACGCTGGAGGACGTCTTCCGGGACGTCGCCGGCAGCGGTCTCGACGAGGAGGGAGGCGACTTCCGCGATGTCCAGAGCACCCGCCGCACCGCGTCCCGCGTCGGCTGAGGCCATCGATCTCGGCCGGCTGAACCTGCTGCTCGTCCCACCGCGCGCCCGTACCGGCTGGCAGGTCCTGCCCGCCAGGGTCATCGCGATGTGCGTGGTCGAGCTGCAGAAGCTGCGCCACGACCGCACCGAGCTGTACACGCGGGCCATCCAGCCCGCCCTCTGGCTGCTGATCTTCGGTGAGACCTTCACCCGGATCAAGGCCATTCCGACGCAGGGCATCCCGTACATCGACTTCCTCGCACCCGGCATCATCGCCCAGTCCGCGATGTTCATCGCGATCTTCTACGGCATCATGATCATCTGGGAGCGGGACGCCGGTATCCTCACCAAACTCCTCGTCACCCCGACCCCGAGATCGGCCCTGATCAGCGGCAAGGCGTTCGCCTCCGGAGTGAAGGCGCTGATCCAGGCGGTCGTGGTGATCGTCATCGCCGCCGCCCTCGGGGTGGGTCTGACCTGGAATCCGCTGCGGCTGCTGGGCGTGGCCGTCGCGGTGATCCTCGGATCCGCCTTCTTCTCCTGCCTGTCGATGACGATCGCGGGCATCGTGCTCACCCGCGACCGGCTGATGGGCATCGGACAGGCCATCACCATGCCGCTCTTCTTCGCCTCCAACGCCCTCTATCCGGTGGCGATCATGCCCGGCTGGCTCCAGGTGGTCAGCAAGGCCAACCCACTGAGCTACCAGGTCGACGCGCTGAGAGGGCTGTTGCTCGGCACCCCGTCCCATCTGCTGCTGGACTTCGGGGTGCTGGTGGTGGCGGCGGCAGCGGGCATCGCGGCGGCCTCGTCGCTGCTGGGCCGGCTGGCGAGGTGAGAACGCCGTAACCGCCACAACCGCCGCGTGGTCTCCTGACCGGAGGGCCGGTCAGGAGACCACCGCGGCGGCCAGCCCGCCCAGCAGCAGGGTGGTGAACGTCCGCGCCCACCCCTCGTCGACCGGTTCCACGCTGACCAGGGAGCGGTGCACCACCGTGCCCGCGATCACGTCGAAGATCAGGTCCGCGGTGCGGGCCGCCGTCGCGTCGTCGGGCTCGCGGGGGAGTTCCCCGCGAGCCTGCGCGCGCTCCCGCCCCAACAGGACCAGGCGCTTCTGCCGGTCGACGATCGACCCCCGGATCCGCGCGCGCAGCGCTTCGTCCCGGGTGGCCTCGGCGACCACCGCCATCAGCGCGGTCCTGGTCTCCGGCCGCTCCAGCAGCGCGGCGAACCGGAGCACCACGCCCTCGACGTCGGCCGCCAGGCAGCCCGCGTCGGGCAGTTCGAGTTCGTCGAAGAGGACGGCGACCGCGTCGACGACCAGCTCACTCTTGTTCGCCCACCGCCGGTAGAGGGTGGTCTTGGCGACGCCCGCCCGGATCGCCACATCACCCATCGTCAGCTTGGACCAGCCCAGCTCGACCAGCGCGCCCCTGGTCGCCTCCAGGATCGCGGAGTCGGTCCCGGCGCTGCGGGGGCGGCCGGTACGGGACGTGCGCACGTCGGTGTCGCGGGAGCGGGTACGCATGGCCCCGACCATACCGGCCGGTAGGCAATCTGCTGTGAGCCAGTTCACCGAAAAAATCCGGCGCGCGTTCCGGAGCGTGGAGTTACGCTACGACCCGTAGCGGAAGCCTTGATCAGCTTCGCGCGACGACCACTGGCGCCGGGTGGGGACCCGGCGGTGAACTTCTGGGGCGCGTCCGACCGTATCTCTCGCACGCCGGCGAGGACCACGGCGGGCGGTGTTCCGGCACGGCGCGCGCGTACCGCTTTCCGGAAGTGCGCGCCGAAGGGGGAGGATGTACTCATGCAGCCTAGGAACATGTCCATGAGCGGCGTCGTCGACCTCGCCGCGATCAAGGCGGCCGGTGAGGCCAAGGCGAAGGCGGAGCAGGCCCGCGCCGATGCGGCCCGCCACGGCGGCCCCGCTGCCGTAGCCCCGTCCAGCCTGGTCGTCGACGTCGACGAAGCCGGCTTCGAGCGCGATGTCCTCCAGCGCTCCGCCGAAGTCCCCGTCGTCATCGACTTCTGGTCCGCGCGCGCCGAGCCGAGCATGCAGCTGACCCCGGTGCTGGAGCGGCTGGCGCGGGAGTACAACGGCCGGTTCGTCCTCGCCAAGATCGATGCCGACACCAATCAGATGCTGATGCAGCAGTTCGGCATCCAGGGCATTCCCGCGGCCTTCGCGGTGGTGGCCGGGCAGGCGCTGCCGCTCTTCCAGGGCGCGGCCCCGGAGACCCAGATCCGCCAGACGCTCGATCAGTTGATCCAGGTCGGTGAGGAGCGCTTCGGACTCACCGGCATCCTGGTCGACGCGGACGCGGACCAGGCCGGTTACGAGGCCGCGGTGCCCGAGGGCCCGTACGACGCCCTGCTCGAAGCGGCCGTACACGCCCTGGACGCCAATGACTTCGCCGGCGCCGCCCAGGCGTACCGGAACGTGCTCACCGACGACCCCGGCAACACCGAGGCCAAGCTGGGCCTCGCCCAGGCCGAACTGCTCGCGCGCGTCCAGGGGATGGACCCGCAGCAGGTGCGCAAGGACGCGGCGGAGGCTCCCGGCGATGTCCAGGCGCAGATCGCGGCGGCCGACCTCGATCTGGTCGGGGGCCATGTGGAGGACGCCTTCGGCCGGCTGGTCGAGGCCGTGCGCCGTACGTTCGGTGACGAGCGGGAGGCGGCCCGGGTGCGGTTGCTCGAACTGTTCGAGGTCATCGGTGGGGACGACCCCCGGGTGACGGCGGCGCGTTCGGCCCTGGCGCGGGTCCTTTTCTGAGGTGCTGACGCCTTGACGGGGTGACACCTCAGGTGACACCCCGACGCCTTGACGCTCCGGTGTGCCGACGGCGCGTCGGATTCGTCGCTGATGTGGCGACAGAGTGAGGACAGCGGCCGGGCTTTGCCAAAACTTGGCAAACGCGGCCGCTGTTACTCGAAGTTACGCGCAGTAAAGCAACTCCCGTGCTCTGTCCGGCTATGGGTGGCAATCGCCGCTTCTGCCATACCGGTGAGCCGCACCCTGTGTGGCCGTCCGGTACCCCCGGGTCGCCGTCCGGTTATCTCGCCGTTACTAGTCGGTAACGAAGCCCCTTGTGTCCTGGCCGTGAATGCACCACGATCGTCGACGCTCGGTCCAATTCCGCACCAGCACGGCAGCCGGCCGCGCCGTCCGGTCCTTGGGTCCCCACCGGGCGGACCGGCGGCAACGCCGCCGGCCCGGACAGGGGGGTTCCTGCCCACCTGGCAGGGCCTGTCCAGAGGTTGCGCGAACGCGTGGCCAGTGGTTGTCGCTCGGGGGTGATCGCCGGTGTTCGGGACACGGCTCGCGTCTCCGGAAGCAGGTGCTCCCCTTCCCGAGGACGTCGCACTTCTCCCATCCCAGGTCGGGCTCCGGCCCGATCCGGAGATGTACGTCCGAGAAGGAGGAAATTCATGGAGTCCCAAGTTCGCGGCGGGACCAGATGGAAGCGTTTCGCCGTTGTCATGGTGCCGAGCGTGGCCGCGACGGCCGCGATAGGCGTCGCTCTCGCCCAGGGGGCGCTGGCCGCCTCGTTCAGCGTGTCCGGCCAGAGCTTCAAGGTGAGTGCCGACAGCCTGGTCGGTGACAACTTCGTCCAGTACGGATCGATCGACACCGGCACGGATCTGAAGGGCAACCCGGCCGCACATCCGGTCGCGGTCTCCGGATTCAGCTCGGCCACCATCACCAACATGTGCCAGTCGGTGGTCACGCCGGACGTCCCGGTCTTCGGCAGCGTCAGCCTTGAGCTGCGTGCCGGCCAGGACGCCAAGAAGCCGGTCAAGGCGACGAACATCTACATCGACGTCGCCCAGCTCGACGCCGACGCCGTGTTCAAGAACATCGACATCGGTGTGGCGGCGGGCGATCCCAGCAACGGGACGAAGATCCAGCCCGGCAGCGAGAGCAAGGTCAACCCGTACGGCTTCGCGCAGCGCGCGGAGAAGGCGACGCTGACCGGCGTGAAGCAGACGGCGTGGGCGACCACGGCCGGCACCTTCAAGCTCAGTGGTCTGAGCCTGAAGCTGCACACGGGCACCAAGGAGTGCTTCTAAGCACCCGCCCGGGCGGGCGGGGAGCCACCGAGACGTTCCCGCCCGCCCACCCCTGACTCTTTCTCACAGCAACACCGGTTCCAGGGAGCTGTTTTCCATGAGCGCCGAGTCCACAGGTTCCCGCGGATTCACCTATTGGCGGCTTCACTTCCGTGCCTGGCGAGGTGCCCGGCCCTTCTGGGCGGGCCTGTTCACGCTGCTCAGCGGAGCGCCGATCGCCTACTTCCCGTACGCCCATCTGCAGCTGGGCCATCTCACACTGGCGATGGCCACCACGGCGGGCGCGGGCTCACTGATCATCGGTGTCCTGCTGATCACGCTGGGCCTCACGATGTGGTTCCACAGCATCGTGCGGGTCTTCGCCGGTGTCGCCACCATCCTGCTGGCCCTGGTGTCGATCCCGGTCGCCAACATCGGTGGTTTCCTCATCGGCTTCCTGCTCGCCCTGGTCGGCGGCGCGCTCTCGATCTCCTGGGCACCCGGCAAGGCCGCCGAGCCGGCCACCGGGATCGACGCCCCCCACCAGGAGCCGGCGCCGCACGGCGCCGATGATCCTTTCTTTCCCGGTCCGCGCGACGGGGAGGACCCGAACGTGACGGAAACGACTGCCCATGCCAACGGCGGGAGGAACAGTGCGGGGTGACGACGCGCAGTGGGACGCGGCCGGAGACGATGAATCCCGGGTCAGAAAGGGGCCGCGCCACGCGGCCCCGAAGAAGTCCCTTCTGACGAAGCTCCACATACCCGCCGGCAAGGCGATGGCGCTGGCCGCGATGCCGACGGCCGTCTTCGTGGGCATGGGGCTCACCCCCAGGCTCGCGATGGCCGACGACCACCAGGACATACCCTTCGCGCCGGGCCCGTGCGTGACGCGTTCGGACGAGCCGGAGGCGTCCGCGACACCGACGCCCTCGGGGTCCCAGTCGCCGTCCCCCTCGAACTCACCCGCGTCCCCGGACTCTCCTTCCGCGACGCCCACGCCGGACCCGTCGGAGAGCACGGCCGCACCGGGGAGCCCGGGCGAACCCGAGAGTTCGACCGCGCCGGAGGCAGAGGCACCGGCAGCCCCGAAACCGACGCCCACTCCGACCAGGACCACGAAGCCTCGGGACCCGCTGGGCCTGGGGGACCTGCTCGGCGGCCTCCTGGGCGGCGGGTCCGGCAAGGAGAAGCCTGGCACCCCCGCGCCGGGCACCTCAGCGCCGCAGGCACCGGCCGGGACCCCGCACGGGGACCCGACGCCGAAGCCCCCGGTGTCGAAGCCCCCGGCCACGTCCCCGGCCGGGCCAGCCGCTTCGCCGGGCGACGCTGTCGGCGGAGCACTGGAGGGCACGAAGAACGCCATCAAGGACGCGGCGAACCAGGTCGGCGCCACCGTGGAAGAACTGGACGACAACGCCAAGGGCCTCGAAGCCCACGCGGACGACGACATCCCGCGGGGCGCCGACGGCAAGGAACCCTTCCCCTGCCCGACCGCCGACCCCGAGGCCCTCGCCGCGGCCAAGGAGGAGCAGGGCCTCCCGCGCCTGCCCGACGACCCCTGGAAGCTGCAGAGTTCACTGCTGACCCTCAACGGTCTCGACTACCACGGCATCGTCGAGGTGAAGACCGGCAGCGGCAAGATCAAGAAGGTGCTGAAGTTCACGGCCTCGTCGCTGGACATCAGGGATCTGCACCAGACCGTCGTCTATCCGGAGGGCAGGACAGCCCACGTGAAGGCCCGCGCGGGCTCCACCTCCACGATCCGCGACGGCCAGGTGACGATGTACACGGAGGAGCTGAAGGGCAACCTCTTCGGCCTCATCCCGATCACGTTCAGCCCCCAGACCCCGCCTCCGGTGAACGTCCCCTTCGCCTTCTTCACCGACGTCCAGGTCACCCAGGCCGGGCAGTTCGGCGGCACGCTCACGATCCCGGGCCTGCAGAACTACATCACGGACTGACCAAGGACCTTTCCGGGAGCCGCGGTCATGGCGGTGTCCCGCACCGACCGGTCGGTGCGGGACACCGCCATAACTGTCCTCCGCTGTGCACGACATCGGCGCCTGTCGCTGCATACCGGTCCCGGGTCAGGTCATGTCGATGTCCGCGCAAGAGTGTCGGCCAGTTCGGTGGCCGTCGGGCGGGCGGCGGCCCGAGCCGTGAGTACGTCGGCGAGTACAGCGCGCGGCTCCGCCCACCGCCATCCACCGGTCAATGGGATACCACCTGCGGCAATCGCCTTCCGCAGTTCGGCCAAACCGGAACGACGTACGGTGATCCCGGCCGCCCTGTAGTCCAGCGGCCACGTACCGTGGCACAGGTCCAGAGGGCCCCGGCGAGCGCGTACACGTCGGCTGCCACGGTCGGTGTGACGTGCCGCGCGCCGTCATCGATCCGTGCGGCGAACTCGGGGGCGTCCAGGTGGGTGACACCACCACGGAAGTGCGCCGGAGCGGACAGTCCCTCCCGCCAGGACCAGGCGAAGTCGATCAGGCAGACCCCGGCCGCCCTGTGGATTCCGTGAGAGGGTTGCAAGTCGCTTTGACGCCAGCCCAGTTCGTGCAGTTCGGCTGCTGCCCGGCACAGTTCTACCGCCCCGGTCAGGGCCCACGTGCGACCGTCGACGCCGTCGCGGACCGGCTGGAACACCTTCCATGTGGACGGGCCGTCGAGCCAGTCGGTGACGTACCAGACGCTGTCACCGGTCCTGCCTCCGACGACGGTGCGGCCGGACAGCTCATTGAGGACGGTGGTCTCCCGCAGAACGCTCTCCGCGCCGACTCCGTATCCGCTCTTCACGGCCACCGAACCACGCGGGCCGACGGCCTTCCAGACCGCCGAGCCGCGCCGGTCCGTGATCCCGGTCAGTATGACCGGACTACCGCACAGCGTCTCGGCCGTGCTCACAGCCTCTGCCGGGCATGGAGGGAAGCCGCCCATGCGCGCGCCGCCTTCCCGTCGTACGCATCGCAGGGGAACGTCCGCGAACACGTCATCGGACGCCATGGGCGGCATGGAGAGCGGTGAGCCGGGCGTGTTCGGCATCACGGAGTGCCTGGACTTCGTGGCAGAGCCGGCTCATGACGAAGTTCCCCAGAGGGACGCAGAGATCCATGCGCTGGATGCAGACGCCCACCATGAAGGGGCCGCCCTGTGCCCGGTAGAGGCGTAGGCCGTAGTAGCCCTCCTGGCAGTCCCGGTCGTTGTTGAACCGGCAGTCGGCGCAGGTCTCCGGAAGTCTTACGGGGCGGATGGATTTGGCATAGAGGAGGCGGCCGTCGGGGAGCCGGTATTGAGTGCGTTGGTCGGAGCCCCCTGCGGTCAGGATGTGTCGAACCGGAACGGCATCGAGCCGGTCGAGGATCTCCTGCGTGGCGGACAGAGACACGCCACCGTCCGCCAGTGAGACGAGCATGCGCACCACCACGTCCCGCCCGTATTCCTCGATGGTTTTCACTACGCGGGAGACGTGCGCGTGGTCAGGGACCACGATGTTGGCCGAGACCTTCACGCCATGGGAGAGCGCTGTCTCCATCGTGGCGTGCAGTGCGGCCAGTTTCCGCTCGGCCAGTTTGGCGGAGCCGATTCGGGGTGCTTGGACGGCAGCCAGTTCGTCCGGGGTGCTGCCGAAAACGGACAGGTTGATGCGGTCGAGTCCGGCTGCGGCACAGTCGGCGAGAACCGCCGCGCCATTTTCCCCGTTGGAGGTCAACCCGACGGTGAGGCCCAGGCGGCACCCCATGGCGACCAGCTCGGGAAGCCGGGGATGGAGTGTGGGTTCGCCGCCCGTGAAGTGGACCTCACTGGTGTCGAGGCTGCCACGCACGGCAGCCAGTGCGAGGGCGAAGTCCGCGTCGGGTTCTACCCGGGCAGGGAGGAAGGAGGCTCCGTTGGTGCTCAGGTAGATGGACACCCGCCCGGCGCGTCCGGCTGTGCCGGTAAACTCTCCTGCCGATTTGCCGAGGTTGTCGGCGGTCACCGGCGTCCCCTCGTTGTGGCAGAAGGTGCAGGACAGGCCGCAGGCGTCGATGATCTTGACGCGTAGGGTGCGGTCCGGGCGGATCTCTACGGGCAGGTCGGTTTTCTCGCGCGTGGCGCCGCTTTCTGGCTCCGGGGTGGATCAGGACAGGAATCGCAGTTCGGCGATGCTCTCCAGGTCGATGCCGTAACGGGCATAGACAGCCCTGGTGTTCTCGCTCGTCAGCTCCTCCTGAGTGATGGAGAGCCGCTCGGACGCTTCCCACACCTGCTCGGGGCTGTCACCCTCGATCTCCAGGTAGGGCGGGATCCCCGGCCAGGAATCGATCTCCAGGCGGACACCGTCCAGCAGCCAGGAGGAGCGCCGGTTCTCCTGATAAGCCTTGGCGCGGAAGCCGAGTTGGCCGAGCAGAGCGTGGGTGGTGTCGAAGTCACCGACGGTGACCTCGGTTTCGAGCGTGCCGTCGATCGCGTCGGAGGTGATCTCCTTGACACACAAGGTCACCTCGGCCCCGGTGTCGCGCAGCCGGATCCAGCGCCCGGCCCGGCCGGTGACGATGTCGTACACGTACCGGCGCATTACCCGGTCCGCCACGTGAACCCCTCCCGCGCCGGTGATGCGTTCCGCCATCGCACTCGGGTCGATGTCCAGTACCTTCGCTTCGAATTCCGTCAGCGCGGCCACGCCGCCTCCTTGTCGGTGGTCAGAGTCAGCCGGGCCCACACCGTTTTGCCGCCCTCCGGGCGGAGGCGGTGGCCGAAGTCGTCGGCGAGGGCGGCGACGAGGTGGAGTCCTCGGCCGTGTTCGTCGTCGGGCGTCGGCGAAGCCGGCCGGGGAGGGACGGTGAGCGGATCGGACACCTCGATCAGGCAGGCGTTGCCGTTCACGGTCACCTGGACCTCGAAGCGTTCGCCCGGGACGCGGGCGTGCTCGACGGCGTTCGTGGCCATTTCGCCGCAGATCAGCACGGCGGTCGCCGTGTCGTCCTCCGCGCACCCCCAGCCGGTCATGGCGCGCTCGATCTGCCGGCGGACGAGCCATACGCACTTCGCGTACGGCGTGAAC
This sequence comes from Streptomyces sp. NPDC051569, assembly GCF_044454085.1. Classification (NCBI taxonomy): domain Bacteria; kingdom Bacillati; phylum Actinomycetota; class Actinomycetes; order Kitasatosporales; family Streptomycetaceae; genus Streptomyces; species Streptomyces sp. NPDC051569. The sequence continues at coordinate 374,034 of NZ_JBITDJ010000001.1, forward strand.
TCCATGTGCCAGGTCAGCGCGAGGGCTGGAGGCGGAGGTGCGGTTCGTGGTGCTCGGGTGGTGGCTTCTGGTGGCATTGCTCCCCCTGGGTGGGAAACCCCGGCGATCGCCGCTCGTTGCGGTGTGTACTGGGTACGGAACGTCGTGGAACCATTCAGGCCCACGGCGGTATCCGTCCGGTAGTCCGGCATGTGGACGACAGTGGGTGTCCACATCGATGGCCGAAGGGGGATCGGATGCCGCAGCCGCCCAAGCCCTTGGAACCGGGCCGGTCCGACCGGGACTGGTTCGGCGCCGAGTTACGCCACTGGCGCACCCGGCACGCCCTCACCCAGGATGAGCTGGGCGCCTCCGTGCACGTCAGCGGCGATCTCATCGCGAAGATCGAGAAGGCGGTACGGCGCTGCACGCCCGAGCTCGCGGAGGTCCTGGACGCGCGGTTGAGGACGGGCGGTGTGCTGGCCCGCGCGCTGGTGCGGGTCATGGCGGAAGCGGACAGTCGTACGGCCGATGCGGACAACCGCGGTGTCGATGCGGACAGTTCCGCCGGAGCGGGCCGACATGGTGATCCGCCGGAGCGGAGTGCGGCCATGCTGGACGAGGCCGGCGACCGGGAGATCCGCGTCCCGTGCCGTACCGCCGACGGGAGGATCATCTTCGTGACGATGCCGCGCCGAGCACTCCTGCGTGGAGGGCTCACCGGAGCCGCGCTGCTCGCCCCCGGCGGCGCCGCCCTGACGGGGATCGGCGCCGCCGCCTGCGGTGCGTACGTCCCTGATACCCATCCCGTCCAGCACCTTCAGCAGCTCCGCCGCGCCTTGGTCGAGTGCGACAACCTTCTCGGCTCCGGTCACGTGATCGGGACCGTGCGCGATCACATCGCCCTCATCCAGCGCCTGCGCGCGGACACCTCCGGCGCCGACCGCCGGGCTCTGCTCCAAGTGCAGGCGGAATACGCCGAGTTCTGCGGCTGGCTCCACCAGGACGCGGGAGACCACCGCGCGGCCCAGTACTGGACGGACCGCGCCCTGGACTGGTCCCACGCGAGCGGCGGCCGGGAGCTGGTCACGTACGTCATGGTGCGTAAGGCACATCTGGCAGGAGACATCGGCGACCGCGCGGAAGCGCTCGATCTGGCCGACGCCGCACAGGTCATGGCGCCTCCGCACGGTCGCCTCCAGGCGATGAGCGCCATGTACGGAGCACACGGCCACGCACTGTACGGTGACAGCGGGGCTTGCCGACGTGCGTACGACATGGTTCTGAACCTCGTCAGCGAGCTGCACGACGAGGCCGGCCGCCGGGGCGGTTGGCTGGACACGACTTATGTCCAGGCTCAGCGGGCCCATTCGCTGTCCGCCCTCGGCGACCACAGCGCCGCCGCCGAAGGATTCGCGCAGGCCATCCGCTCCCTTCCGCCGTACTACCGGCGGGACCGGGGTGTGTACCTCTCCCGCGCCGCAGTCGCCCATGTCCGGGCAGAAGAGCCCGAACAGGCCGTGGAAAACGGCCTCCAGGCCCTGCCCATCGCGGCGCAGACCGGGTCGGCGAGGATCTTCAACGAGCTGTCAGTGCTGGACGCAGAGCTGGGGCGTTGGCAAACCAGCCCGGAGGTGGTCGAATTCCGGGCAGCTCTCGACAGCATCGTGACCCATCAAGCCTGACCGAGTCTCACAAAGGAACGGACGAAGCATCCATGGCCGAGCGCCCGTACGTCCTGCTCAGCGTCGCCACGTCCATCGACGGCCACATCGACGACACCTCGGCCGAGCGACTGCTGCTGTCCAACTCCGAGGACTTCGACCGGGTCGATCAGGTACGCGCCGAGTCCGATGCCATCCTCATCGGCGGCAACACCCTGCGCCGGGACAATCCGCGCCTGCTGGTGAACGACCCCGAACGCCGTGCGGCCCGCCTGGCGGCGGGGAAGTCCGAGTACCCCCTGAAGGTCACCCTCACCGCCGCCGGCTACCTGGACCCCGAGTTGAAGTTCTGGCACCACGGTGATCAGAAGGTCGTCTACACCACGGCCGCCGCCGCGCCGAAGCTCCGCGAGACTCTCGATGGCCTGGCCGAGGTCGTCAGCACCGGCCCGGAAGTGGACTTCGGCCTCCTGCTGGACGATCTCGCCGCTCGTGGGGTCCGGCGGTTGATGGTCGAGGGCGGCGGAACCATCCATACCCAGTTCCTCTCGCAGGGACTGGCCGACGAAGTCCAACTGGCCATAGCTCCGCTGCTGGTCGGCCAGTCCGAGGCGCCACGATTTCTCAACCCGGCCGCCTATCCCGGCGGCTCCACCCGCCGTATGACTCTCCTGGAGACGCGCGCCGTCGGCGATGTCGTTCTCCTCCGTTACGCGCCCAAGGAGGCAACCCCGTGACCGTCGACCCCGCCCAGGACCACGCGTGGCTGGCCCGTGCAGTCGAGCTGGCCACCAACTGCCCGCCCAGCGAGGCGGCGTTCAATGTCGGAGCCATCATTGTGGGGGCCGACGGCGAGGAGATCAGCCGTGGCTTCAGCCGGGAGAGCGACCCGCACGTCCACGCCGAGGAATCCGCTCTCGCCAAGCTCGCGGAGGCCGACCCCCGCCTGACCGGCGCCACTCTCTACAGTTCTCTGGAGCCCTGCTCCGAACGCCGATCCCGGCCCCGTACGTGCAGCCAATTGATCCTTCATGCCGGCATTCCGCGCGTCGTCGTCGCCTGGCGGGAGCCCGACCTGTTCGTCACCGGCTGCCAGGGGATCGAGTTGCTGGCACAGGCCGGCGTCGAGGTCGTGGAGATTCCGGCACTGGCGGAAGCCGCGCAAGCTGCCAACGCGCACCTGGCGATCTAGGGTCTTCACGGCAACCTCTGTCCCGCCGCGACATCAGCCCGCGTGCTCGCCGTATCGGGAATCGCTGCGGGCCAGGGCAAGAACGCGCCGCACAGCACGTCGGCCCGCCGGGGGTCCCGGCGGGCCGACGTGGCGAAGCGAGAAGCGCGTCAGGCGTTCGTGCCGCCCAGGTGGTGGACCCGGACCATGTTCGTCGTGCCGGGGACGCCGGGGGGCGAGCCCGCCGTGATGACCATCGTGTCGCCCTCGTTGTAGCGGTGGAGCTTCAGCAGCTCCGCGTCGACGATGTCGACCATCGCGTCCGTGGTGTCCACGTGCGGGGCCACGAAGGACTCCACGCCCCAGCTCAGCGCGAGCTGGTTGCGGGTCGTCTCGTCCGTCGTGAAGGCCAGGATCGGCTGGGCCGCGCGGTAGCGGGACAGCCGGCGGGCCGTGTCACCGGACTTGGTGAAGGCGACCAGGGCCTTGCCGTCCAGGAAGTCCGCGATCTCGGCGGCGGCGCGGGCCACCGCACCACCCTGCGTGCGGGGCTTCTTGCCCGGGACCAGCGGCTGGAGGCCCTTGGAGAGCAGCTCCTCCTCCGCCGCGACCACGATCTTCGACATGGTCTTGACCGTCTCGATCGGGTACGCGCCCACCGAGGACTCGGCGGAGAGCATGACCGCGTCCGCGCCGTCGAGGATCGCGTTGGCGACGTCGGACGCCTCGGCGCGGGTCGGGCGGGAGTTGGTGATCATCGACTCCATCATCTGGGTCGCGACGATCACCGGCTTGGCGTTGCGGCGGCACAGCTCGATGAGCCGCTTCTGCACCATGGGGACCTTTTCGAGCGGGTACTCGACGGCCAGGTCACCACGGGCGACCATGACGCTGTCGAACGCCGCGACGACGGACTCCATGTTCTCGACCGCCTGCGGCTTCTCCACTTTGGCGATGACGGGGACCCGGCGGCCCTCCTCGTCCATGATCTTGTGGACGTCCAGCACGTCGTCCGCGTTCCGGACGAAGGAGAGCGCGACCATGTCGCAGCCCATCCGCAGACCGAAGCGCAGGTCGTCGATGTCCTTCTCGGACAGCGCCGGGACGTTCACCGCCGCGCCGGGCAGGTTGATGCCCTTGTGGTCGGAGATGACGCCGCCCTCGATGACGATCGACTTGACCCGGGGGCCCTCGACCTCCACCACGCGCAGCTCGACGTTGCCGTCGTTGATCAGGATCTGGTCGCCCTTGGTGACATCGCCGGGCAGACCCTTGTACGTGGTGCCGCAGATGGACTTGTCGCCCGGGACGTCCTCGGTCGTGATGGTGAACTCGTCACCGCGGACCAGTTCGACCGGTCCCTCGGCGAAGGTCTCCAGGCGGATCTTGGGGCCCTGGAGGTCGATGAGGACACCCACGGCGCGGCCGGTGTCCTTCGCCGCCTCGCGGACGCGCTGATAGCGCCCCTCGTGCTCCGAGTGGCTCCCGTGGCTCATGTTCAGACGGGCCACGTTCATACCGGCCTCGATGAGCGACTTCAGTTGCTCGTACGAGTCGACGGCGGGACCCAGGGTACAGACGATTTTGGAACGGCGCATGAGGCGGATCCTATCGGTTTGTTTCGACGCGGAATATTCCGCCTGGTGGAAAGTACAAATGGGCGAGGGGCCGCTCAGGCGTCGAGTGTTCGATTATCACTGACCAGTGCGAACGTCTGCTGCGCGATCTCCAGCTCCTCGTCGGTCGGCACCACGGCCACCACGACCCGGGCACTGTCCGGGGAGATGATCCGCGGCTCACCGGAACGTACGGCGTTGCGGCCGGCGTCCACCGCCAGGCCCAGCTGCTCCAGACCTGCGACGGAAGCTTCCCGCACCTCCGCCGCGTTCTCCCCCACACCCGCCGTGAAGACGACCGCGTCCACCCGCCCGAGTACCGCGCTGTAGGCGCCGATGTACTTCTTCAGCCGGTGGATGTACACGTCGAAAGCGAGCTTCGCCCGCTCGTCGCCCTCCTCGACCCGACGGCGGATCTCCCGCATGTCGTTGTCCCCGGAGAGGCCGACCAGACCGCTTTTCTTGTTGAGAAGTTCATCGATCTCGTCGACGGACATGCCGGCCACCCGCTTGAGGTGGAAGATGACCGCCGGGTCGATGTCGCCGGAGCGCGTGCCCATCACCAGGCCCTCCAGGGGGGTCAGCCCCATCGAGGTGTCCACGCAGCGGCCGCCAGCCACGGCCGACGCCGACGCGCCGTTGCCGAGGTGCAGCACGATCACGTTGACCTCGGACGGGTCCTTGCCCAGCAGCTCGGCCGTCTTCCGGGAGACGTAGGCGTGCGACGTGCCGTGGAAGCCGTACCGGCGGATGCGGTGCGCGTCGGCCGTCTCCACGTCGATCGCGTAGCGGGCCGCGTACTCCGGCATCGTCGTGTGGAACGCGGTGTCGAAGACGGCGACCTGCGGCAGGTCCGGGCGCAGCGACCGCGCCGTACGGATCCCGGTCAGGTTCGCCGGGTTGTGCAGCGGCGCCACCGGCACCAGCCGCTCGATCTCCGCCATGACGTCCTCGTCGATGACCGTCGGCACGGTGAAGCGCAGACCGCCGTGGACGACCCGGTGGCCGATCGCCGCCAGTTCGGGGGAGTCGAGCCCGAGCCCGTCCCGCGCCAGCTCCTCGGCGACCGCCTCCAGTGCCGCCGCGTGGTCGGCGATCCTGCCCGTACGTTCCCGCTTGCCCGCGCCGTCGCCCGCCGGCGGGGTGTGCAGCGGGGTGTGTACCAGCCGGGAGTTCTCCTCACCGATGCGCTCGACCAGACCGGCGGCGAGCCGCGAGCTGTCCCGCATGTCCAGCAGCTGGTACTTCACCGACGAGGAACCGGAGTTGAGGACGAGGACACGGGTGGCACGGGTGGCATGGGTGGTCACGGATCGGGCGCCTTCTGTGGGGACGGTGGTCGGTACGGCGGTGGCCGGTACTGCGGTGGTCGGTACGGCGGTGGCCCGCATGACGCCGGCCGGCACGGCGGGAAGAGTCCCGGTCATGCGGTCTCGCCCTGTGCCTGGATCGCCGTGATGGCCACCGTGTTGACGATGTCCTGCACCAGCGCGCCGCGCGACAGGTCGTTGACCGGCTTGCGCAGCCCCTGGAGCACCGGGCCCACGGCCACGGCCCCGGCCGAGCGCTGCACCGCCTTGTACGTGTTGTTGCCGGTGTTCAGGTCGGGGAAGATCAGCACCGACGCCTGTCCCGCCACCTCCGACTCCGGCAGCTTCGTCGCGGCGACCGACGGCTCCACCGCCGCGTCGTACTGGATCGGGCCCTCGATCCGCAGGTCGGGCCGCTCCCCGCGCACCAGCTTGGTGGCCTCGCGTACCTTGTCGACGTCCGCGCCCGAGCCCGACGTGCCGGTCGAGTACGAGAGCATCGCGATCCGCGGCTCCACCCCGAACCGGGCGGCCGTGGCCGCCGACTGGACGGCGATGTCCGCGAGCTGCTCCGCGTTCGGGTCCGGGTTCACCGCGCAGTCGCCGTACACCAGCACCCGGTCGGCGAGGCACATGAAGAAGACCGAGGAGACGATCGAAGCGTCCGGCTTGGTCTTGATGATCTCGAAGGCGGGGCGGATCGTCGCGGCCGTCGAGTGCACCGCGCCCGACACCATGCCGTGGGCCAGGCCCTCCTGCACCATCAGCGTGCCGAAGTAGTTCACGTCCGCCACCACGTCGTACGCCAGCTCCACGGTGACACCCTTGTGCGCGCGCAGCTGTGCGTACCGCTCGGCGAAGCCCTGACGCAGCTCGGAGGTGACCGGATCGATCAGCTGCGCCGGGCCGAGATCGATGCCGAGGTCGGCGGCCTTCTTGCGGATCGCGTCGGGGTCCCCGAGGAGGGTGAGATCGCAGATGTCACGGCGCAGGATGACGTCGGCGGCGCGCAGGACCCGCTCCTCGGCTCCCTCGGGGAGGACGACCCGGCGGCGGTGGGCACGCGCCTGTTCCAGCAGCTCGTGCTCGAACATCATCGGTGTCACCCGGCCGCTGCGCGCCACCGACATCCGGGCCAGCAGGTCCGTGGTGTCGACATGGCGCTCGAACAGGCCCAGCGCCATCTCCGCCTTGCGCGGGGTGGCGGCGTTCAACTTCCCTTCCAGCCGGAAGAGTTCCGCCGCGGTGGGGAAGGATCCGCCGGCCACCGAGACGACCGGGGTGCCGGGCGCGAGCCGGGAGGCCAGGGTCAGGATGGCGTCGCCGGGCCGCTCGTCGAGCGTGAGCAGAATGCCGGCGATGGGGGGTGTGCCCGCCGAGTGCGCCGCGAGGGCGCCCACCACCAGATCGGCGCGGTCGCCGGGGGTGACCACCATGCAGCCGGGGGTCAGCGCGCCGAGGAAGTTCGGCAGCAGCGCCCCGCCGAAGACGAAGTCCAGCGCGTCCCTGGCCAGGCCAGAATCGTCCCCGAGCAGCACCGTGGCCCCCAGCGCCTGGGTCACCTGGGCGACGGTCGGGGCGGCGAGGGCCGGCTCGTCCGGCAGGACGTAGCAGGGCACCGGCAGCCGTGCCGTGAGCCGGTCGGCGATCGCCTCGCGGTCCTCGGCGGCGACCCGGTTCACCACGACGGCCAGGACGTGGCACCCCAGGACGTCGTACGCGCGGTGCGCGTTGCGCGCCTCGGCCCGTACGGACTCGGCCGTCTGGTCCTTGCCGCCCACCACGGCTATGACGGACGCGCCGAATTCGTTCGCGAGCCGGGCGTTGAGCGAGAGCTCGTCGGGCAGCTGGGTCTCGGCGAAGTCGGTGCCGAGGACGAGGACGACCTCGTAGTCCCGCGCCACCTGGTGGAAGCGCTCGACCAGCTGCGAGACCAGCTCGTCCGTTCCCTGCTCGGCCTGGAGCGCGGACGCCTCGTGGTAGTCGAGCCCGTAGACCGTGGCCGGGTCCTGTGACAGCCGGTAGCGGACACGCAACAGTTCGAAGAGGCGGTCCGGGCCGTCATGGACGAGCGGACGGAAGACCCCCACCCGGTCCACCTGGCGGGTCAGGAGTTCCATGACTCCCAGCTCCACGACCTGCCGGCCGTCGCCGCGGTCGATCCCGGTCACGTACACGCTGCGCGTCACGCGTGTTCTCCCGTCCATGCTTGTGGGACGTCCCTCGCGCCGGTGGGTGAGTCCCCCGCGCCCGTGGAATGTCCCGGGTCGTGTGACACATTTCCGTCAGGGTGGCAGTGTCCTCTTGACAATACCTCTGTGGATGGTTACGGCGGCTGTGAGGTATCTCCGGTGGGCCCCTGGGCGGCGGGCGGCCCGTGACGGCTCGCAGCCCCGGCCCAGGTCCCCTGTCCCGCGGAACGGACAGGGGGGCACACGGCCGTGGCCGACCATGGGAGGATCGGACACGGCTCATGTGTGGGCGGCCGACGGCCCGCCTTCCGGAGAAGCACGGCACTAGCGAGCAGGAGACACAGCACGATGCGTATCGGAGTTCTCACCGCAGGCGGCGACTGTCCTGGCCTGAACGCAGTGATCCGGTCGGTCGTGCACCGGGCTCTGACCGGCTACGGGGACGAAGTCATCGGCTTCGAGGACGGATTCAAGGGTCTGCTCGACGGGCACTTCCGCGAACTGGACCTCAACGCTGTCAGCGGCATCCTCGCCCGGGGCGGTACGATCCTCGGCTCGGCCCGGCTGGAGCGCGGCCGGCTGCGTGAAGCGGCCGAGAACTGCGCCGAGTTGGCCCACCGTTACGGCATCGACGCGCTCATCCCGATCGGCGGCGAAGGCACGCTGACCGCGGCCCGGCTGCTCTCCGACGCGGGGATGCCCGTCGTGGGTGTGCCGAAGACCATCGACAACGACATCTACTCCACCGACCGTACGTTCGGGTTCGACACCGCCGTCACCGTCGCCACCGAGGCCATCGACCGCCTCAAGACCACCGCCGAATCCCACCAGCGGGTGATGGTCGTCGAGGTCATGGGCCGGCACGCGGGCTGGATCGCGCTGGAGTCCGGCATGGCCGGCGGTGCCCACGGCATCTGCCTGCCTGAGCGGCCCTTCGAGGTCGACAGTCTGGTGAAGATGGTCGAGGCGCGTTTCTCGCGCGGCAAGAAGTTCGCGGTCATCTGCGTCGCCGAGGGCGCGCACCCGGTGCAGGGCACGATGGAGTACGGCAAGGGCGAGATCGACCAGTTCGGGCACGAGCGCTTCCGGGGCATCGGCAACGTACTCGCCGCGGAGCTGGAGCGGCGGCTCGGCAAGGAGGCCAGGCCGGTCATCCTCGGTCACGTCCAGCGCGGTGGCACCCCCACGGCGTACGACAGGGTGCTCGCGACCCGCTTCGGCTGGCACGCGGTGGAGGCGGTGCACCGCCAGGAGTTCGGCCGGATGACGGCGCTGCGCGGCACGGCGGTCGAGATGGTGCCGCTCGCGGAGGCGGTCACCCAGCTCAAGACGGTCCCGGAGGACCGGATGCACGAGGCCGAGTCGGTCTTCTGACGGCCCGTCGGCCGCGAGTGACGGCAGGGGCACGGGCAGGGCGAGGGCCCCGGGTGCGGTCGCGGAATCCACGGCCGTACCCGGGGCCCTCGCCGTCCTGCGTGGTCGCCGTCCTGCGTGGTCGCCGTCCTGCGCGGTTACCTTCCGGCCCGTTCACGCTCCGGCCCGGTCACCCTCCCGCGCCCGCGTCGGCGACGATGGTCTTCAGCTGCTCGTCGTAGTCCCGTGCCGCCCGCGCCGGGGTGCTGTCACCCGTCGTCACCTTCTCCATCGCCTCGCCGATCGCCGTCGAGACCTGCGGATAGACGGGCAGTGCGGGCCGGTAGTGGGTGTACTGGACGAGCCCGGTGAAGAAGGTGATGCCCGGCATCGACTTCAGATACCGGGGATCGGCCGCCACGTCCTTGCGTACGGCGATCTGCGCGTCGACGACGTCCCACTCGACGGCGTTCTCCTTCGTCTGCAGCGTCTCGATGAACTCCCAGGCCAGATCAGGGTTCTTGGATTTGGCGGGGATCGCCCAGGTCCAGCCGCCCGACATCGACACCGTGCCGGGCGCCTGCCCGTCCCGCGTCGGCATCGCCGCCTGCGCGAGATCCTTCGACCAGTCGGGCCACTGCCTCGGACCGTTGTTGATCCAGTTCTGGCCCATCCACGAGCCGTCCAGGGAGATCGCCAGCTTGCCCTCCGGGAACCACTGCGTGGCGACCGTCGAGCCGACGTTCGGATCGAGGGCGTCGGACACGTCGGGCCCGAGCTTCTCCCCGTACACCGTCCGGACAAAGCCCAGCGCGTCCTGGAAACCCTTGTCGCCCCCCACCCACTTCTTCGCGGAGGGGTCGTAGAGCGGGTCCTCGCCGGTGCCGTAGACCAGCATCTCGAAGCCCTGCATCACGGCGGCCTCGCCGGGGCCCTTGCCGGTGTAGACGTTCAGTGGGATGACGCCGGGCACCTTCCGCTTGATGACGCGGGCCGCGTCCAGCACCTCCGCCCAGGTCCTGGGCTGCCAGTCGGCCGGCAGTCCGGCCTTGGCGAAGATCTTCTTGTTGAACCACAGTCCACGGGTGTCGGTGCCGTCCGGCACGGCGTACGTCTTGCCGTCCTCGGCCTTCGCGGCCCCTTTCGCCGTGTCGACGAACTGGTCCCAGGTGTCCCACTTCGCCAGATAGCCGTCCAGCGGGCGCAGATATCCGGCCTTGATGTCGGCATTGATACGGAACGTGTCCTCGTAGACCAGGTCCGGCGCGGTCTTCGGGGACCGCATCATCTGCTCCGCCTTGGTGGCGTAGTCGTTGTCCGGCGCCTGGATCGGAAGGAGCTCGACCTTCTTGCCCGGGTGCTCCTTCTCGAACTGCTTCTTCACCGACTCCAGATAGCCGTCCTTGAAGCGGATCTTGCTGTCGGTGGAGCGGTTGTAGGCGACCCTGACGGTATCCGGGTCGCTGCCGGAACCGCTGCCGCACGCGGTGAGGGAACCGGCGGCCAGGACGGCGACGAGCATCAGTGGGGCGGTGGGGCGCACGGGTCGACGACCTCCTCTGAGCAGCGTGGGGGCTGCTGCCCGGTGACCGTAGGACCGCTCCGGGGCGAAGGTCAATCCCCTTGCACAGAAAGGACTTTGGGCTTGTGGAGGTCGTCGTCCTGAGGTATTTCGAGGAGTGGTGCGCGGCCCGCCCCGGCGTCCGGCGTTCACGGGGGGACGGGCTCACGCGACATCGACCGGCCGGTTCAGCCCTTGACCGCGCCACCCAGGGCGAAGCCGCCGCCCAGGCGGCGTGAGATGAGGATGTACAGGACCAGTACCGGCGCCGAGTAGAGGATCGAGAACGCCGCGAGCTGGCCGTAGATCACCGAGCCGTAGTTGCCGAAGAAGTTGAAGATCGAGACCGAGGCGGGCAGTTGCTCGGGGGTCAGCAGCAGCATGTACGGGACGAAGAAGTTCCCCCAGAGGTGGATGAACGTGTAGATCGTCACCACCGTCAGTCCCGGTCCCATCAGCGGCAGTACCACCCGGGTCAGGGCCTGGAAGTTCGAGGCCCCGTCCATCCAGGCCGCCTCCTCCAGGACCGTGGGCACCCCGTCCATGAAGTTCTTCATCAGCCATATGGAGAAGGGGAGTTGGGAGGTGGCCAGGAAGAGCGCCGTGCCGTACATCGTGTCCACGAGATTGACCTGCACGAACAGCCCGTACACCGGCACCATGATCGCGGTGATCGGCAGGCAGGTCGTGAAGAGGATCGTCAGCAGATACGGGCGGTTGAAACGCGACTTGTAACGCGAGAGCGGGTAGGCGGCCAGCGCCGCGCATACCACCGTCAGCAGGGTCGCACTGCCGCACAGCAGCAGGCTGTTGAGCATCGGCGTGAAGGTGATCTCGTCGGTGAGGACCGCGCTGAAGTTGTCCGTGGTCAGCGACGAGGGCATCCGCACGCGCAGATCGGCGCTGGTGTCGACCGAGGCGAGCACCAGCCAGATCAGCGGCACGGCGAAGGCGGCGGCGATCACCAGCAGAGAGGCATCCGACGCGAGGCGCGCCCGGACCTGACGATTCATCAGACTTCCACCTTCATCAGCCGCAGATAGACCAGCGAGAAGAGCGCGCCGACGATCAGCAGCAGCAGCGCGACCGCCGTGCCGTATCCCATCAGGCTCTTCAGGAACGCCTGGTCGTACATGAACACCGGCAGGGTCTGGCTGCGGTTGCCGGGACCGCCTCGTGTCATCGCCCAGATCAGCCCGAAGACGGAGAGCGTGGAGAGGGTGTTCAGCATCAGGTTCGTGCCGATCGAGCGGCGGATCATCGGCAGGGTGATGTGCCAGATCCGGCGCACTCCGTTCGCCCCGTCGACCTCCGCCGCCTCCGTGATCTCCTTCGGGATCTCCGAGAGGGCCGCCGAGTAGATCAGCATGGAGAAGGCTGTCCCGCGCCAGACGTTGGCGAACGACACCGCCAGGATGGGCAGCGTGAACAGCCAGTTCTGGGAGGGCAGATGGAGCCAGTCCAGGACGGCGTTCAGCGTTCCCTCGCGGCGGAAGAAGGCGTACAGCAGGAACGCCGCGACGATCTCGGGCAGCACCCAGGCGGCGATCACGAGTATGCCGGTGAGGGTGCGGACCGGCCGGGACGCGGTCCGCATCAGCCCGGCCAGCCCGAGCCCCAGGGTGTTCTGTCCGAGGATGGACGAGAGGATGGTGAAGACGATCGTCAGCCAGACGGCGTTGCGGAAGTTCTCGTCGGCGAAGGCCCGGCGGAAGTTCGCGAGGCCGACGAAGTCCACGGTCGACGAACCGGTCAACTGCATGTTGGTGAAGGCGATCCAGACGCAGTACACGATGGGGCCGCCCAGGAAGAGCAGCAGCAGGGCGGTCGCCGGGGCGAGCGGCAGCCAGCGCCACACCCGCCCCTGCTGACGTCCCGCCGCCCCGCCCGACGATGAGCCGGACGAGCCCCCCGGTGATCCGTCCGAGGACGCGCGGGCGCCGGATTCCGCCGGGGCCGCCGCGTTGAGCGCACTCATTCGGCGCCGCCCGCGTTGTCGACGATGTTCTTCAGCTGCTCGTCGTACCCCTTGGCGGCCTTCGCCGGCGAGCTGTCACCGGTGGTCACGCTCTCCATCGCCTCGCTGATCGCCGTCGAGACCTGCGGATAGACGGGCAGTGCGGGCCGGTAGTGGGTGTACTGGACGAGCCCGGTGAAGAAGGTGATGCCCGGCACCGACTTCAGGTAGCGGGGATCGGCCGCCACGTCCTTGCGTACGGCGATCTGCGCGTCGGCGACGGCCCACGTGGCAGCGTTGTCAGGGGTTTGCAGCGTCGTGATGAACTCCCAGGCCAGATCGGAGTTCTTGGACTTCGCCGGCATCGCCCAGGTCCAGCCGCCCGACATCGACACCTTGCCGGGCGCCTGCCCGTTCTGCGTCGGCATCGCGGCCTGCCCCAGCTCCGTGCTCCAGGCCGGCCATTCCTTCGCGGCGCCCTTGACCCAGTTCTGGCCCATCCACGACCCCTCCAGGGACATCGCGAGCTTGCCCTCCGGGAGCCATTCCGTGGCGACCTTCGTATTGATATTCGGGTCGAGGGCGTCGGTGACGTCGGGGCCGAGTTTCTCCCCGTACACCGTTTGGACGAAGCCCAGCGCGTCCTGGAAACCCTTGCTGCCCGAGACCCACTTCTTCGCGGAGGGGTTGTAGAGCGGGTCCTCGCCGGTGCCGTAGAGCAGCATCTCGAAGCCCTGCATCACCGCCCGCTCGCCCGCGCCCTTCCCGGTGTAGATGTTCATCGGGATGACGCCGGGGACCTTCCGCTTGATGAGGCGGGCCGCGTCCAGCACGTCTTCCCAGCTCGTGGGCTGCCAGTCGGCCGGCAGTCCGGCCTTGGCGAAGATCTTCTTGTTGAACCAGAGCCCGCGCGTGTCCGTGCCGTCCGGCACGGCGTACGTCTTGCCGTCCTCGGCCTTCGACGCCGCCTTCGCCGTGTCGTCGAACTGGCTCCAGGCGTCCCACTTCGCCAGATAGTCGTCCAGCGGGCGCAGATATCCGGCCTGGATATCGGAATTGATGCGGAAGGTGTCCTCGTAGACGAGATCCGGTGCGGTTTTCGGTGACCGCATCATCTGCTGCGCCTTGGTGGCGTAATCGTCATCCGAGGCCTGGATCGGAAGGAGCTCGACCTTCTTGCCGGGGTGCTCCTTCTCGAACTGCTTCTTGATGGATTCCAGATGCTTGTCCCGGAGACGGATCTGGTTATCGGTAGAGCGGTTGTAAGCCACCCTGAGGGTGTTCGGGTCACTGCCGGAACCGCTGCCGCACGCCGTGAGGGAACCGGCGGCAAGGGCGGCTACGAGGATCAGTGGGGCAGTCGGGCGCATCGTCGGAGACCTCCTCTGAGCAGCAGGGAAGCTGCCCGGCGACGTTAGGACCGGCCCAAGAGCAAGGTCAATCCTTGTGCACGGAAGAATTTCCGATCGACTATTGCGCTCACACCTTCTTCACGCTCCGGCCATATTCATGGAGAGAATTGCGTCCGAAAATGCACCCTGTGCAACGGTGCTTTTTCAGTGCGGCGTGCGAATCCAGCGGTATTGCAGCTCCGGGCGGCCGACCTGCCCGTACTGCGGGCTGCGCTCGGCTCTGCCATTTGTCACCAGATGTTCCAGGTAGCGCCGCGCCGTAATACGGGAGGCGCCGACCCGGAGCCCCGCCTCCGCCGCCGTCAGTCCCGTGGCGCACGAGCGCAGCGCGCGCGTCACCGCCTCCAGCGTCGGCGCGCTCAGCCCCTTCGGCAGCGAGGACGGCTGCGGAGCGCGCAGCGCGCCGAGTGCCCGGTCCACCTCCTCCTGACCGCTCGCCTCCCCGGCCGCCCCCCGGAACTCCGCGTACCGGACGAGCCGGTCGCGCAGCGTGGCGAAGGTGAAGGGCTTCAGGACGTACTGGACGACTCCGAGGGACACGCCCTCCCGCACCACCGTGAGATCGCGCGCCGAGGTGACGGCGATGACATCGGCCTGATGCCCGGCGGCCCGCAGGCCGCGCAGCAGCTGGAGGCCATGGCCGTCCGGGAGGTACAGGTCGAGGAGGATCAGGTCGACGCCCGTACGTTCCAGGACCCGGCCGGCCTCCGCGCGCGAGTGGGCGACGCCCACGACGGTGAAGCCGGGGACCCGGCCCACGTACAGCTCGTGGGCGTCGGCGGCGACCGGGTCGTCCTCGACGACGAGGACCCGGATGGCAGCGCTCACGGCCCGGCCTCCACGGCCGCGCCGCACGTCTCCGCCGAAGGCAGCCGTACGGTGAACTCCGCGCCGCCCCCGGGGCCCCGCGCCACCTCCACCGTCCCGCCGGCCCGGTGCACGGCCTGCCGGACCAGTGCCAGGCCGAGCCCGCGCCCAGGTCCCCGGGTCGACCAGCCGCGCCGGAACACCGCGTCCATGTCCCCGGGGTCGACCCCGGCCCCGGTGTCCCTCACGCCCAGGACCAGTTCGCCGCCGGAGACGAGCGCGGTGACGGTCACCCGGGCGGCGCCCGGGCCGTGGACGCCTCCCTGGGCGGCGTCCACCGCGTTGTCGATCAGGTTGCCCAGGATGGTCACCAGGTCGCGCGCCGGCAGCGCCCCGGGCAGGACCCCGTCGTCGATACGGCTGTCGTCGGCGAGCACCAGCTCCACCCCGCGCTCGTTCGCCTGCGCCGCCTTCCCTAGCAGCAGGGCCGCGAGCACCGGCTCGGCGACCGCGCCGACCACGCGGTCCGTGAGCGCCTGGGACAGCTCCAGTTCGGCCGTCGCGAACTCCACCGCCTCGTCCACCCGCCCCAGTTCGATCAGCGAGACCACGGTGTGCAGCCGGTTGGCCGCCTCGTGAGCCTGCGAGCGCAGCGCCTGGGTGAAACCCCGTTCCGAGTCCAACTCGCCTGACAGCGCCTGGAGTTCGGTGTGGTCGCGCAGGGTGATGACCGTGCCGCGCTGCTCACCGCCGACCACCGGACGGGTGTTGACCACCACGATCCGGTCGGCGGTCATGTGCACCTCGTCGACGCGCGGCTCCGACGCGAGCAGGGCGCCGACCAGCGAAGCGGGCAGCCCGAGTTCCGGGACCGGGCGGCCGACCGCGCAGTCGTCGAGGCCGAGGAGCTCCCGGCCGCCGTCGTTCATCAGGGCGATCCTGCGCTGCCCGTCGAGCATGAGCAACCCCTCGCGCACAGCGTGCAGAGCGGCCTCGTGGTAGTCGTGCATCCGGCTCAGTTCCGCCGCGTTCATGCCGTGCGTGTGCCGGCGCAGCCGCGCGTTGATCACGTACGTCCCCAGTCCGCCGAGCACCAGCGCCGCGCCCGCCGCCAGGGCGAGCACCCGCAGCTGCTCGGTGACCTGTGTGGAGATCCGGTCCACGGTGATCCCCACGCTGAGCAGCCCGACGATCCCGCCGTGCCCGTCCCTGACCGGCGTCACGGCCCGCACCGACGGGCCGAGCGTGCCGGTGTACGTCTCCGTGAAGGTGGCGCCGCGCAGCGCCGGGGCCGTGCGCCCCAGGAACGGCATCCCTATCTGCCGGGGATCCGGGTGTGTCCAGCGGATCCCCCGCGGGTTCATGATCGTGACGAAGTCGACCCCCGTGTCGACCCGTACCTTCTCCGCGTACGGCTGGAGCAGAGTCGTCGGGTGGTCCGTACGGATCGCCTCACGCACGGACGGCGAATCGGCCATCGCCCGTGCGGTGGCCTGAACCTGCCTGCGTGCGGTCTCGTTCGCCTGGGAACGGCTTGTGACGTACGTGAAGAGCGCGCACCCCGCCACCACGGCCGCCACCAGCACCACTTGCATCGCGAAGAGCTGGGCGGCGAGGCTGCGCGGGTGCGGTATGCGGGGCATGGTCCCAGTCTGCCTGGCCGGATTCGTATGAACTAAATGAACGTAAGGGTGACCGGCGTCACAGGCTGGTGGATAGTCGCCGGGACCCCTCGGGACAGGGACGGGGGGCTTGCAGGGACGAGTCAAGGAGGACCCGTGGCCGCAAGGCGGGACCGTACCCATTATCTGTACATAGCGGTGATCGTAGCCGTGGCGCTCGGCATTCTGGTGGGCTTCGCCGCCCCCGGTGTGGCCGTCGAGCTGAAGCCGCTCGGCACCGGCTTCGTGAACCTCATCAAGATGATGATCTCGCCCATCATCTTCTGTTCGATCGTGCTGGGCGTCGGATCCGTCAGGAAGGCCGCCAAGGTCGGCGCGGTCGGCGGGCTCGCCCTCGGCTACTTCCTCGTGATGTCGACCGTCGCGCTGGCCATCGGCCTCGTCGTCGGCAACATCCTGGAGCCCGGCTCCGGCCTCCACCTGACCGAAGCCACACGCGGCGCGGGAGCCGCCCAGGCGGAGGGCGCGAGCGCGTCCCTGCCGGACTTCCTGCTCAGCGTCATCCCGACGACGATGGTGTCGGCGTTCACCTCGGGCACGGTTCTGCAGACGCTGCTCGTCGCGTTGCTCGCGGGCTTCGCGCTCCAGGCGATGGGGTCGGCGGGTGAACCGGTGCTGCGGGGCATCGGGCACATCCAGCGCCTCGTCTTCCGGATGCTCGCCATGATCATGTGGGCCGCACCGGTCGGCGCCTTCGGCGCCATGGCCGCCGTCGTCGGCGAGACGGGCATCGACGCCCTGAAGTCGCTCGCGGTCATCATGATCGGCTTCTACGTCACCTGTGCGATCTTCGTCTTCGTCATCCTGGGCGGGCTGCTGCGGCTGATCGCCGGCGTCAATCTGTTCGCGCTGCTCAAGTACCTGGGCCGCGAGTTCCTGCTGATCCTGTCCACCTCCTCGTCCGAGTCGGCGCTGCCGCGACTCATGGCGAAGATGGAGCACCTGGGTGTCAGCAAGCCCGTCGTCGGTATCACCGTCCCGACCGGCTACTCGTTCAACCTGGACGGCACGGCCATCTATCTGACGATGTCCTCGCTCTTCATCGCCGAGTCCATGGGCAATCCGCTCTCGGTCAGTGAGCAGATCTCGCTCCTCGTCTTCATGATCATCGCGTCCAAGGGCGCGGCGGGCGTCACGGGCGCGGGCCTCGCGACGCTGGCCGGCGGCCTCCAGTCGCACCGCCCCGACCTGGTCGACGGCGTCGGCCTGATCGTCGGTATCGACCGCTTCATGAGTGAGGCGCGTGCCATGACCAACTTCGCGGGCAACGCGGTCGCCACGGTCCTGGTCGGCACCTGGACGAAGGAGATCGACAAGGAGCGGGTGGGCCAGGTGCTGGCCGGTCAGTTCCCGTTCGACGAGACGACCCTGCTCAACGACGGCCACGGCGCGCCCGCAGAGGAGGCGCCGGAGCAGACCGCGCCGCCGCGCGGCCTCGACAAGGCCGGGGTCTGACCTCCCCCTCACCCCGAGCCGCACAGGACCGGCCCGTACGGAGACCACTCCGCACGGGCCGGTCCTGTGCGTCGCGGCCCGGTCCTGCCCGCGGCGGCCGGACGGCGCCTACCAGGCCACCGGCAGCTCGTTCGGAAAGCGCCGGATCGTCTCGGTGTCCCACGTCAGCTCCTCGGCCGGCACCGCCAGCCGCAGCCCGGGGAAGCGCGCGAGCAGCATCCCGATCGCGATCTCCAGCTCCGCCATCGCCAGCGGGACGGCGATACAGCGGTGGTTGCCCCAGCCGAACGTCATGTGCGGAGTGGCGGGCCGGTCCGGATCGAGGGCGTCGGGGTCGTCGAACCGCGCCGGGTCGCGATTGGCCGTCAGGTACGAGACATGGACGTACTCGCCCTGACGGATCGTCACCCCGGCGATCTCCACGTCCTCGGTGGCGAGGCGCGGAATGCCGACACCCTTGCGGAACGGGATGTGGCGCAGGAGTTCGTCCAGTACCCGGGGCAGCGTCTCCGGGCGGCTGCGGACCCGCTCCAGGAGCGCCGGCCGGGTGAGCAGGGTGTAGACGATGTCGCTGATCTCGCAGGTCGCCGTGTCGTTGCCGCTCAGCATGAGAGTCAGGGCCATGACGGCCAGCTCCTGGTCCCCGAGGACGTCATCCCCCTCCCGCGCCGCCGCCAGGGTGCTGATCAGGTCGTCACCCGGAGCGCGCCGCCGCTCCTCGGTCAGCTCCCGGAAGTACGCGAGCAGCTCCCGTTTGGCCGCCACCGCCGCCTCGCGCCGGTCGGGGGCGGTGGCCAGCAGCTGGTGCGTACACCGCTGGAGTCGTTCCCGGTCGGCCGGCGCGACGCCCAGCAGCTCGCAGATGGTCTCCTCCGGCAGGGGCAGCGACAGATGCCGGGCCAGGTCCGCGGGTGGGCCGTGCTCCTCCATGGCGTCGAGCAGCCTGCCGGCGACACCCGCGACGGCGGGCCTCATCCGTTCCACATGACGCTTGGTGAACGCCTGTGAGGCGAGACGGCGCAGGCGCGTGCTGTGCGGCGGATCCAGCACATTGACCGACTCGGCGGACACGATCGGCTCCGGGGTCATGCGCGGATAGTCCCGGCCGACGACCCCCGCGCGGCTCAGCCGCGCCTCGGTGGTCACCTGCCGGATCCCCTCGAACCCGGTGACCAGCCAGGCGGCTTCGTCCCCGTAGGGCAGCCGGATCCGGCTGACAGGTCCCCGGGACATCAGATCCGCGAGCGAGGGGTCGAACTCCAGGCCCTCGCTGAAATCGAACGGACAGCTGACCGCCCCGGCACCGGTCACGGTCCCGGCACCGGTCGCTGTCCCGGTCGCGGCTGCTGGCTCGGCCTTGGCCTCGGTCTCGGTCTCGCCGATTTCGGTCATCGCGTACTCCAGGACGGGACGGACGGGGCGCGTGCGGCCGTCCGGCCAAGTGGGGGGAGGGGGCGGGCTCTCAGATGGGTACCTCCATTCTTTCGGTGATATGCCTGATTCATGCCAAACGAACCCTCCCGGAGTCGGACGGGACGTCCTCGGGCCGGCCGCAGCACGGATGTTCTCGTCGTCGGCGCCGGGCCGACCGGCCTCACCCTCGCGTGCGACCTGGCCCGCCGCGGTCTGGTCCCCCTCGTGGTCGAGCGCGCCGGCCGGCTCTTCCCGGGCTCACGCGGCAAGGGCCTGCAACCCCGTACCCAGGAAGTCTTCGAGGACCTCGGCGTCATCGACGCCGTACGGGCCGCGGGCGCCCCCTTCCCACCGATGCAGACCTGGCGGGACGGGCGACGACTGGGCCGGTGGCCACTGATCGAGGAGGACCCCGGCGCGCCCGCCTCGCGGTACGCGCTCCCGTGGATGCTCCCGCAGTGGCGCACCCAGCGGATCCTGTACGACCGGCTGCGCGCGCTCGGCGGCCGCGTGGAGTTCGGTACCCGGCTCGTCTCCCTGACCAGGACCGCCGACCACGTCGAGGCCGGGCTGACGGCGGACGACGGCCGGACCCGTACGGTCACCGCCGCGTATCTCGTCGGCGCCGACGGCGGACGCAGCACCACCCGCGAGGTCCTGGGCATCCGGATGACGGGCGCCCCGCAGCCGCTGCGCTCGGCCCTGGTGGCCGACGTACGGCTGACGGGCCTGGACCGCGACGGCTGGCACATCTGGCCCGAGGCGCCGGGCGGCACGATGGCGCTCTGTCCGCTGCCCGGCACCGATGACTTCCAGCTGTCCGTCCATACGGACGACGCGTTCCCGGACGGCAGGAGGCCGGAGCCCACCCTGGACTGGGTACGCCGGACCGTCGCCGCCCGCAGCCACCTGGCCGCCGACGCCATCACCGAAGTCCTCTGGGCCTCGCACTACCAGCCGCGCACCGCGCTCGCCGAACGCTTCCGGGACGGCCGCGTCTTCCTGGCCGGGGACTCCGCGCACGTACACCCGCCCGGCGGGGGCCAGGGGCTCAACATCGGGGTCCAGGACGCGTACAACCTCGGCTGGAAGCTCGGCCAGGTCCTGCGCCACGGCGCGCCGCCCGCGCTGCTCGACAGTTACGAGGCGGAACGGCGGCCCGTCGCCGTCGCCGTCCTGGAACTGAGCACCCAGCTCTACCGGGCGGGCCGCGACCCCGACGGCGGCAGCGCGGACGCCCGCAGGCGCGGCCGGGTGACCCACCAACTGTCGTACACCTACCGCGAATCCCCGGTCACCGACGAAACACGGCCCCGGCTGCCCGAGGAGTCCGTCCAGGCGGGGGACCGGGTCCCCGACATGCTCTGGCCCACGGCGGACGGAGCGCCCCGCCGGCTCTACGACCTCCTCGCGGGGCCGGATCTCGCCGTGCTCGCCGTGGACTGCGACCCGCCCCGCGTCCCGGCGGGCGTACGGGTCCACCGGGCGGAGGGCCCCCTCGCCGGGAAGGAACTCGGCACGGGCCTCTTCGTCGTCCGCCCGGACGGCTACATCGGCATGGCGACGCGGGACCCGGAGCGGGTCCCGCGCTACCTGGCCGGGCTGGGCGCCGGCTGACACAGCCCGCCCGGCTCGCGACCGAGGTCCGGCGTACCGCCGCCGTCACCCCTGCGCGGGCCCCGGCTTCACGAGACGGACGCACACCGGATAGCGGTGCCACTCACCCCGGGAGGCCGCGACCGCCGCCAGGATCTGCAGGATCAGGCAGCCCACGAACAGCAGCAGGGCCAGGACGAATCCGATGCCGGGGATCAGCCCGAAGAGGATCGACGGGATCAGCACGGTGAGCTGGAAGTTCAGCGACTCACAGGACTGGTCCCGCAGGAAGTCGGTCCTCGCCGTGAGCATCAGGACGAGGGGCGGGATGAAGCAGAAGAGGGCCGGGAACGGCAGAGGGAGGAACAGCGCGAAGAGGAACGCCACCACGAGGGGTGACCAGTGCGCCAGCGCGGCGAGTGTCCGCTCGTTCGCCACGGCGGCCTGCTGAGGCCCGTATCCGGGCGGCGGTCCGGGCGGAGGCGGCGGTACCTTCCCCGGGCCTGGCGCGGGTCCGTACTGCCGCTGGTAGCGGAAGAGCTGACAGGAGTCGCAGCCGCACGTCTCGACGTCGTGCGGGCTCTGTCCCGGGCTGGGTTTCGCGTCCATGCTCCCGCAGCGTACAGCGGCCTACCTCCCAACGCCGCTTCATAGAAGGAGAGTTGACGGAAGTGTGGCCGGCGGACGCTGTCGCACCGCCGGCCACACGGAGAACGCTCTGTTGCGATCTTGGGTCAGCCCGTCGGCCGCGCTGTCACCCGGAGGCTGTCGAAGGCGGCCCGGAGCCGGCGGGCCTGGTTGTCCGCACCGGAGGCGTTGGGGTGCACGAAGGTGCACGCTTCACCGTTGCCGGGGAGCTGGCGGCACAGCTCGGAGGGCGGCGAGTCCGTCTGGTCGCCGTTCCCGGTGAGGTCGTCCCTGACCCCGTACATCCAGCGTTCCCCGGCGGGCGCGCACAGCCCGTGGTCGACGCTGGACTCGTACGTGTCGACATAGATCGCGCCGTGCTCGGCGGCCTGCCGGTCGATCAGGCCGTTGAGCTCGCGCTCCACGCTGTCCAGCCAGGGCATGTCCCCCTTGGCGACGGTGCCGAGCTGGCGCCAGACTCCCCAGGAGCAGCCGCTGTTGTGCGGCACGATGGCCGGGTAGCCGACGACCAGGACCTTGGCGCGCGGCGCCCGGTTCCGGATCGCCGACATCATCTCGCCGTACTCATGGTCGAGTTGGGCGAACTTGCCGGCCAGCCACTCCCGTCCCTCCCCTTCCGTGTAGTAGTTCGTGCACGGAGTGCCGAAGCCGAGCGTGGAGAGGCCGCGCTCCAGGCACTGGGTGACGAGCGCGCCGAATCCGAGCGTGTTCCCGCCGATGCCGACGCTCACGTAGTCGGTGTCGTGGTGGACGGAGTCGATCTGCGGACGCTTCTCCGGCCAGCCGCCCTCGGGGGGTACGGACGGTGGCCCGAGCAGTTTCGCGGACGGCTGCGGACCCAGGATGCCGTCCCACACCTCGGCCGCGCCGCAGGTCACGTCGGTCAGGCGAAGGCCCAGCTCCTCGGCCACCTGATGGGGGTAGTTACGGAAGGAACGGCCGCAGCCGTCGTTGTCCTCCCAGGGCCGGACGAAGACATTGGCGCTGTACGAGTCGCCCAGTGCCACATAACTCGGCGCCCGGCTGACGGTGGCCGGGCTGTCGGCGGCCTGCGCGGCCGGGGTCGAGCCGAACACGGACAGGGTGGCGGCGAACGCGGCGGCAGCCGCGAGCGACGCCCGGACGGTGAGGGACCTGCGGGTTCTGGTCATGCGGTGATGGCCCTTCGTGTCTGTGCCGCGGGCACATCCCCACGGCACAGACACGAACAGTAGCGGCGATGGAACAGAGTGTGAAGGATTCTCGTGCTGCATCCCTCCGACGAGCGGCCGCGCACGGACAAACCCGAACGGGTCCCTCACTTTCCGCGCCGGGTTGGTGGCGGGGTCGGCTGGGCCGCCCCGCCGCCCCTGGTCGCCCCGTTCCACCGCCGCGCGACCCGCCCGCCGGCCCGCGGGCCGGGAGCGCTCCCTCGGAGGGGGCCGTCGCCTCTCAGTAGCCGCGCCGGACGGCCAGTACGAGGGAGCCGCTGATGACGGTGACCGCGAGGGCATGAAGGGCCTGCTCCAGGAGGGGGTTCATGGGGCGGGGGCTTCCTCCTCTTGCCGAGGCTCATTTCGACTGCTTCGAGGCGGAGTCGGTGGAGGGCGGCGAACGCGCGGGTGGCCGATGCGAGGTCACGCATGTGGTCGTCGGCGTAGCCGGGTGGGGTATTCGCGCCGGGCTGCCTGTGGCGGTCGAGCAGCCGGTAGGCGTCCCGGTGAGTCTCCCGCGCGCGGTCGGAGTCGGTGTCGCCGACGTCCTGGCGCAGGAGCAGTCGCAGATGGCCCCGGAGTCTGTGCGTCGTACGGTCTCCCCACCCAGCCTCCAAGTTCCCCGGCGGATCCGCCTTCATTCTGACCGGCGACGCATGGACCACCTTCGTCGACGCCCTCACCGCCAACGACCTCGACGCCCCCCGCCCTTAGGCGGAGGAATCCGTGGGCCGCCCGTCTCGGGGCGGCCCACAGCCGCGTTGTCCTCTCAGGGCCACACCCGGACACCGGCCGGCCGGACGGGGCAAGCCGCCTCCTCATGGCAAGTCCGCGCGGGAAGGCCACCGGCGCCCCTGCGGAAATCCGGAAGACATATCGTCTCCGGGCCCGTAGATGTCAGCGTGCCCTCAGCCGGGCTTTCGTACCCTGACCGCCAGGACGACCGGGGTCGGCGTGCCGTGCTCGGCGATGCGCTCCAGCGTCAGCCCCGCGTCGAGGAAGGCGTGCAGAAGGTCGGGCAGCGGAAGGTGCGCGGCGCCGGCCTTGGACCGTACGGCTCCGTCCGCACGGGACGCCTCCGTCCACCGGCCGTCGAGATAGCCCGGACGGATCACCACCTCGTCCCGGTTGCGGCGGTCGGCGAACTCTCCGCAGAAGCAGGGGCGGAGACCGATGTGTACGAGCACCCCGCCGGGACGCTGACTGCGCCTGCACCGCCAGCCGTCCCACTGGGGCGCGCGGAGTCCGTGGAACTCAGGTCAGGGCGAAGCCTCCACGGCGACGTGGTTTCACCCTCGACACGGTGACGACCGCACCGAAGGTGCTGCTCTACGACGAGTTCGGCGTCCCCACCCGACGGTCAGGCACCGCAACGCTACGGCCGGCTCGGCGGCGAACAGCGCTCCGGTGAGGCTTTGGACGGAGTTATCCTCATGGGCGCCCGCCTCTACAGCCCCGAACCGGGCCCGTTCCTGCAGACCGACGCCGACCCTGTCGGCAGCGCCAACGTTTACGACTACTGGTCCCCGGCACGATCGGCAACGTCGCCTCCGCCGTGGGCGCCATCTATCGGATACTTGGGCGTTGGCAAGTCAAGAGGTTGTCTCACGTGACAAGTTCCGCGAGCTTCTTCAGTAGCTCGGGGGCGGTGGCCACGGCCAGACTTCGGTACTGCCGGTCGTTGCGATCCATGTACGGGATTGAGGCCACGGGTAGCACATGGCAGGCTCATGCCGCATGATCGATGAATTCGCGAAGGGCGCCCTGCACGGGAGACTGCGGCGGGACCGCAAGGCGCTGCTCTGGAAGCTCGACGGCCTGTCCGAATACGACGCCCGCCGACCTTTGACAGTGACCGGGACCAACCTCCTCGGCCTGGTCAAACACGTGGCCGGCGTCGAGGCCAGATATTTGGGCGAGGTCTTCGACCGGCCGTCCCCAGAACCGCTGCCTCGGTGGCAGGACCACGATGGCAGCGATCTGTGGGCGGCTGCGGACGAGGGGCGCGATCAGATCATCGAGTCCTACCGACGCACGTGGGAACACTCGGACGCGACGATCGACGAGCTTGCCCTGGATGGCCCCGGCCATGTGCCGTGGTGGCCGGAGCCTTATACCAACACGAACCTGTTCGCCATCTTGGTCCACGTCCTCGGCGAGACCAACCGGCATGCCGGGCACGCCGACATCCTGCGCGAAGGCGTGGACGGCCGAACCGGGATGCGCCCCGAACACGAGATGCAGATCGATGAGGACGCCCGCACCGCCTACCGCGCGAAGATCGAGCAGGCCGCCAGATCGGCCGCATCAGTCGAGGCATAGAAGGGTGCGCCGGACCACATGCTCTGCCGACCACCTGGGAAGCTTCAGTATTCCCTCCGATCGAAGCGCCGACGGCTGGTCGCGGCAGCCTGACAGCAGGCCGGGACGTGAGATGCCTCCCGGCCTCAGCCCTGGGGCGGCGCCTTGATCTGCTCCAGCACCCGAGTGGCGAGTTCCTCAATGGGCAGCTCTCCGTCCAGACTCACCGTGTCCGCCGGCAGCAAAGGGATCGCCGCCTCGCACCGGGCGATCTGGTCCTTGCGCCAGATCCGTGTGCGGGCGTCATGCTCCGGATCGTCCGGTGTGAAGGTCTGAGCGTCGATCCGTGCCCTCAGGACATCGGCGGACACCTCCAGGAAGAAGTGCTGCACCTCCGTGCCCGCACTCCGGGGTCACCATGGATCTCCCGCAGGTAGTCCGGATTCACCAATGTCATCGGCACCAGGAGCTGTCGGTCCTACTCATCGATGAGTCGCAGCCCCAGATCCATCACCGACCGGCGCCAGACCGCCAGGTCCTGAAAGTCTCCCGTCGGCACCGGCACGATTTCCCGGACCACGTAGCCGACCAGCTCCGGGTCGTAGACCAGTGCTTCGGGCAGGCGCTCGCTCAACTCCTCGACCAGCGTGGTCTTGCCACCCCCGAAGGGACCGTTCACCCAGACGATCGAACCGCCCATGGTCATCTCCCGGAACCCGCCTGCCGACACTGCTTCCGAAACGGTGACATCCCCGCTGAGTACGCGTCAGGGCCACGCGCCCCTGACGCGCGCCGATCAACGGCGGCGTCGGCGGTCGCGCTCGTCGCTTTCGGCGGTGACACGGGCCGAGGCAGAACGCGGAAATCCAAGATCACTTCTCGGCGTTCGATCGGCCGAGCGCCTGCGGGGCATCGGCCCTGACCGCCTCCAGCAGCTTCCGCCGCGACGGGTTCACCAGTGCCTTCCCGGCCACGGTCACCGTCGGTACGGTCTCGTACCCGTTCGCGACCGACCGGACGAACGCCGCCGCGTCCGGGTCCCGCCAGATGTTCACCTTGGTGAACCGCAGCGGGGTGAAGAGCAGGCTGAGGCGCAGTTTGACGCAGTACGTGCAGCCCGGCCGCCAGTACATGACCACGCCGTCGTGGTCATCGGTCATGAAGTCCCCCTCGTCGCAGGCATATCGGGGTGACTCTAGTGCTGTTCCCGGTCCCGCCCCATGGGTTTTTGTCCGGCTTCGGAGGTGGGTGATCCCCCGGGTGATCCTCGCCTCGGCGCCGGACAACGACGGCGGACGTGCCGGTGAATCGGCGGACACGCGACCGCGCCGCCGCCCGGATGAGCCCCGCTCTTCCGCGAAGAGCGCACAAAAAAGCCCCGGATCCGAATTGACGGCCGGGGTCATTCTCCGCGTATATTGGTTGTTTCCGTGCTCGCTCAACATATTGAGCGAGAGTCGTCCAACTCCGCACAGCGTATCGAACAGGGGCTGAATTGTCAACCGAGGAATTGCGGAACGAGCAGCAATTCGTTTCCGCTCTCTACGAGCGTCTCGACGCTCTCAGAGAGCAGGCGGAGACGGCTGTCCAGGCGTCGATCGGCCAGGTCAGCACCGGTCGACAGGCGCGAGTCGAGCGTGATATCAGCGTGGCGGAACAGTCCGGCCGGATCTCCTCGCTCAATGCCGTGGAGGCCGGTCTCTGTTTCGGCAGGATCGATGTCGGAGAAAGTGATCTCGGCGACGGAGGGATCCATCACATCGGGCGGATCGGAATGCGGCAGGACGACGCCGACCGCACCCCGCTGCTCATCGACTGGCGTGCTCCCGTCGCCCGGCCGTTTTATCTCGCCACCGGATTCACCCCGATGGGGCTGCGACGGCGCCGGCACATCACCACGCGGGAGCGCCGCGTCACCGCGCTCCACGACGAGATCATGGACCTTACCGACACCACGCGTACCGGCTACGAGGACCCGGACGGCGACGCCGTCCTGCTCTCCGCGCTGAATTCCGCGCGGACCGGCCGGATGAGCGACATCGTCCAGACCATCCAGGCCGAGCAGGACCGCATCATCCGCGCACCGCACCACGGGGTGCTGGTCGTCGAGGGCGGCCCCGGCACCGGCAAGACCGCCGTCGCGCTGCACCGGGCGGCGTATCTGCTCTACGCGTTCCGCGAGCAGCTCGCCCGCCGCGCCGTACTGATCGTCGGCCCCAACCCCGCCTTCCTCGGCTACATCGGCGAGGTGCTGCCCTCGCTCGGCGAGACGGGGGTGCTGCTCGCGACGACCGGGGAGCTGTTCCCCGGGGTACGGGCCACCGGGACGGACACCCCGGCGGCGGCCGAGATCAAGGGCCGGGCCGACATGGCCGAGGCGCTCGCCGGGGTGCTCCGGGACCGGCAGACCGTGCCCGACCCCGCCGAGGAGATCCACCACGACTACCACGGGACGCTGCTGCTGGAGCGTGCGATGGCCGAGGACGCCCGCGCGGCGGCCCGCCAGACCGGGCTGCCGCACAACCTCGCCCGCCCCTACTTCTCGTTCCAGATCATCGACGCCCTGACGTCGCAGCTCGCCGAGCGCATCGGCGCGGACCCGTACGGCGGTCCCAATCTGCTCGGTCCCGACGACATCGCGCAGCTCGGCAAGGAGATCGCCACCAGCCCCGCCGTGCACGAAGCGATCGACGTGTACTGGCCGCTGCTCACCCCGCAGCGGCTGATCACGGACTTCCTCGCCGATCCCGGCCGGCTGCCGGACGCCGACGCCGAGCTGATCCGTCGCGCGCCCGGCGGCGCGTGGACCCCGGCCGACGTACCGCTGCTGGACGAGGCGGCCGAACTGCTCGGGGAGGACGACAGCGCGGCCCGCGCCGCCGCCGAGGCGGAGCGCCGGCGGCAGGTCGACTACGCGCAGGGCGTCCTCGACCTCTCGGCCGGCTCGGAGACCTACGAGTTCGAGGACGAGGGGGACTCGGAGATCCTCGCCGCGCACGACATCATCGACGCGGAGCGGTTCGCCGACCGGCAGGAGGAGGCCGACACCCGCAGCGCCGCCGAACGCGCCGCCGCCGACCGCACCTGGGCCTTCGGGCACATCGTCGTGGACGAGGCGCAGGAACTGTCCGCCATGGCCTGGCGGCTGCTGATGCGCCGCTGCCCGAGCCGCTCCATGACCCTGGTGGGCGACCCCGCGCAGACCGGCGACGCGGCGGGCAGCGACTCCTGGCAGCAGATCCTCCAGCCGTACGTCGGTGAGCGCTGGGAGCTGGCGAGGCTCGGCGTCAACTACCGCACCCCCGCCGAGATCATGGAGGTCGCGGCCGGGGTACGGCGGCTGACGGATCCGCTCTTCGAGCCGCCGAAGTCCGTACGGTCCACGGGCACGGGCCCGGTCGTACGCTCCGTACCGCAGGCCGATCTGGCGCGTACGGCGGCCGGGCTGGTGTCCGCCTACCGGGCAGACCACCCGGACGAGGGGCGCCTCGCCGTGATCGCCCCGGCGACCCTGCTGCCCGCCCTCGCGTCCCAGCTCCCCGACGCCTCCTGGGGGCCCGCCCCGGACCTGACGCGTCACGTGGTCCTGCTGAACGCCCGGCAGGCTAAGGGCCTCGAATTCGACACGGTCGTCGTGGTCGACCCGGAGGCGATCCTGGACGGCACTCCGCGCGGCACCAACGACCTGTACGTGGCGCTCACCCGGGCCACCCAGCGGCTCGCCGTCGTCCGCGACGCGGACACGCCGCCCCGGCTGCCGGTACGGTGACCGCGGCATCAGCAGCGGAGCGAGGGGACACAGATGGCGGACACCGAAGCACTCAGGGCAGCGTTCGACGAGTTCGATCTCGACAAGGACGGACAGATCACCGCGGCCGAGTTCCGGAGTGTGATGGCGGGACTGGGCGACACCACCCTGTCGGAGGCGCAGGCCCAGGCGCTGCTCGACGTCGCGGACGCCGACGGCGACGGGCGGATGACCTGGGACGAGTTCGTGGCTCTGCGGAGCCGCTGAGCGGTTCCGGGGCCGGTGGTTCCGGGCCGGTGGTTCCGGTCCTGATGGTTCCGGTCCGAGGGGCTGGGGCCGATGTCCCGGGCCTGGCCGTGGCCCCTCCGGAGCGGATCCGGAGGGGCCACGGGACACGGGGGCGGCGCCGAGCCCGTCGGCCAGGGGGACCGGCCAGGGGTCAGGCCGGGCGCAGCCAGATCGTCGCCAGCGGGGGCAGCGTCAGCTGGATACTCGCCGGGCGGCCGTGAGCACCCACCGATTCCGGCTTCAGCGGCTCGGGGTTGAGGACGTCGCTGCCGCCGTAGCGGGCGCCGTCCGTGTTGAGGATCTCCGTCCAGGCCGAGAACTCCTCCGGTACCCCGAGCCGGTAGTCGTGGCGCACCACCGGTGAGAAGTGGGAGACCGCCAGCAGGGGCGAGCCCGACGCGTCGAAGCGCAGGAAGGCGAAGACGTTGTCCTCGCCGGCGTCACCGTCGACCCAGGAGAAGCCCTCGGGCACGGTGTCCCGCTGCCAGAGCGCGGGCGTCGCGCCGTAGACCGTGTTGAGGTCGCGGACGAGATCCCGTACACCCCGGTGGTCGCCGGACGCCTCGTACGACGGGTCGAGGAGCCACCAGTCCGGGCCGTGGCCCTCGGACCACTCCGCGCCCTGGGCGAACTCCTGCCCCATGAAGAGCAGTTGCTTGCCGGGGTGGGCCCACATGAAGCCGAGGTAGGCGCGTTCGTTGGCGCGCTGCTGCCACCAGTCGCCGGGCATCTTGGAGACCAGCGCCTGCTTGCCGTGCACCACCTCGTCGTGCGAGATCGGCAGGACGTAGTTCTCGCTGTACGCGTACACCATGGAGAAGGTCATCTCGCCGTGGTGGTACTTGCGGTGCACCGGCTCCTTGGCGACATAGTCCAGCGAGTCGTGCATCCAGCCCATGTTCCACTTCAGCCCGAAGCCGAGACCGCCGAAGCCGTCCGGGCCGACGATGTGGGTGGCGCGCGTGACACCGTTCCAGGCGGTGGACTCCTCGGCGACGGTCACCACACCCGGGCAGCGGCGGTAGACGGTCGCGTTCATCTCCTGGAGGAAGGCGACGGCGTCCAGATTCTCCCGGCCGCCGTACTGGTTCGGCGACCACTGGCCGTGCTCGCGCGAGTAGTCGAGGTAGAGCATCGAGGCGACCGCGTCGACCCGCAGCCCGTCGATATGGAACTCCTCGCACCAGTACACGGCGTTCGCGACCAGGAAGTTCCGGACCTCCGTGCGGCCGTAGTCGAATTCCAGCGTGCCCCAGTCGGGGTGCTCGGCCCGCTGCGGGTCGGCGGGCTCGTACAGCGGACGGCCGTCGAACTGGGCCAGCGCCCACTCGTCCTTCGGGAAGTGCGCCGGAACCCAGTCGACCAGCACCCCGATGCCCGCGCGGTGCAGCGCGTCGACCAGATACCGGAAGTCGTCCGGGGTGCCCATCCGGGACGTCGGCGCGTAGAAGCCGGTGACCTGATAGCCCCAGGAGCCACCGAAGGGATGCTCCGCGACGGGCATCAGCTCGACATGGGTGAAGCCCAGGTCCCTGACGTAGGCGGGCAGCTGCTCAGCCAGCTGATGGTACGTCAGACCGGGTCGCCAGGAAGCCAGATGCACCTCGTACACGGAGAACGGCGCCTCGTGCACGGGCCGGTCCGCGCGGTGCGCCAGCCACTCCTCGTCGCGCCACACGTGGTGCGACTCCGTCACGATGGACGCGGTGGCCGGCGGCACCTCGGTGCGCCGGGCCATCGGGTCCGCGCGCAGCGTGTGCGACCCGTCGGGGCGCGTGATGTCGAACTTGTAGTGCGCGCCGTCGCCGATCCCCGGTACGAACAGCTCCCACACCCCGCTGGAGCCGAGCGAGCGCATCGGCAGGCTCGTACCGTCCCAGTAGGTGAAGTCGCCGGTGACCCGGACGCCCCGCGCGTTCGGCGCCCAGACGGTGAAGCGGGTGCCGGTCACGCCCTGGTGGACCATGGGCTGCGCGCCGAGTGCCTTCCACAGCTCCTCGTGCCTGCCCTCGCCGATCAGATGCAGATCGAGATCCCCGAGGGCGGGCAGGAAGCGGTACGGGTCCTGGGTCTCCAGCTCGTCGACCCCCGGGGCGTCGCCGTAGCGGACGAGCAGGGTGTAATCGGGCACGGCGCCCAGTGGCAGGACACCGGAGAAGAAGCCGTCCCCGTCGTCGGCCAGCTCGGTCCGGACACCCTCGGCGATGACGGTCACGGCGCGCGCGTACGGCCGCAGCGTCCGGAACGCCACGCCGTCCTCCACCGGGTGCGCGCCCAGCAGCCCGTGCGGGTCGTGGTGCGAGCCGGTGAGCAGCCGGTCGCGGTCGCCGTCGTCCAGCGGTCGCGCGGCCGGCACCCCACGGCCGCCCGGGCCGCGCTTGGCCGGGGTCGCGGCGGGGGTCGTGGCCGTGGTCCCGCGCGGCGGCCCCCCGGCCGGCCCCGTGGCTTCCGCCGGCCCCGTGGTTTCCGCCGGACGCGTGGCTCGTGCCGGGCCCTTGGCTCGCGCCGGGCTCTTCGCCGGCTCGCCCGCCGGGCCCTTGGCCGTGGCCGGGGCCTTGCGCGGCTCCTTGCCCGGATCCTTGCGCGGCTTGGGGGCCCCGGCCGCGGCGGTCTTCGGGCGCTTGCGGCGCGACTGCCCCCGCTCCTCGGCCGGGGAGGGAACCGGGGCGGGGAGGGAAGAGATCGGGTGCTCGGGCTCGGACGGACGGTCGGACGGCGGGCGGGCGGTCACGGGGGCTGCCTCCTCGGCGGGCTTCGTACGGCTTCGTCGTGTGGTGAGCGGGCGGGTAGGAGCGGGTGGGTAGGAGCGGATGGCCAGGAGCGGATGGACAGGAGGATGGCGCCGGAGCGGGGAGACGGCCTGGGCCGGCGGGCGGTGGCCCGGCCCCGCCGCCTCCGGCGTCAGACGCCGTCCGCCAGTCGGCGGATCGCCGCCATCGGGACCGGCAGCCAGTCCGGACGGTGCCTGGCCTCGTACAGCACCTCGTAGACCGCCTTGTCCGTCTCGTACGCGCGCAGCAGTTCCGGTTCCGCGCGCGGGTCGGTGCCCGAGGCCGCCGCGTATCCCTCGCAGTACGCGTCCCGGCAGCGCGCCGCCCAGTCGGGACGCCACGGTTCGTGGGAGCGGGCCGCGTAGTCGAAGGAACGGAGCATCCCCGCGACATCGCGGACCGGCGGCTGCGGGCGGCGGCGCTCCGCGAGCGGCCTGGCGGGCTCGCCCTCGAAGTCGATCACCGACCACCTGCCGTCCGGCGTCCGCAGGGCCTGCCCCAGATGCAGGTCCCCGTGGACGCGCTGGGCCGGCCGGCCGCGCCGGGCCTCGTCCAGCCCGGCGAGCGCGTCGAAGGCGGCGCGCAGCCCGGGAACGTACGGCCCCAGGGCGGGTACCGCCTGTGCGGCGGACTCCAGACGCTCGGCCATGCCGCCGGCCAGCTGCGCCGTCTGCGCACGGCCCAGCGTCACCGTGGGCAGGGCCGCGGCGAGCGCGGTGTGCACCTCGGCGGTGGCCTGCCCCAGCGCGCGGGCCTCGGAGGTGAATTCCCGGCCCTCGGCCAGCGCCGCCAGCGCCAGCTGCCAGCCGTCCCGCGAACCGCGCAGATACGGCTGGAGCACCCCGAGCGTGAGGACGTCCCCGCTGCCCGCGGGACCGCCCGCCTCGAACCAGGCGACGGGCGCCGGTACGCGCTCGCAGCCTTCCGCGGCCAGGGCCAGGGGCAGCTCCAGGTCCGGGTGGGGACCGGGGAAGACCCGGCGCAGGATCTTGAGGATGTAGGCGTCCCCGTACACCAGGGACGTGTTCGACTGCTCGGCGTCGAGCAGCCGGCCGGTCAGCCCGGACGGGACCGTGGACGCCCGGTCGAACCGCAGCGGACCGAGGGCGCCCGGTGTGCGCAATCGTTCCAGCAGCAGTTCGGCGAGGACCGGATCGTGCAGTCCTTCATAGACGGTCCGGCCGGCCAGCGGTCCCTGTTCCGCGTGGCCGATGAGGGCCGGCGCCAGGGACGGCGGCAGCGCCTTGCGGACCCCGATGAGCAGCTGGTAGCAGTCACCGGCCGTCGGCGAGACCGCTGACGGCGTCGCGGACGGGGTGGTCGAGGGCTTCGACGACGGAATCGACGGCGGCGGCCCGGAGCCGCCCCGCTGCTCGACCCGCACCAGCAGATGCAGCAGCCCCGGCCCCCCCGCGTGCGGCGGCAGCAGCTCGGTGACCGTCACCGGTACGAAACCGGTGATCGGGCGGCCCTTGCCCGCGAACCAGCGCTGGCGGGGCAGCCAGTCATGGAGCAGCGGAGCGAGCGAGTCGACCAGAGCCCTCGCGTCAGTGGCTGACACGGCGGGCGAGGCGGCGGCGAAGCGCGCTCCACCGCGGTCGTGGTCGTCCTGGGCCGGGGGTGCGCTGGGCTGGTGCCGGTGACGGTCACTCTCGTGCATACCCGGACCGATCCGGGTGGATGCAGCCTTCGACATGGCATCGCGTCCTTTCCCCGGGCACACCACAGGATGCGCAGAGTGTCCCGGATTGCGGCAATGGCTGTCCGGCTGTGCGGGACGTGTCGGGTGAGGATGATCCGTACGGCGTGATGCCGGCCCTGATCCGTACGCGATCTCTCCGTGATCCGTACGAAAATTCCGTACGAAACTCGATCGAACTGGATGTGGGGAGGGTGCCCCGTGCGAAGCGGCGGAAACCGCTCCGCACGGGCCCATGGGTTAACGCCGTGTCACGAGGACGCGGTGTCCTTCCTGAGGCGGAACCAGTAGAAGCCGTGGCCCGCGAGAGTCAGCAGGTAGGGCCACTCCCCGATGGCGGGGAAGCGCACCCCGCCGATCAGCTCCACCGGATGGCGGCCGCTGAACTCCTTCAGATCCAGCTCGGTGGGCTGTGCGAAGCGTGAGAAGTTGTGCACGCACAGCACCAGGTCGTCGCCCTGGCCCTCCACCGCCGAGGGCGCCTCGCGCAGGAACGCGAGCACCGCCGGGTTCGACGACGGCAGCTCCGTGTACGAGCCGAGGCCGAAGGCGGGGTTCTGCTTGCGGATCTCGATCATCCGGCGGGTCCAGTGCAGCAGCGAGGACGGCGACGCCATCGACGCCTCCACGTTGGTGACCTGGTACCCGTAGACCGGGTCCATGATCGTCGGCAGGTAGAGCCGGCCGGGGTCGCTGGAGGAGAATCCCGCGTTCCGGTCGGGGGTCCACTGCATCGGCGTCCGTACGGCGTCCCGGTCGCCGAGCCAGATGTTGTCGCCCATGCCGATCTCGTCCCCGTAGTAGAGGATCGGGGAGCCGGGCAGCGACAGCAGCAGAGCGGTGAACAGCTCGATCTGGTTGCGGTCGTTGTCCAGCAGCGGGGCGAGGCGGCGCCGGATGCCGATGTTGGCGCGCATCCGGGGATCCTTCGCGTACTCCGCGTACATGTAGTCGCGCTCTTCGTCCGTGACCATTTCGAGCGTGAGCTCGTCGTGGTTGCGCAGGAAGATGCCCCACTGGCAGCTCGTGGGGATCGCCGGGGTCTTCGCCAGGATCTCCGAGACCGGGTAGCGGGACTCGCGCCGTACGGCCATGAAGATGCGCGGCATCACCGGGAAGTGGAACGCCATGTGGCATTCGTCGCCGCCCGACGTGTAGTCGCCGAAGTAGTCGACGACGTCCTCCGGCCACTGGTTGGCCTCGGCGAGGATCACCGTGTCCGGGTAGTTGGCGTCGATCTCCTTGCGGACCCGCTTGAGGAACATGTGGGTGGCAGGAAGGTTTTCGCAGTTGGTGTTCTCCTGCTGGTACAGGTACGGCACGGCGTCCAGCCGGAAGCCGTCGATGCCCAGGTCCAGCCAGAACCGCAGCGCGGAGATGATCTCCTCCTGCACCGCCGGGTTCTCGTAGTTGAGATCCGGCTGGTGGGAGAAGAAGCGGTGCCAGTAGTACTGCTTGCGCACCGGGTCGAAGGTCCAGTTGGACGTCTCCGTGTCGACGAAGATGATCCGGGCGTCCTGGTACTGCTTGTCGTCGTCGGCCCAGACGTAGTAGTCGCCGTAGGGCCCTTCCGGGTCCTTCCGGGACTCCTGGAACCACTCGTGCTGATCGCTCGTGTGGTTCATGACGAAGTCGATGATCACGCGCATGCCGCGCTGGTGCGTGGCGTCGACGAACTCCACGAAGTCGGCGAGATCACCGAATTCGGGGAGCACCGCCGTGTAGTCGGACACGTCGTAGCCGCCGTCGCGCAGCGGCGACTTGAAGAACGGCGGCAGCCAGAGGCAGTCGACACCGAGCCACTGGAGATAGTCCAGTTTGGCCGTGATGCCCTTGAGGTCGCCGATGCCGTCGCCGTTGCTGTCCTGGAATGAACGCACCAGGACCTCGTAGAAGACAGCACGCTTGAACCAGTCGGGATCGCGGTCCTTGGCCGGGGTGTCCTCGAAGGTGTCCTGAACGGGCTCGTTGACGATCATGATGTGGGTGACCCTCCGATCGGCGGGGTGGGTCGCAGGACGACGATGTGCGCGGGCGTGACGCCCGGCTCTAGGCGCACATAGTTGGCCCTGCCCCAGTGATAGGTCTCGCCGGTGAGCTCGTCGCGCACCGGAACGGTCTCGTGCCGGTCCAGGCCGAGCCGCTCCATGTCCAACGAGACCGTCGCCTCCTGGGTGTGGTGAGGGTCGAGGTTGACGACCACCAGAACGATGTTCGAACCCGCGCGCTTGCTGTACGCGATCACCGCGTCGTTGTCGGCCTGGTGGAAGTGGATGTCACGCAGCTGCTGCAGCGCGGGATGCCGCCGCCGGATGCGGTTGAGCGTCGTGATGAGCGGGGCGATGGTGCGGCCCTCGCGCTCGGCCGCCTCCCAGTCCCGGGGCCTCAGCTGGTACTTCTCCGAGTCAAGGTACTCCTCGCTGCCCGGCTTGGCCGGGGCGTTCTCGCACAGCTCGAAGCCCGCGTACACCCCCCAGGCGGGCACCATCGTCGCCGCCAGCACGGCCCGCGCCTCGAACGCCGGACGGCCGCCCTCCTGCAGATACGCGTGCAGGATGTCCGGCGTATTGACGAAGAAGTTTGGCCGCATGTACGAGGCGGAGTCACCCGAGAGCTCGATGAGGTAGTCGGTGAGCTCCTGCTTGGAGTTGCGCCAGGTGAAGTAGGTGTACGACTGCTGGAAGCCCACCGCGCCCAGCGTGCGCATCATCGCCGGCCGGGTGAAGGCCTCGGCCAGGAAGATCACGTCGGGGTCGGTGCGGTTGATGTTGCCGATGACCTTCTCCCAGAAGAGCACCGGCTTCGTGTGCGGATTGTCGACACGGAAGATCCGCACGCCGTGGGACATCCAGTGGCGCAGGATGCGCGTCGTCTCCCGGACCAGCCCGCGCAGGTCGCTGTCGAAGGCGATCGGGTAGATGTCCTGGTACTTCTTCGGCGGGTTCTCGGCGTAGGCGATGGTGCCGTCCGCGCGGTGGTGGAACCAGTCCGGGTGCTTCTCGACCCAGGGATGGTCGGGGGAGCACTGGAGCGCGAAGTCGAGCGCGACCTCCATCCGCAGGGTGCGGGCCGTCTCCACGAAGTGGTCGAAGTCCTCGATCGTGCCCAGGTCGGGGTGGATCGCGTCATGACCGCCGTCGGCGGAGCCGATCGCCCAGGGGACCCCGACGTCCTCGGGGCCGGGGTCGAGGGAGTTGTTGGGCCCCTTGCGGTGGGTGGTGCCGATGGGATGGATCGGCGGCAGATACACGACATCGAAACCCATCGCGGCCACGGCGGGCAGCCGCTCGGCGGCCGTTTTGAACGTGCCGCTGACCGGCGGCTCGCCCTTCTTGACGACCGCGCCCTCGGAGCGCGGGAACAGCTCGTACCAGGAGCCGTACAGCGCTCTCCTGCGCTCCACCAGCAGCGGCGCGGGGCGCGAGGAGGTGACCAGCTCGCGCAGCGGATGGCGGGCCAGCGCGGCATCCGCCTCCGGGGAGAGGGCGGCGGCGAGCCGCGCCGTGGCGGACAGGCTCTTGTCGCGCAGGGCGTCCATGGCGGCCAGCACGGCCTCCCGCCCGTCGCGCTTCGGTACGCCGGCGGCGGCGCGCTCGTACAGCTCGGCACCCTCCGCGAGGACGAGGGCGGTGTCGATGTCCGCGGGGATCTTGATCCCGGCGGCGTGGCGCCAGGTGGCGACGGGGTCGCTCCACGCCTCGACGGTGTAGGTCCAGCGGCCTTCCTCGGTGGGGGTGACCTCGGCGCCCCAGCGGTCGGTGCCGGGGGCGAGCTCATGCATGGGGGTCCAGGGGCCGGGGCGGCCACCGGGGTCCAGGAGGACGACATTGGCCGCGACGGCGTCGTGGCCCTCGCGGAAGACGGTCGCGGTGACCTGGAAGGACTCACCGCTCACCGCCTTCGCGGGGCGTTTTCCGCAGTCGACGAGCGGGCGTACGTCCAGGACGGGAATGCGACCAATCAGCGGTTTCACTGGATCACCTGAGGGCAGTGCGGGCGTGGCAGGCAGGGCGGGTGCGGCGCGTGCGTCGGATATGACAGGTGTGCCGCGTATGACAGGCGCACCGCGGGTGGCAGGCGTGTCGACCGTGGCAGGTGCCCCTGTTTGGGCACGTTGGGGCGTTTTGCGGGCCTTTGCTGTTCTTTGTAGCTGCTCGGTATACGACTGGGAGGCTGCGGGCATGGCCGCTCCTGTCCGCGTTCACTCGAATAGCGCTGCGTTCGTGTGGAAACGCGCTCGTGTGCCGTGCGTACCGGTGGAGCCTTCCCATACTTTTCGGGTGGGCAATCCGGCTGGTTTGTTAACTACTAGGTCGTAGCTGGCAAGGAGACGGTCAACTGACAGCGTTCCTTCCTCGCGGGTGTCGCCGCCTCTCCCTACGTGTTGCCGCTGCCGGGCGCTCGAACCGGTGCGCGAGTGCGCGAATGCGCCGTGGTTCCGGGGGGCCGGGTACGACTACCTTCGGAGGGACGGGGGGACGTACACCGTGGTGCGTCCCTTGTGGCTCGTATGTCCCCTGCGAAGGTGGAACACGTGAAGGCAATCCGTCGGTTCACCGTCCGCCCCGTCTTGCCCGAACCACTACAACCGCTCAGCGACCTCGCCCGTAATCTGCGCTGGTCCTGGCATATCGAGACCCGTGAACTCTTCGAGTCCGTCGACCCCGCCGGATGGCGGGCCGCCGACGGCGACCCCGTACGGCTGCTCGGAGCCGTATCCGCCGCGCGCCTGGCCGAGCTGGCCTCGGACCGGCCCTTTCTGGAGAGACTCGCCGCCGCCGCCGGGGATCTCGACGCCTATCTGCACGGCGAGCGCTGGTACCAGGAGCGCGACGGCGACGGCGCGGAGCTGCCCGCCGCCATCGGTTACTTCTCGCCCGAGTTCGGCGTCACCGCGGCACTGCCGCAGTACTCCGGCGGTCTCGGTATCCTCGCCGGCGACCATCTCAAGGCCGCCAGCGACCTCGGCGTCCCCCTCGTCGCCGTCGGCCTGCTCTACCGGCACGGCTACTTCCGCCAGTCGCTGTCCCGGGACGGCTGGCAGCAGGAGCAGTATCCGGTCCTCGACCCCAACGAACTGCCGCTGACGCTGCTGCGCGAGGAGGACGGCACCCCCGCCCATGTCGTCCTCACCCTGCCGGGACGGCGGACCCTGCGCGCCCGCGTCTGGCAGGCGCGGGTCGGCCGGGTCCCGCTGCTCATGCTCGACTCGGACGTCGAGGAGAACGGTCCTGGCGAGCGCGACGTCACCGACCGGCTCTACGGCGGCGGCAGCGAGCACCGGCTGCTCCAGGAGATGCTGCTCGGCATCGGCGGGGTCCGGGCCGTGCGGACGTACTGCCGGCTCACCGGCCACCCCGCCCCCGAGGTGTTCCACACCAACGAGGGCCACGCCGGATTTCTCGGCCTGGAACGCATCCGTGAACTCGCGGACACCGGAGTCGGCTTCGAGGCCGCGCTGGAGGCCGTCCGCGCCGGCACGGTCTTCACCACCCACACCCCCGTGCCCGCCGGGATCGACCGCTTCGACCGGGGGCTGGTCGCCCGCCACTTCGGGGACGACGGCGAGCTGCCCGGCGTGGACGCCGAGCGGGTCCTCGGGCTCGGCATGGAGACCTACCAGGGCGGTGACCCCAACGTCTTCAACATGGCCGTGATGGGGCTGCGCCTCGCCCAGCGCGCCAACGGCGTCTCCACCCTGCACGGCGCGGTCAGCCGGGAGATGTTCGCCGGGCTCTGGCCCGGCTTCGACCCGGCGGAGGTCCCGATCATCTCGGTGACCAACGGCGTGCACGCGCCGACCTGGGTCGCGCCGGAGATCACCCGGCTCGGCGCCCGGCGGCTGGGAGCGGCCCGTACCGACGACGCGCTGTCCGTGGACGGCTCGCCGCGCTGGGACGCCGCCGCCGAGATCCCCGACGGCGAGCTGTGGGGCGTACGGAAAGCCCTGCGCGAGCAGCTGGTGGCGGACGTGCGCAAGAGGCTGCACGCG
Organism: Streptomyces sp. NPDC051569; assembly: GCF_044454085.1. Lineage (NCBI taxonomy): Bacteria > Bacillati > Actinomycetota > Actinomycetes > Kitasatosporales > Streptomycetaceae > Streptomyces > Streptomyces sp. NPDC051569. The sequence continues at coordinate 413,842 of NZ_JBITDJ010000001.1, forward strand.
TCCTGGCGGCTGCGCGGCGCCGAGGCCGCCGAGCTGGGCTGGATCGACGGGGTGCTCGACCCCGACGTCCTCACCATCGGCTTCGCCCGCCGGGTCCCCTCGTACAAGCGCCTGACCCTGATGCTGCGCGACCGCGACCGGCTGCGGGCCCTGCTGCTCCACCCCGAGCGGCCGGTCCAGATCGTCGTCGCGGGCAAGGCGCACCCGGCGGACGACGGCGGCAAGCGCCTGGTGCAGGAGCTGGTCCGGTTCGCCGACGACCCGCGGGTCCGCCACCGCATCGTCTTCCTGCCCGACTACGGGATGGGCATGGCGCGCACGCTCTACCCGGGCTGCGACGTCTGGCTGAACAACCCGCTGCGGCCGCTGGAGGCCTGCGGCACCAGCGGGATGAAGGCCGCGCTCAACGGCTGTCTCAACCTGTCGGTGCTGGACGGCTGGTGGGACGAATGGTTCGAGCCGGACTTCGGCTGGGCCATCCCGACGGCCGACGGCGCGGCCGACGAGAAGCGCCGGGACGAGCTGGAGGCCAACGCCCTCTACGAGCTGATCGAGGACCGGGTCGCGCCCCGCTTCTACGACCGGGACGGCGGCGGGCTGCCCGACCGCTGGATCGAGATGGTCCGCCGCACCCTGGTCGCCCTCGGCCCGAAGGTGCTCGCGGGGCGGATGGTGCGCGAGTACGTGGAGCGGCTGTACGCCCCCGCCGCGCGAGCCCACCGCGCGATGGACGCCGACACGGCGACGGAGCTGGCGGCCTGGAAGTACCGCACGCGCACGCTGTGGCCGTACGTCTCGGTCGACCACGTCGAAGCCGTCTCGGCGGCGGCCGCCGGCGGCACGGCCGAGCTGGGCTCCACGCTCTCCCTGCGCGTCCGGGTCGCCCTCGGCGAACTGCGCCCGGACGATGTGGAGGTGCAGGCCGTCGCGGGCCGGGTCGGCGCGGACGACTCGATCGCGGACGCGGAGACGTTCCCGCTCAAGCCGGCCGGCGGCCCGAACGGCGTGCCGGACGGTGAGGGCCGCTGGGTGTACGAGGGGCCGCTCGCCCTGGACCGTACGGGCCCCTACGGGTACACCGTCCGTGTCCTGCCCGCGCACCCGCTGCTCGCGACCAGCGCGGACCTGGGGCTGGTCACGCTGCCGACGGAGACGACGGGGGAGGGCGCGGGGGTGCTGATGCGCTGATCGCGCGTCGCGCGTGCCGCGTCTTACGTGTCGCGCGTTGCGTATCGCGTCTTACGTGTCGCGTGTCGCGTGTCGCGCGGGGGGAGGGCCGGGTGCCGACGGGCGCCCGGCCCCTTCGTTTTCCCGCGTCTTTTCCCTTCCGTCCTCCATAGGTCCAGACCTTGACGTGTCCATGGAATGGTTCTACGTTCCTCACTCACCAAAAGGTTCACAACTCCACTCAATGTTCATATGGGTGAATGGAGTTGCGGAACGTCCACTGACCGGAAGGCACCCCCACATGCGCCCCGGATCGATTCCCCGACTGTTCGGACTCTCCACCGCCCTGGCCGGCGTGATCGCCGCGGCCCTCCTGGCACCGGCTTCCGCCTCCGCCTCCGCCGTCACCTCCGCTTCCGCCGGAAAGGCCGCCGCGACCACGACGGCCGCCGCCCCGGCCCCCGCGGTCGCCGCCGCCCCGGCGAACTTCACCCACCCCGGCGTGAACCTCAACACCGCCCAGCTCGACTTCGTACGGGGCAGGGTGCAGGCCGGGGCGCAGCCCTGGAAGGCCGCCTACGACCAGATGCTGGGCAGCGCCTACGCCTCCCTGTCGCGTACGGCCAAGCCCCGCGCGATCGTCGAGTGCGGCTCGTACTCCAACCCCAACAACGGCTGCACGGACGAGCGCGAGGACGCGATCGCCGCCTACACGGACGCGCTGGCCTGGTACATCACCCGCGACGACCGATACGCGCAGAAGTCCATCCAGCTCATGGACGCCTGGTCCAACTCCATCCAGGACCACACCAACAGCAACGCGCCGCTCCAGACCGGCTGGGCCGGCTCCTCCTGGCCCAAGGCCGCCGAGATCATCAAGAACGTCTACGGCAACTGGCCCAACTCCGGACGCTTCGACACCATGCTGCGCAACGTCTATCTGCCGAAGATCATCAACGGCTCCAATTCCAACGGGAACTGGGAGCTGACGATGATGGAGGCGGCGGTCAGCATCTCCGTCTACCTCAACGACAAGACGAGTTACGACAAGGCCATCGGCATCTACCTGACGCGGGTGCCGGCGTACATCTACCTCTCGTCGGACGGCGCGCTGCCGAAGACCGTGCCCAGCCAGAATCTCAACACCCGCGACAAGATCGTGAGTTACTGGCAGGGTCAGTCCACCTTCGTCACCGGCCTCACCCAGGAGACCTGCCGCGACTTCGTCCACACGGGCTACGGCATCTCCTCGGTCTCGCACGTCTTCGAGACCGCCCGCCTCCAGGGCCAGGACCTCTTCCCGCAGGTCGGCGAGCGGCTGCGGCAGGCGCTGGGCTTCCAGTCGAAGTACGAGATCCAGGCGGAGCCCGTCCCGTCGTCGATCTGCGGCGGCTCGGTGACCCGTGGCCTCGGCCCCATCACCGAGGTCGGCTTCAACGCGCTGAACACCCGGCTCGGTTACGCGATGACCAACACCCAGGCGCTCACGGAACGGCAGCGGCCGGCCGGTACGAACAATCTGTTCGTCGCCTGGGAGACCCTGACGAACGCGCAGAACCCGAACTGATCCCGAGCGGCGATCGGGTGGAGGGGGCCGGCCGCAGCCGCCCCCTCCACCCGCGAGTTCACTGATCCGCCTCTTCCGGGGCGACTCGAATAAAGGAGTAGGGCCTCAACTGTTCACCTGTGGCATGAGTCACGCATCAGGCTTTGTATTAATACTGGCCGCAGGCAACCATTTGCCCGGAAAGAACATCCTGGACGCGCCCGCCCTCTCTCCTTAGGTTCCGTGTTGTCTCGCGACGTGTGGGACCTGTGGGACCTGTGGGGAATTTGAGGGTGGGGAGTGCTGTGAGGCGACGGCTACGTCGAGGTCCGGCCGCGCGGGGTCTGGGGGGGCTCGTCAGCGCGCTGCTGGTGACGGGTCTGCTGGGAGGGGCGCCCGCCGCGGCCGTCCCGCCCGCCGGGATCACACCGGCCGACAGCGCACCGGCCGACAGCGCGGCGGGCGACACCGGCACCGCGCCCGCCGCGGGCTCGGAGGAGGCGGCGCTGGCCGAGGCCAGGCGCACCGGCAAGGACGTCGAGGTCACCGCGCTCCGCAGCGAGACGAGCGAGGTCTTCGCCAAGGCGAACGGTCGCCTGGAGTCGGTGCAGCACCTCCGCCCTGTCCGCACCCGGGTGAACGGCGACTGGCGGGACATCGACACCTCGCTGCGCAAGCTGCCCGACGGGTCCCTGTCCCCGGCGGTGGCGTCGGTGGGGATGGCCTTCTCCGGTGGGGGCGACAAGGCCCCGCTGATCACGCTGGAGCGCGCGGGACGCGAACTCTCCCTGTCCTGGCCGACCACCCTGCCCCGGCCGGTGATCGGCGGATCCACCGCCACCTACCCCTCGGTCCTGCCCGACGTGGACCTCCAGGTCCGCGCCGACGTGGACGGCATCTCGCAGATCCTGGTGGTCAAGACGCCCCAGGCGGGCGCCGACCCGAGACTCGCCACGCTGCGCATGGCGATGGACACCGACGGCCTCGCGGTGCGGGAGACCTCCGACGGGGGCCTCGTCGCGACCGACTCGGGCTCCGGCGGCCCGGTCTTCGAAGCACAGCAGCCGCTGATGTGGGACTCCAGCACGGGCACCGGTACTGATACCGCGTCGCGTACGACCGCCGCCCGTACCGGGGAGGACGCCCCGAGCGCTCCGGCCGAGTCCGCGAAGGTCGCCCCGATCGGTGTCGACATCCCCGCCGGCCGCGACGAGATCGTGCTCACCCCGGACCAGGACCTGCTCAAGAGCGCCACGTACCCGGTCTACATCGACCCGCAGTGGTACTCGCCGAAGGCCTCGAACTGGACCATGGCCTCGCGCTACTGGGCGTCGTCACCGCAGTGGCGGTTCAACGGCGACAAGGACGCGGGCATGGGCTACTGCGCGGGCGACGTGCGCTGCGCACCCGAGGACACCAAGCGCCTCTTCTACTCCGTCCCCACCTCCCAGTTCTCCGGCAAGTCGATCCTGTCCGCCGAGTTCGTGGTGAAGGAGACACACTCCTACAGCTGCGACAAGACCGACGTGCAGCTGTGGCGTACCAAGGGCATCTCCAAGACCACGACCTGGAACTCCCAGCTCGCGGACGGTTTCTGGGTGGATCTCCTGCAGACCCGGTCCGAGGCCAAGGGCTACGGCAGCAGCTGCCCCGGCGGTGACGTCGAGTTCTGGGCGCTGCGCGCGGTCCAGCAGGCCGCGGCCAACGGCTGGTCCACGACCACGTTCGGACTGCGGGCCAAGAGTGAGACCGACCGCTTCGCGTGGAAGCGCTTCTCCGACGACGCCTACCTCCGCGTCCAGTACAACAAGCCGCCCGCGCAGATCAAGATGTCGCAGCTGAGCCAGGACCCCGGCGGCTCCTGCTCCTCGACGACACGGCGGGTACGGATCCTGCCGACGCTCCGCGCGAACGCCGTCACCGACCCGGACGGCGACACCGTCGCGGTGCAGTTCCAGGGCACCTGGGACTCGGGTGACGGCAAGGGCCGCATCGTACGCTGGACGTCGTCGCAGTCGACGTTCAAGAAGTCGGGTTCGGACTTCTCGGTCACCATGCCGTCCAGCATCACCAAGAACGTGGCCATCGGCTGGCACGTGCGCTCCTACGACGGCGCCCAGTGGTCCCCGTGGTCGTACGAAGGCTCCGCGACCGACTGCTCCATGGTCTACGACACCTCCGTGCCCGCCGCGCCCTCGATCACCTCGGCCGAGTATCCGAAGTCTTCCGCCGAGGACCCGAGCGACCCCTGGCACGACGGGGTGGGCCGCTACGGCACCTTCACGATCAGCTCGGCGCAGACCGATGTGACGAAGTACTGGTTCGGCATCAACGCCAACCCGTCCAGCGCGCGCACGCTGACCACCTCCGGTGGCGGCGCGAAGACGATGACCTTCATGCCGACCAAGCCCGGCGTCAACTTCATCACGGCGCAGGCGTTCGACGCCGCCGGCAACGGCGGCGGCATCGCCACGTACTACTTCCGCGTACGGGCCGGCCAGCCCGACCGGCTCTCCCTGAACCTGGACGAGCCGGCGGGGTCCACCGCCGTCAGCGGACAGGGCGGCGGCTGGCCCGCGACCCTGTCCGGCGGAGCGAGCGCCGGCGGCGAAGGAGTCTCCGGCTCCGGCCTGCACCTGGACGGTGTCAGCGGCGAAGCGGTGACCGTCTCCCCGGTCCTGGACACCTCGAAGAGTTTCTCCGTGTCGCTGTGGGCCAAGCTGCCCGGCACCGACCAGGGGCGGGCGATGACCGCCGTCGCCCAGGCGGGCAACAACAACCACGGCCTGGAGATCTACTACTCCGCCGCGCTCGGCGGCTGGTCCTTCCTGCGGCAGACCGCGGACACGGCGACGGGAGCCAGCACGGTCCGTGCCACCCAGCCGGCCTGCCCCACCGGAGACACCGCCTGCGCCAAGGCGCGGGTCAGCCAGTGGACCCACCTCGTGGGCGTCTACGACAAGGTGACCAACCAGATCAGGCTGTACGTCGACGGCAAGCTCGTCGCCACCACCGCCTACGGCTCCGCCGACGCCTGGGACGCCCGCCGTTCCGTGCACCTCGGCGCCAGTCACCTGCTCGGCAAGCCGGGTGGCTACTTCGCCGGTGACCTGGACGAGGTGCAACTCCTCGACTACCCGGTCACCGACGCCCAGGTGACCACGCTGAACAGCAAGAAGCCGGTCATCACAGGCCGCCCGGCCAAGGCGGTGTGGTCGATGGACGAGGACACCTCCGCCACCACCGTCACCGGATACGGCCAGCAGGTGACCGCGACCCTGAACGGCGGCGCCACCCTCGGCGGCGCCGGAGCGCAGGGCACCTCCCTCAACCTCAACGGCACCAACGCGTACGCACAGACCGGGCAGTCCGTCCTCGACACCTACCAGAGCTTCTCCGTCTCCCTCTGGGCGCGTCTGCCCAAGGACAAGGCGGACAAGGCGATGACCATCGCCGCCCAGGGTGGCAAGGCACAGAGCGGATTCGAGCTCTACCACTCCTCGGCGCTGGGCGGCTGGGTCTTCATGCGGGCGGCGGAGGACAGCTCGACCGCGTCCATCGCCCGTGCCACCTACGCGGCGTGTCCCGCGAGCACCAACTGCGCGGCCGGCGGATTCGGTGAGTGGGCGCACATCGTCGGCGTCCACGACATGGACGCGAACCAGATCCGTCTCTACGTCAACGGTGTCCTGCGTTCCACCCAGCCCTTCACCGGGCGGTGGAACGCGACCGGCCCCCTCACCCTCGGCGCGGCCCCCTACCCGACCGGCGTCGGCGGCTTCTTCAAGGGCGACCTGGACGACGCCCGCGTGTACGACCGGGTCATCTCCGACGTCGAGGTGAAGGATCTCTTCGCGCAGCGCCCGGTGGTCAAGGGCCGCTGGCAGCTGGACTTCGCGTCGAAGGCGCCCATCACGTCCCCGGACGCCTCGACCGGCAACCGGCCGGTGACCCTCTACAACGGCGCCGCGATAGGCGGCGGCTGGGTCGACTCCGGCGCGCTCGAACTGGACGGCGAGAACGACTACGCGACCACCGACTCCGTACCGATCGACACCAGCCAGAGCTTCACGGTCAGCGCCTGGGCGCTCGCTCCGTCCGGGCGGCCCGAGAAGGCCGGCACCGTGCTCAGCCAGGAGGGCGCCGTGAACAGCGCGTTCAAGGTCGCGTACGACCCCGGGACCTCGAAGGTGCCCGCCGGCTGGCGTATCGAGATGCCGAAGGCGGACACGGCAGGCGCGGCGGTGTCGAGCGCGTCGAGTTCGATGTTCGACGACTGGGGCGCCGGAGGCTGGAACCACCTGGCACTGGTCCACGACTCGTTCGAGAACGAGATGAAGCTGTACGTCAACGGCCAGCTGGAGCAGATCGTCTGCGACGACGGCTCGACCGGCGAGGGCGGGTGCGTGAACAACGTGTCCTGGGCCTCCGACGTGGCGGCCTTCAACGCCACCAAGACCCTCCAGATCGGCCGCGCGAAGACGGCGGGCACGTGGGGCGGCAACTGGTCCGGGTCGATCGACGACGTCTGGGCCTTCCAGGGAGCGCTGAGCCAGGACCAGGTCCAGCGTCTGGCGGTCGGCGCCGCCGACCTGCCCACGGTGGTGCCCGGCTACTGAACAGCGGTACGAGAGGCGGCCCCGGCACGACCGGGGCCGCGTACAGCGGCAGGACCAGGACCGGAATCAGGCACATGGCAGAGCAAGGGGCGGGGCAGCGGTGAACAGGCAGCGGTGGAGACGGGCCCGTAAGCGGGTGGCACTGGGATTGTCGGCGGTGCTCGTGGCCACGGTCGTACAGACCGTGGAGATGGGGACGGCCACGGCCGCCGACCCGAGCACGGGCCGGCCCGGCGTCAAGCAGGGCAAGCCGGTAACGGGTCATGACGGCACGGTGTCTCCGCGCGAGCACACCTCCGCACCCGTCGTTCCGCAGGGTGACCCGAGGGCCGCGTGGCCGGCGCCGGGCACCGTGACCGTGACCGTGCCGACCACACGGACGACTTCCGAGGGCAAGCCCGCGCGGCAGCGCGCGGGCGACCTGCCCGTCTCCCTGCGGCTCGCGGGCGACGGAGCGACGGCCGCGAAGAAGCAGGCCGGTGCCGGGCGGCAGCTCACCGCCGCCCAGGTGCGGGTCCTGGACCGGAAGACGGCCCGGCGGGCCGGGGTCGACGGAATGCTCTTCACCGTGGAGCGCACCGATAAGGTCGCCACGGCGGGCGACGTGGGCCTGGACGTGGACTACAGCCGGTTCGCCGAGGCGTACGGCGGCGGTTACGGGTCGCGTCTGCGACTGGTGACCCTGCCGGCCTGCGCGCTGACGACACCTGACGTCGACGCGTGCCGGGTCGCGGAACCGGTGGCCGCCGTCAACGACACCGAGCGCCAGGTCCTGGAGGCGGACGCCGTCAGCGTTCCGGGTGTATCGGGCGTCCCGGGCGCGGCCTCCCGTACGGCCGCTTCCGCGACCGTGCTCGCGGTCATCTCCGCCGCCGAGGGGCCCAAGGGCGACTACACCGCCACGAGCCTGGCGGCCTCGGCCACCTGGAACGCCAACTACAACACCGGCGACTTCGCCTGGTCGTACGACATGGCCGTGCCCGATGTGCCGGGCGGTCTGACGCCGCAGGTCGGAATCTCGTACTCCTCCGGTTCCATCGACGGCAGGACGACGACGACCAACAACCAGGCCTCCTGGATCGGTGACGGCTTCGACCTGTGGCCCGGCTACATCCAGCGCTCCTACAAGCCCTGCGCGGACGACGGCGTCACCACCAACGGCAACAAGCCCGGTGACATGTGCTGGGGTTACGACAACGCCACGCTGACGTTCAACGGCGGCGGCGGTGAGCTGATCCCCGTCGGAAGCAACAAGTGGCGGTTGAAGAAGGACGACGGCACCCGGATCGAGAAGCTGAACGGATCCGCGTCCGACGTCCGGGACAACGGCGACAACGACCAGGAGTACTGGAAGGTCACCACGACCGACGGCACCCAGTACTTCTTCGGCTACAACAAGCTGCCCGGCTGGGCCACCGGCAAGGAGACCACCGACTCCACCTGGACGGTTCCCGTCTACGGTAACGACAAGAACGAGCCCTGCAACGCGAGCACCTTCGCCACCTCCTGGTGCCAGCAGGCCTGGCGCTGGAACCTCGACTACGTCGTGGACCTGCACGGGAACGCGATCGCCTACTACTACGACGCCGAGAACAACCGCTACAGCCGTAACCTGAAGGCGTCCGACGGCACCACGTACACCCGGGGCGGCACCCTGGACCGTATCGAGTACGGTCTGCGTTCCGACACCGTCTACTCGGCCAAGCCCCTCGCCAAGGTGAACTTCACCTCCGCCGAGCGCTGCCTGCCTGAGTCGGGCGTGACCTGCGCGGCGGACACGATCGACACCAAGTCGTTCTACTGGTACGACACCCCCTGGGACCAGAACTGCAAGGCGGACACCGACTGCGCCGGGCAGTACGCACCCTCGTTCTGGACCCGCAAGCGCCTGACCGGAGTGACCTCGCAGACGCTCAAGTCCGACGGTACGTACACCGACACCGACTCGTGGAGTCTCGCCCAGCGTTGGGGCATGGCGGACATCGACTACGCCCTGCTGCTCGACTCGATCCAGCACACCGGGAAGTCCGCCACCCCGAACATCACGCTGCCGAAGGTCACCTTCGACTACCGCCAGGACGCCAACCGCCTGGACAAGCAGGGCGACGGAACCGCGCCGTTCATCAAGGCCCGCCTGTCCACGGTCTCCGACGAGTCCGGCGGTCAGATCGACGTCAACTACTCCGCCGCTGAGTGCGCGTGGGACGCCCTGCCCACCCCGGAGACGAACACCACCCGCTGCTACCCGCAGTACTACACGGCCTCCGGTGCCGCCGACCCGACACTTCAGTGGTTCAACAAATATGTCGTCATCTCGACGACGGAGACGGACCGTACCCGGCAGTCGCCGGACATGGTCACCCAGTACGCGTACCTGGACGGCGCGGCCTGGCACTACGACGACGATGACGGGCTGACCAAGGAGAAGTACAAGACCTGGTCGCAGTGGCGAGGTTACCGCCACGTGCGGGTACAGGCCGGTGGCACGTCGGGGATGAAGTCGCAGACCGACCACTACTACCTGCGCGGCATGGAGGGTGACCGCAAGAACAAGTCCGGCGGGACGAAGACCGTCACCCTGGACGACGGTGAAGGCGCGACCCTCACCGACTGGGAGGCCCTGCAGGGCTTCGAGTACCGCACCGAGGTCTACTCCGCTCCGGCCGGGAAGATCCTGGTCAAGGACGTCCATCACGGCTGGTTCCATCAGACCGCGAGCCGCGTCCGCGACTGGGGCACCGCCACCGCCAACCACACGGGTGTCGCGTCCAGCGACAGCTACACCTCGCTCGACGCCGGCGCAGGCGGCAAGTGGCGCCGGACGACGGTGTCCCACACGTACGACGACGCCACCGGGCGGGTGACGCAGGTCAACGACCTCGGGGACGTCGCGGACAGCGGGGACGACCGGTGCACGCGCGCCGAGTACGTGGACAACGCCACGGCGAACCTCCTGTCGCTGCCCTCCCGCTCCGAGACCGTGGCGGTCAAGTGCGAGACGGCGCCGAAGCGTGCCACCCAGGTCATCTCCGACACCCGCACGGCCTATGACGGGACCGGCTACGGCGCGACGCCGACCAAGGGCGAGGCCCGGTTCAGCGCCACGCTGAAGAGCCACGACGGCACCACCGCCACCTATCTGGAGTCCGGGACCACCTTCGACACCTACGGCCGTGTGGTCACCACGACCGATCTCACCGCGAACATCACGGTCAACGGCTCGGGCACACCGACCCGCACGGCCCGCGACGACGGCCGCGCCACGACCACGGTGTACACGCCGGCCACCGGCATCCCGACGGGCACCAAGGTCACCGGGCCGCCCGCCAAGACCGGTACCAGCTCCACCGCTCAGACGATCACCACCACCCTGGACCCGGTGCGCGGACTGCCCCTCTCGACCCTGGACGCCGCCAACAGGCCCACCGAGTACGCGTACGACGCGCTCGGCCGCGCGACCAAGGTGTGGCTCGCGAACCGCCCCAAGACCGGCAACCCGATTCCGAACTACGAGTACGCCTACCTCATCGAGGAAGGCAAGGCTCCGGCGATCACTACCAAGACGGTCCGGAACGACGGCAGTCAGGAGAGCGCGTACACCATCTACGACGGTTTCCTGCGGACGCGGCAGACCCAGTCGCCGGGGCCGGAGGGCGGCCGGCTGCTGAACGACACGTTCTACGACGACCGCGGCCTGACCATGAAGTCGTTCGCTTCTTACTTCAACACGGCCGCGCCGTCCGCGACGCCGCTGAAGCTCGACGACGCGCTGAGCGTGGAGACCCAGACCTGGTTCGGCTACGACGGCCTCGGCCGTGAGATCCAGCGCAAGGACGTGGCCGGCAACGGTGACGGCGGCGCGGTGCTGTCCACCACGCTCACCGAGTACGGCGGCGACCGCACCACGGTGACCCCGCCGAAGGGCGGCGTTCCCACCACCACGGTCGACGACGCGCGTGGCCGGACCAGGGAATTGTGGCAGTACCGCGGAGGCTCCCCGAGCGGCGCCCACGACACCACCACGTATGCGTACGCCCTTGCTGGAGAGCTCTCCCAGGTCACGGACCCGGTGGGCAACCAGTGGTCCTACGAATACGACCAGCTCGGCCGCCAGACGGTGACCCGTGACCCGGACAAGGGCACGACCACCTCGAAGTACGACGACCGCGGTTTGCTCACCTCGATCACCGACGCGCGCGGAACCAACGCGTACGTCTACGACGACATCGGCCGCAAGACGGAACTGCGTTCCGGCAGCCCGACCGGCCCGGTGCTCGCCAAATGGACCTACGACACGGTGGCCAAGGGTCAGCTGACCTCCACCACCCGCAACGACAACGGCAACGCCTACACCACGACCGTCGTCACCTACGACGGCCTCTACCGGCCGACCCGCACCACTGTCAGCGTCCCGGCGGTGGAGGGCGCGCTCGGCGGCACGTACCAGTACGACAACCGCTACAACCTCGACGGCACCGTGGCCGGGACCTCCTACCCCGCCGCGGGCTCGCTGCCGGGTGAATCGGTCGCGTACGGCTACGACGCCACCCATCGGCCGCTCACGGTGAAGGGCGCCTCCGATTACCTGACCGACACCAAGTACAGCTACACGGGCAAGCCCCAGCAGCTGGAGCTCGCCGTCACCGGTGGCAAGCACACCTGGGCCAGCAGCACCTACCAGTGGGGAACCCAGCGGCTGGCGACCTCGCGGGTCGACCGTGAGGGATTCGCCGGTGTCGACCGTTCCACGGCGTACGGCTATGACGAGGCGGGCAATGTCCTGTCCATCGCCGACACCTCGCGTGACGGTACGGACGGGCAGTGCTTCACGTACGACTACCTGTCGCGTCTGACCGAGGCGTGGGCGCAGTTCACGCAGTCCTGCGCGAAGACCCCCTCGTCGTCACTGCTGGGCGGTCCGGCCCCGTACTGGCACTCCTACACCTATGACCTCGCATCGAACGGTTCCTCCCTCGGTAACCGCGCGACCGAGACGGTGCACGACCCCAGTGGCGACGCGTCCAAGAACGTCAAGCACACCTACACCTACCCGGGCGCGGGCGCGGTCCGGCCGCACTCGCTGACCCAGGTCGACACGGCAGGACCGGGGAGCAGCACCGCGCGGGACAGCTACACGTACGACGCGACCGGGAACACCGAGACCCGCACGATCGGCGGTGACAAGCAGACCCTGGTCTGGGATACCGAGGGCCATCTCGCGAAGGTCACCGAGCCGGACGGCAAGGGCGGCAGCAAGACCACGTCCTACCTGTACGACCCCGACGGCAACCGGCTGATCCAGCGCACCGACACCGAGACCACCCTCTACCTCGGCGGCAGCGAGATCACCCTCGCCAAGGGCGCGACCAAGGCGAAGGTCACCCGGTATTACGGCCTCGGCGGCGCCCAGGCCGTCCGTACCGACGACAACAAGGTCTCCTTCGTCCTGTCCGACCATCAGGGCACGGGCCAGCTGGCCGTCGACGCGTCGACGCTGGGGCTCCAGCAGCGCCGTACGACCCCCTTCGGCGGGGCACGCGGAGCCGTTCAGCCATCGGCATGGCCGGGTACGGAAGGATTCGTCGGCGGCACGGTCGACAAGTCCACCGGTCTGACACACCTGGGCGCGCGCGAGTACGACCCCTCCACCGGCCGGTTCGTCAGCGTGGACCCGATCATGGTCCTGACGAACCCGCAGCAGATCAACGGCTACGCGTACGCCAACAACAACCCGGTCACGGACGCGGACCCGACGGGGCTGTGCCCCTTCATCGACTGCCCGACCCGGCCCAGTCCCCTCCACGAGAACACCACTCCGGGCCACATTCCGGGACCGCCGCGGCTGACTCAAAGCGCCGCCGCAGCAGCCGAGGCGGCGATGAGGGCACGACGGGACAGGGAGAACAGAGACACGTGGAGCAGCCCGGGCAAGTCGAGCAGCCCTGGCAAGTCGAGCAGCCCTGGCAAGTCGAACAACGGGGTTGTCGCACCACCCTTCAAGAACGGCCCCGCTCCGAACGCTGATTTCCTCCGCTATCAGAACTCGGCCCCGAACGGCGTCTGCACATTCGCTGTGGCAAGTTCCTGTCCGGTTCAGGAACCGGCTCCCAAGACGGATCTGCCGACCGTACCGTGCCCTGAGGGGGAAGCGGCATGGAGGTGCGAGACCCGCAACGCCTGGCTGCAAGCCGGGGGTCTGATGGAAGGCATGTACGGCGGGGCCAAGTCACCTGGTTCGAAGTCAAAGGGGGGAGTTTCCGGGACGTCGTGCATGCACAGCTTTCTGGCGGGGACGCTGGTCCTGCTTGCCGACGGAACAACCAAATCCATCGAGGCTGTCGAAATAGGTGACGCGGTTGTCGTGACCGACACCGATTCCGACGAGTCGGGCGAGAGAAGAATTGTCGCCACCATCACCACGGAGGCCGACAAACACTTCACCAGGCTGACGGTGGCCACGGATATGGGTAAGGCCGACCTCGTCGCCACCGACACACATCCGTTCTGGGTCCCCGAACTCCACGCCTGGGTGGACGCCGGCGACCTGAAGCCGGGCCAGCACCTCCGCACAGCCTCCGGCGCCACCGCTCAGGTGGAGGCGATCGACCACTTCACGAAGCGGCAGCGAACGCACGACCTCACTGTTGACGGCGTCCACACGTACTATGTGCTCGCTGGTGAGACGCCGGTACTCGTTCACAACAGCAACGGATGGTGCGGAGTTGGCTCCGCAGAAGCACAGGGAATCATCAAGAACGCCAAGGGGCACGGGTCCGGACTTAAGAGAGATGCGGGCCACAGGGGGGCGGACTTCGTTGTTGATGACATTGCAGAAAAAGGTGTCACCACCCAACTTGTTGGCGGAGACGGAGTGGAGCGACTGCTGGTTCAAATGCCCGGAGAGATGAACGGGAAGGCTGGACGCTTCGAGTGGCTAGTTGAGCGCGGTGGAAGCGGGAACCTAATTACTCACCAAAGATTTGTAAATGGAGGAACAATCAATGGAATTCCGAACAAGCCATGAATGAGATGGCCAGGTTTAAGATTCCGGGAAGCTTCATTGCTGGCCGCATGACCCTAACGGCCACGGAAGTGGCTTACGGTAGGCGCTGGGGATGGCTGGACGATCATTCCTCTGTGCAGATTCTCCTGGCCAAGCTGCAGGAGGGCGGTGAGCTGTCGGAGGCAGAGGAGCGGTGGGCGCTTGCGCTGCCAGAAGAGGTTCGGTGCGGGGATCTTCCTGATATTTCAGCTAGTAACGCCGATGACTCGCCCGAGGTCACTGCTGTGTGGGTCTATCTCTCCATGGCTTGGTTGCATGAAAACGTCCCAGCGCGCCAGCAGCTGTTCGATATCATTGAGGAACTCTATGCGGACTTCGGATACCCGGAGGAGATAGAGGGCTTCGTGAAGTACATGCCGCCTCCCCCTGGGGGCAGGGCTGGGATTCCTGGAATGACTGAAAGGCTAGAGTCTTTCCTTAGGGCTGCGGATGCCTTCTACAGGAATCGTTGATGGAGGTTCTGCGGCGGCCGACGAAAAGTCGCTGAAGCAAATCTGAAGCACCGTCAGGTGCGTCCTGGCGGGGCTTCTGCGGTGGGTGACGGCCGTAGTTGACGGCAACGTCAGCGGACAAGGGCGGCGCAGGGTGGCGGGCCGCCGCCGTCGCGGCTGACCGTCTCGATGATCGACGGGCCGTTAAGGGCGGTGCTGAGGGTGTCGATGGCTTGCCGCTGGAGGCGGAGGCGGACGTGGGCATAGACGGTGGCGGTGACGCCGATGTGGGCGTGGCCGAGAAGTTCCTTGATGACGAAGCGCTCGACGCCCTGCTTCCAGGAGGAGTGTTGCGGTCGAGTGCAGGAGGCCGAGGAGGCGGATGCGGGGGAGGCCGGCCTTGCGGAGGAACGTGGTGAGGGTGCGGGTGGTTGGTCGGGCCGATCGGTCTGTCCTGCGAGGCGCTGACACGTGCCCGGTGTGGAGAGGGAGTTTCACCAGGTAGGAAGTCAGTAATTCGCCCCAAGAGACAGCGGATGCCGGGCCCGTAGGGGCCCGGCATCCGCTGTCTCCGCGTGGGCGGTGTGGCCGGGTGGCCGCACGGCCACACCGTCCCGCGTCAGAACTGCTGCACGAAGTACGGCTCGACCGTCATCCAGCCGTTGCCGCGCGCGCCGTTGCGGCGGCCGGTGTCGCTCTGGGCCAGGGTGTACCAGGAGTCGACGTAGTCCGGGTCGTCGGTCCACCAGGAGGTGGGGATGGCCGCCAGGATGGCGTCCACCAGCGGGATGTAGGCGCCCTGGTCGGTGATGGTGAGCAGCGCCGCCGCGAGGGCCTGGGCGAGGGCCTGGTAATTGGTGTCGCCGTCGTCCTCCATCATCACGGCGTCGGCGAGGTTGTACTTGTAGTTCGACCAGTTGACCAGGATCTGGTTGGGGTAGTAGACGACCCCGTCGTTGTCCAGGTACGGCATCTCCACCGTGTCGACGCGCGGCTTGCCGTCCAGGCCGAAGCCGGTCACCAGCGTGTAGATCTCCGCGTCGCCCTTGACCCAGGGCTCCTGGTCGTCGGCCAGCTCGACGGAGGTGATGCGCGTGGACCACCAGCCCCCGGCGGCGCGGTTCGCCGTCGGCTGCGGCAGGGAGACGCCGTGCTTCGCGAGCTCGTCCTTCATGACGTCCATGCCGGCCGCCAGGGCCTTCGAGACGTCGATGTCCACCACGTAGACCGGCCGGCTCGGAGCCTGGCGGGCGTCCAGTGTGTGGGCCCGGCCCTGGCTGTCGAACGCCGTGATCGTCGCGGCGTCGTCATCGGCCGGCGCGGCCGCCACCCAGGGGGCGGTTCCCGCCGTCAGGCCCTCGCGCATCGACGCGTCGCCGAGGCGTACCCGCAGCAGCGAACCGGTGCTCGCGTCCAGCCCCTTGGCCGCGGCGATACGCCGGTCCGCCTCGCGTACCCGCTGGGTGAGGGAGGTGCCGCCGCGCGTCGTCGCCTCGGCCGTCAGGGCCTGGAGGTCGACCTGGCCGGAGAGGGCCGCGGCGCGCATCCGGGAGCGCCAGCCCGAGTCGGCGAGCGAGGCGGCGAGGGAGCGGGCGGTGTCGTTCTCGATGCCGCTGACCGTGCCCGGCGCGACGGCGGACGATGTCCCGGCGGACGGCGCACCGGCGGGCGACGACGTGGCGGCCGATGCCGATATGGCGCCCTGAGCGGTGGCGACGGTGAGCGCGGAGAGCATGGCGCCGACGAGGGCGGTACGCCGCAGCTTCTGTCTCAAGAGATTCTCCTGATCGCGAGCGAGGACACCGCCCAGGACGAGGACGCCGGATGGGCGTCCCGTGGCTGGGCGGGGTATGGGGGACCTGGACCCAGGATGAAGCCGGCAGGTCTATGCGGGTAGATGTCCGAGGGTAAACTCTTGATGTCGATGACATGTCAAAAACGGGGATCCGGCGGGACCCGCCCGTAAGGGCGGCGACGGCGGCCGGGAACGGCAGAGCCGTCCGGGGTGAGGTCACCCCGGACGGCTCCGCGCATTCCGACGTTCAATCAGTCAGCTTGTCGGGCAAGGCGGTTCAGAACGTCAGCTTGAAGCTGTTGATGCGGCCCGTGTCCTGCGCCGCGGTGTCCTGGACCTTCAGCTTCCAGGCGCCGTTGGCCGCCACGGCGGAAGCGTTCACGGTGTACGTCTCGATGACGTTGTCCGCCGAGTCGCTGCTGCTGGCGCTCTTGAGCCGGTAGCTCGCGCCGCTCGGGGCGACCAGGTCGATGACCAGGTCGCCGCGCCAGGTGTGGGTGATGTTCACGCCGACCTGGAGGTTGTTCGGGGCGTTGCCGGCGATGCCGGTGACGTTGATCGTCGAGGTGACCGCCGCGCCGGCGTCCGGGATGGTGACGACCGTGTTGTTCGTGAAGACCGTGCCCGTGCCCGGGCTGCCGCCGCCACCGTCCGAGCGGGTGCCGACGCCGATGCCGGCCCAGGCGTCCTGGACGGACTTGTACTCGGCGCTGGTGGTGCCGTACAGCTCACCGGCGACCGCGAGGGTGCCCGTGCGGGCTGCCGCGTAGTTCGTCGTGGAGGTGAACTTCGTGGTGAGCGCCTTGAACCAGATCTGCTCGGCCTTCGCCCGGCCGATGCCGGTCACCGGCAGGTTGTCGGCGGTGGGGGAGTTGTACGAGACGCCGTTGATGACCTTGGCGCCGCTGCCCTCGGAGAGCAGGTAGAAGAGGTGGTTCGCCGGGCCGGAGGAGTAGTGGACGTCGGTGTTGCCGATGCCCGAGTACCAGCTGTCCGGCGAGATGCCGTCGCGGCTGGGCTTGTCCTGGTAGCGCAGCGGCGTGCCGTTGCCGTTGATGTCGATCTTCTCGCCGATGAGGTAGTCGCCCGGGTCCGAGGGGCTGTTGGCGTAGAACTCGACGCTCGTCGCGAAGATGTCGGAGGTCGCCTCGTTGAGACCGCCGGACTCACCGCTGTAGACCAGACCGGCCGTCACGGAGGTGACGCCGTGGGACATCTCGTGGGCGGCCACGTCGATGGAGGTCAGCGGCTTGTTGTTGCCCTGGCCGTCGCCGTACGTCATGCAGAAGCAGCTGTCGTCCCAGAAGGCGTTGACGTAACCGCTGCTGTAGTGGACGCGGGAGTACGCGCCGACGCCGTCACCGCGGATGCCGGTGCGGCCGTGCACGTTCTTGTAGTAGTCCCAGGTCTCGCCGGCGCCGTAGGCGGCGTCGGCCGCGGCGGTCTCGGTGTTGGACGCGACGCCGTTGCCCCAGACGTCGTCCGGGCCGGAGAAGAGCGTGCCGGTGCCGGAGGAGCCCCGGTTCAGGTTGTACGTCTTGTGGTTGCCCCGCGTGCTGTCGGTCAGGTTGTACGTCGAGCCCGACTGCGTGGAGCCCACGGTCACCTGGCCGCTGTACTGGGTGTTGCCCACACCGGTCTCGATGCCCTGCCACTCGAAGAGCTTCTTGCCGGTGGTGGCGTCGGTGACGACGTGCAGCTGGTTCGGCGTGCCGTCGTGCTGGAGGCCGCCGACGACCGTCTCGTACGCGAGAACCGGCGCGCCCTGCGCCATCCAGACGACCTTGCGCGGCGCGGAGTCGGCCTCGGTCTTCTTCGAGCCGTCCGCTGCGGCAGCGCTCAGCGCCTGCTTCTCGGCGGTGGCCGGCGCGACACCGGCGGTGGTGGTGACGCCCTGGAGGGCGGCCTGCGACGCCTTGTCGACGGACCGGGTCGCGCCGGCCTTCGTCGTGGCGACGACGAGGTCGCCACCGAGGACCGGCAGGCCCTCGTAGGTGCGCTCGTACCGGGTGTGCGTGGTGCCGTCGACATCCTGGACGACGTCCCGGACGACGAGCTTCTCCTGCGCGCCGAGGCCGAGGTCCTTGGCGGTGGCCGCCTTGCCGGCATCGGCCGCGCTGATCAGCGCGGCACGCTGGGCGGGAGAGAGTGCGCGCGGCAGCGCACCGGGGTTCGCCGTTCCGGCGACCGGTGCGGCGGTGGCGCCGTCGGGCCGTGCGACGGCGGTTCCTGTCTGCACACCGACGGTGAGCAGTGCTGCTGCGGCGATCAGAGCGCCGGTCGCGGTGGCGCGACGGCTGGGCGTGGATCTCACGCGAACTCCTTCTGCGAGGGGGGTACCGGGCCGCTCGTTGGGCCGCCCGGGCAGTGCACGCGGAGCAGATGGTGCGGAGAAGCGGTGCGAAGAACGGGGGAAGAGTGGCAGTCGTGGCCGCCGACTGTCAGGAGCGCGTCAACAAGTTGGCCGGAAAGCGTTCGCTGCCCGAAAGCGCTTGTTCGTTAAGCGAACGTTTCGCCGATCATCATGGCGAAGGCGTCCGAAGTTCTCCAGGACCCGAAACGCACATGCGGGACGAGTCCGCGAAGATCCCGCCCGATGTTGCGGTATGTGAACAGCGTGTGCGGCGATGGCAGGACGGCCGCCCCCGGACGCGCGCCGGAGTGTGGCTCATTCCTGGCTGTCCCGTCCCGTCCTTCCGCCGCCGGGGGGTGCGACCCGCGCGCGGTGTCCGACGCGTGGTCGCGTCGGACACCGCGGGCGGCGGGAGACTCAGCGGGCGGCGGGAGACTCAGCGGGCGGCGGGAGACTCAGCGGGCGGCGGGAGACTCAGCGGGCGGCGGGAGACTCAGCGGTCGGCGAGCGGCAGCGCGTGGATCACGTGAGGCTGTCGCGCCAGGCGCGGTGGAGGCCGGCGAAGTGGCCCGTGGCGGCGATCAGGTCGGCCGGGCTGCCGTCCTCGACGACGCGACCGTGTTCCATCACCAGCACCCGGTCGGCGATCTCGACCGTGGAGAGGCGGTGGGCGATCACCACGGCCGTACGGCCGTGCAGGACCGTGTCCATGGCCCGCTGCACCGCGCGTTCGCCCGGGATGTCGAGCGAGCTGGTCGCCTCGTCGAGGATGAGGACCGCCGGGTCCGCGAGCAGGGCGCGGGCGAACGCGACCAGCTGGCGCTGCCCGGCGGAGATGCGGCCGCCCCGCTTGCGTACGTCCGTGTCGTAGCCGTCCGGCAGGCCGCTGATGAAGTCGTGGGCGCCGATCGCCTTGGCCGCGCGCTCGATGTCCTCGCGGGAGGCGTCGGGGCGGCCGATGGCGATGTTCTCGGCGACCGTGCCGGAGAAGAGGAACGCCTCCTGGGTCACCATCACCACACCGCGCCGCAGTTCGGACGTCTCCAGGTCGCGCAGATCGACGCCGTCGAGCAGCACGCGGCCCAGGGTGGGGTCGTAGAAACGGGCCAGCAGCTTGGCCAGGGTCGACTTGCCCGCGCCGGTCGAGCCGACGACCGCGACCGTCTGGCCGGCCGGGATCGTCAGGTCGAAGCGGGGCAGGATCTCGCCGCCCGTACGGTACGAGAAGCTCACCCCGTCGAAGACGGCCTCGCGGCCGGGGAAGTCGCCGGCCGGCGCGGGCAGCGGCCGGGGAGAGGCGGCCTCGGGCACGGTGGGCGTCTGGGCCAGCAGGCCCGCGATCTTCTCCAGGGACGCGGCCGCGGACTGGTACGAGTTGAGGAACATCCCGAGCCGGTCGATCGGGTCGTACAGCCGGCGCAGATACAGCACGGCCGCGGCCAGCACACCGAGGGCCAGGGTGCCGCCCGCCACCCGGTAGGCGCCCCAGAGGACGATCCCGGCGACGGCCGTGTTCGCGACGAGCCGGGAGCCGACCACGTAGCGGGCCATCTCCAGCAGGGCGTCGCCGTTGCTGCGTTCATGGCCGCTGTTGAGCGCCTGGAAGTCCGCGTCGTTGGCGCGCTCGCGCCGGAACGCCTGCACCGGCCTGATGCCGTTCAGCGTCTCCGCGAACTTCACGATGACGGCCGCGATCGCCGTGGAGCGCCGGCCGAAGACCACGCCCGCCCGCTTCTGGTAGAGCCGCACCAGCAGATACAGCGGCACGAAGGAGATTACGGCCAGCGCACCGAGCCCCAGGTCCAGATAGAGCAGCATCGCCGAGATGTAGACGAAGGCCAGCACCACCCCGATCAGTTCCTGAAGACCCTCGCTGAGCAGCTCGCGCAGGGACTCCACATCCGTGGTCGAACGGGAGATCAGCCGTCCCGAGGTGTACCGCTCGTGGAAGTCCACGCTCAGCGCCTGGGCGTGTCGGAAGATACGGCCGCGCAGATCGAGCAGTACGTCCTGGTTGACCCGCGCGGAGGCCCGGATGAAGGCGTACTGGAAGCCCCCCGAACCCAGTGCGCACAGCGCGTATCCCGCCCCGATGGCGATCAGTGGCCCGTGGTCGCCGTTCCGGAAGGCGGGCACGCCGCGGTCGATGGCGTACGCGACGAGCAGCGGGCCGGCCTGGGCGGCGGCCTGCTGGAGCATCAGGAGCAGCGCGGCCACGACGACCTTCGTACGGCGGGCGCCCAGCAGGGAGCGCAGCAGGGCACCGGTGGCACCCGGGGGCGCGGGCAGCTCGTCCCGGTCGAAGGGATCGACGGGACCGACAGGATCGACGGGACCGACGGGACCGTCGGGATCGACGGGAGCGTCGGACGGGACGGCGGAGCCGGGACGCGCCGCCGTGAGCGGGCCCCCGGCCTGATCGGGACCGGACAGGGTGACGGCCCCGGTCACGAGCCCGGTGCCGGAGTCGGGGTCCGCCGGGCCGGTACCCGCGCGGTTGGTCGACGTGGTCATCGGACGCTCTCCTCCATGGCCTCGGACTCCGTCGTGGTCGCCCCGGACATCAGCCACGCGTATTCCTCGTTGCTCCGCAGCAGCTCCTGATGGGTGCCGACAGCGGCGATCCGGCCCCGCGAGATCAGCGCCACCCGGTCCGCGAGCATCACCGTCGACGGCCGGTGCGCCACGACCAGCGCGGTCGTGTCCTGGAGGACCCGGCGCAGCGCCGCCTCCACCAGCGCCTCCGTATGCACGTCGAGCGCCGAGAGCGGATCGTCCAGCACCAGGAAGCGCGGCCGTCCCACCACGGCCCTGGCCAGCGCGAGACGCTGGCGCTGGCCGCCGGAGAGGCTGAGCCCCTGCTCGCCGACCTGGGTGCGCGCCCCCTCGGGCAGATCGTCGACGAACCCCGCCTGGGCCACGTCCAGCGCCCGCCGCAGCGCGTCCTCGTCGGCACCCTCCGCGCCCATCAGCACGTTCTCCCCGACGCTCGCCGAGAACAGCGTCGGTTCCTCGAACGCCACCGACACCAGCTCCCGCAGCCGCCGCCGCTCCATCAGGGCGATGTCCTGCCCGTCGAGCGTGATCCGCCCGCCGGTCACCTCGTGCAGCCTCGGTACGAGGGCGGTCAGCGTGGTCTTGCCCGAACCGGTGGCCCCGACGAGGGCCACGGTCTCCCCGGGTCTGATGTGGAGGTCGATCCGCGCCAGCACGGGAGCGGAGTCCCCGTCGGCGTCGGGGTAGCGGAACGACACCCCCTCGAAGCGCAGTCCGCCGTCCGTGCCCGCCCGGCCGGCTCCGGAGGCGGCGCGTCCGTCCGTGTCGTCCGAGTTGTCCGCGCCGTCCGTGTCGTCCGCGTCCTCTGTTTCCTCCCGCACGTCCATCACTTCGAAGAACCGGTCGGTCGCCGTCGCCGACTCCTGGCTCATCGCCAGCAGGAACCCCATCGACTCCACCGGCCAGCGCAGGGCCAGCGCCGTCGACAGGAACGCGACCAGCGTGCCCGCCGAGAGATCACCGTCCGCGACCTGGATCGTGCCCAGCACCAGCGCCGCGCCGATGGCCAGCTCCGGGATGGTCATGATCAGGGCCCAGAGCCCCGCCAGCAGCCGGGCCTTGCCCAGCTCCGTTTCGCGCAGCCGCCGCGTGAGCGCGTGGAAGGCGAGCGACTGGCTGCGGTGGCGGCCGAACCCCTTGATGATCCGGATGCCGAGCACGCCCTCCTCGACGACCGTCGTCAGATCGCCCACCTGGTCCTGTGCCCGGCGCGCGACCAGGGAGTACCGGGACTCGAAGAACGAACAGAGGATGACGAGCGGGATGACCGGGGCCAGCAGGACCACGCCCAGCGACCAGTCCTGCATGAGCAGAATGATGAATCCGACCAGGATCGTGGCGGTGTTGACCAGCAGGAAGGTCAGCGGGAACGCCAGGAACATCCGCAGCAGCATCAGATCCGTCGTGCCGCGCGAGAGCAGCTGACCCGATGGCCACCGGTCGTGGAAAGCCACCGGCAGCCGTTGCAGATGCCGGTAGAGGTCGGCCCGCATCGCCGCCTCCACCCCGGCCAGCGGCCGGGCCACCAGCCACCGCCGGTAACCGAACAGCACCGCCTCGACGATCCCGAGCGCCAGCAGGACCAGCGCCCCGAGCCAGACACCCCCAGGGTCCCGGTCCGTGACCGGGCCGTCGACCATCCACTTCAGTACGAGCGGTATGACCAGGCTGAGGCAGGAGGCGACAACAGCGACAAACGCCGCGATGAAGAGACGTGTGCGCACCGGGCGTACGTACGGCCACAGCCGCAGCAGTGAACGTACGGAGGACCGGCTCTCGGTGGCTGCAAGTGTTTCGGACATCAGGGGTGAGCCTACGGTTCACCACTGACATCACCCATGTGTTTTTTCCCGCCATCGCGGGCGCTTGACGGAAGAACCCGCATGTCGGAGAGTTTTCGGGCCCTTTCCGGGGCGCGAAGCCAGGCAGGAGGACGCGAAGGCGGGGCGACGGCACACGAGCCCGTCACCCCGCTCCCGTCACCCCGCTTCGGTCACCCCGCTTCGGTCACCGGGCGCCCGTGAGCCGCCCCCGGCGTACACACCCGGAACAGCAGCACCGACCGTCCCGGCACCGCCACCGGCGCGCCCCCCTCGTGCACCGTCCCCGGTGCCCGCTCCTGCTCCTCCCGCGAGGTGTCCACCACTAGTTCGTACGCCCGTGCCCACGGCGGCCCCGGCAGCGTGAAATCCACCGGATCGGCCCCTGCGTGCAGGACGGTCAGGAAGCTGTCGTCCGTGATCTTCTCGCCGCGCGCGTCCCGCCCCGGGATGTCCCGTCCGGACAGGAAGAGCCCGAGCGTCGACGCCGGCGCGTACCAGTCGTCCGCCGTCATCTCCGCGCCGCACGGGGTGAACCACGCCAGGTCCCGCAGTCCGTCGGGTGCCTGCGGGCGCCCGGAGAAGAAGGCGCGGCGGCGCAGTACGGGATGGGCGTGACGCAGCGCGAGCAGCCGGGTGGTCAGCCGCCGCAGGCCGAGCGCGCCGGGCTGCTCCAGCAGTGACCAGTCGAGCCAGCTCACCTCGTCGTCCTGGCAGTACGCGTTGTTGTTGCCGCCCTGCGTACGGCCCATCTCGTCGCCCGCGACCAGCATCGGCACGCCCGTCGACACCAGCAGGGTGGTGAGCAGGTTGCGCAGCTGCCGCCGCCGCAGGGCGTTGACCCCGGCGTCGTCGGTCTCGCCCTCGGCCCCGCAGTTCCAGGAGCGGTTGTCGTTGGTCCCGTCCCGGTTGCCCTCCCCGTTGGCCTCGTTGTGCTTGTGCTCGTACGAGACCAGGTCGCGCAGCGTGAAGCCGTCGTGAGCGGTGATGAAGTTGACGGAGGCGTACGGGCGCCGGCCGCCCCACGCGTACAGATCGCTCGACCCGGAGAGCCGGTAGCCGAGGTCCCGTACGTCGGGCAGCGCGCCGCGCCAGAAGTCCCGAACGGCGTCGCGGTACCGGTCGTTCCACTCCGTCCACAGCGGCGGGAACGCCCCGACCTGGTAGCCGCCGTCGCCGACGTCCCACGGCTCGGCGATCAGTTTGACCCGGCGCAGCACCGGGTCCTGGGCGATCACCGCCAGGAAGGGCGAGAGCATGTCGACATCGTGCATGGAGCGGGCGAGGGCCGCCGCCAGATCGAAGCGGAAGCCGTCCACCCCCATCTCGGTGACCCAGTAGCGCAGTGAGTCGGTGATCAGCCGCAGGACCTGGGGCTGGACCACGTGGAGGGTGTTGCCGCAGCCGGTGTAGTCCGTGTATCTGCGGGCGTCGGACGGCAGGCGGTAGTAGCCCCGGTTGTCGATGCCGCGCAGGGACAGGGTCGGGCCCAGCTCCCCGGCCTCCGCCGTGTGGTTGTACACGACATCGAGGATCACCTCGATCCCGGCGGCGTGCATCGCGCGCACCATCCGCTTGAACTCCTCGACCTGCTGGCCGCGCGTGCCGCCCGCCGCGTAACCGGCGTGCGGCGCGAAGTAGCCGATGGAGTTGTAGCCCCAGTAGTTGCGCAGCCCGCGCCGCAGCAGATGATCCTCATGGGCGAACTGGTGTACGGGAAGCAATTCGACGGCCGTTACCCCGAGCCGCCGCAGATGGTCGATGGCCGCCGGGTGGGCGAGCCCCGCGTACGTGCCGCGCAGCTCCTCCGGGATGTCGGGATGGAGCTTGGTGAAGCCCCGCACATGCAGTTCGTAGATCACCGAATCGGCCCAGGGCGTCTTCGGCCGCCGGTCGTCCGCCCACTCGTCCTCCGGCGCGTCGTCATGGACGACGACACCCTTGGGGACGTACGGAGCCGAGTCCCGGTCGTCGCGCACGGTGTCCGCGACACCCTGCTGCGGCCAGTCGCGCACGTGCCCGTAGACCTGGGGCGGCAGCCGGAAGTCCCCGTCCACCGCGCGGGCGTAGGGGTCGAGCAGCAGCTTCGCCGGATTCCAGCGGGCGCCCGTCCAGGGGTCCCAGCGGCCGTGCACCCGGAAGCCGTACCGCTGGCCCGGCCGGACCCCGGGCACGAAGCCGTGCCAGATCTCGTGGGTCAGCTCGGTCAGCGGCAGCCGCGTCTCCACCGTGCCCCTGCCCGGGCCGCCCGCACCGTCCGGGCCGACATCGGTGCTGGTGGCGTCATCGAACAGGCATACCTCCACCGCCTCCGCGCCGCCCGCCCAGAGCGCGAAATTGGTGCCCGCCACCCCGTCCGGGCCGATGCGGAACCGGGCCCCCAGCGGGTTCGGCGCGCCCGGCCACACCGAGCGCCGCGGACCGCCCGGCTCCCGGATCCCGGTGCGGCCACCCGCCTCGGCCGCCGCAAGCGCGCCCCGCCCGTCCCGTACCGCCCGAATCTCTTCCTCCTCCGCCCGCACCGACTTCTGAACCGACTTCGGCACTGCCTCCTGCTCGGCTGCGCTCGCCACTGTCCGGCCTCCTGCGGCTCGTCGGCCCCGCGGATCGGTGCGCACGGCGTCCCGGCCGTGGCTCTCCCCGCGTGGTCCTTTCCCCTGTTCTTCCCTCAAGTGGGCCTGCCCTCACGTTTCCCCCGGAGGGGGGTGGTCGTTGGGGGGACGTGAGACACGTACTGAAGCGGGCAGGGACCGGTGCAGCGGCGGTCCTGACATGGGCAGGACTGATGGCCGGTCTGACCGGTCTGGCGGGGTGCACCGCCGCCGAGACGTTCACGGAGGGCAAATCACGGGCGCCCGGCGACACGATCCGGGTCACGCCCGAGGACGGTGCGAAGAGCATCGGCCGGACGGACCCGATCGAGGTGAGGGTGCCCGACGGCCGGCTGGAACGGGTCACCGTGGTGCAGGTCGAGGACGCGCAGCCCACGGAGCTGCGAGGACGGATCTCCGCCGACGGCCGCTCGTGGAGACCGGTGACCGGCGCGAGGGTCGCGCTGGCCGCCAAATACGGAGTCGACGCGGTCGCCGTGGACGCGGCGGGCCGCCGCTCGGCCCGTCATACGACCTTCACGACGGCCGTCCCCACGGACCGGTTCATCGGGTACTTCTCGCCGGAGAACCGCTCCACCGTCGGCACCGGCATGATCGTTTCCTTTGACTTCAACCGGACGATCCAGAACCGCGCGGCCGTCGAACGCGCCATCAGGGTCACGTCGCGGCCGCCGGTCGAGGTGGTCGGTCACTGGTTCGGCAGCCGGCGCCTCGACTTCCGGCCCCGGGCGTACTGGAAGGCGGGCACCAAGGTCACGGTCGACCTGCGGCTGCGGGACGTCCAGGCGGCGCCGGGCGTCTTCGGCTTCCAGCACAAGACCGTCGGCTTCACGGTCGGCCGTTCGCAGGTGTCGCTCGTCGACGCGGCGAAGCACACCATGGAGGTGCGGCGGGACGGCGGGCTGGTCTCCACCGTGCCGATCACCGCGGGCGCCCCCGGGAACCCCACGTACAACGGGAAGATGGTGGTCACGGAGTTGTACGACGTCACCCGCATGGACGGCAGGACGGTCGGTTTCGGCGGGGAGTACGACATCAAGGACGTGCCGCACGCACTGCGGCTGACCACCTCGGGGACGTTCCTGCACGGCAACTACTGGGCGGACCCGGACACGTTCGGCTCACGGAACGTCAGTCACGGCTGCGTCGGGCTGCTGGACGTCAAGGGCGGTGGCGCGAACACCCCGGCCGGCTGGTTCTTCGACCGCACCCTGATCGGTGATGTGGTGGAGGTGGTCAACTCCCGTGACCGTACGGTCGCTCCCGACAACGGGCTGGGCGGCTGGAACCTGGACTGGCCGAAGTGGCAGGCGGGTTCGGCCGTCGGCTGAGGCGCCGGCCGTCCGCCAACCATCCCCCGGCCGTCCGCGGGCCGGGTCCCCGTGCCTCCCGGCCGTCTCCCCGTACGCCCGGTATGACCTGCGCCGACACCCGCTGTTGGGACGGAACGGTGACACGTACGAGATCTTCGGCGCACTCGCGGTGTGATTACCTTTCGTCATGCGCGTGGATTCAACGCGCGGGAGTGCGGGCCGTGGCGGGGCCAGGCCGTGCGAGGGGAGACAACCATGGTGAACGAGCTGCCGATATCGGGGACCTGGGCCGGTGCCGGCCGGGGGCCGGGACGGCGACAGCGACGGGGCCGCGGAGCGGGGCCGCGCGCCGTACTGCTGGGGGCGCTCCTCCTGGTGGTCACCGCGTGCGGCGGCGGGACCGGGAGCGACGCCGCCGCCGGCGCCAAGGCCGACGGCAAGGGCGCGGCGCCCGTCAGGAACGCCGCGTCCGTCGCGGTGGTGACGATCACTCCGAAGAACGGCGCGAAGTCGGTCGCCACCACGGGAGCCCTCAAGGTCACGGCCGCCCGGGGCAAGCTGACCTCGGTCACCGTCGAGGACGACAAGGGCAACCCGGTCGAGGGGAAGCTGGCGGCCGACGCGACCGGCTGGGAGCCGGTCCTGCACCTGGCCGGCGCCACGCGGTACAAGGTGCACGCGGTCGCGAAGGACGCCGACGGCCTGGAGTCCGCCAAGGACACCACCTTCACCACACTGGTGCCCGGGAACACCTTCATCGGCCAGTACACGCCCGAGGACGGTTCGACGGTCGGTGTCGGGATGCCGGTGTCCATCCGGTTCAGCCGGGGCATCACCGAGCCCGAGGACGTCGAGAAGGCCATCACGGTGACGGCCGAGCCCGCCGTGCCGGTCGAGGGTCACTGGTTCGGCAACGACCGGCTGGACCTGCGGCCGGAGACGTACTGGGCCCCGGGCACCAAGGTGACCGTGAAGCTCAACCTGGACGGCGTCGAGGGCCGGCCGGGCGTGTACGGCAAGCAGGCCAAGACGGTGTCGTTCACGATCGGCCGCAGCCAGGTCTCCACGGTCGACGCGCGGGCCCACACGATGAAGGTCGTACGGGACGGCAAGCAGGTCAAGAACATCCCGATCACGGCGGGCGCCCCGTCGACCACCACGTACAACGGTCAGATGGTCATCAGCGAGAAGTACGCGGTGACCCGGATGGACGGTGCGACGGTCGGATTCGGCGGGGAGTACGACATCAAGGACGTGCCGCACGCGATGCGGCTGTCCGACTCCGGCACCTTCGTCCACGGCAACTACTGGGCGTCCTCCGGCACGTTCGGCTCGTCGAACGTCAGCCACGGCTGCGTGGGCCTGCGCGACCACCGTGGCGGCGGCGCCAACGGCACCCCGTCGGCCTGGTTCTACGACTCGTCGATCATCGGCGACGTGGTGATCGTGCAGAACTCCAAGGACAAGCAGATCGCCCCGGACAACGGCCTCAACGGCTGGAACATGTCCTGGGCGGAGTGGACGAAGTAGGAAGCGGAGCGGGACGCGTCCCGCGCCCGCGGGCCCGGCGCACGGTCATCCGGTGCGCCGGGCCCGCCGTCGTTAGCGGCGGTTAACCTTCGGCGTATGGCAACCGTGGAACTCGAAGTCTCCGGCGGCGTCGGTACGATCCGGCTGAACCGCCCCCCGATGAACGCCCTGGACATCTCCATCCAGGACCGGCTGCGCGAGCTGGCCGAGGAGGCCGGGCGGCGCGACGATGTGCGCTCCGTGATCCTGTACGGCGGCGAGAAGGCCTTCGCGGCCGGCGCCGACATCAAGGAGATGCGGACGATGGACCACGCGGGGATGGTCGTACGCTCGCGGGCGCTCCAGGAGTCGTTCACCGCCGTGGCCCGTATTCCCAAGCCCGTCGTCGCGGCGGTCACCGGCTACGCGCTGGGCGGCGGCTGCGAGCTGGCCCTCTGCGCCGACTTCCGGATCGCCGGGGACAACGCCAAGCTGGGTCAGCCCGAGATCCTGCTCGGCCTGATCCCGGGCGCGGGCGGCACCCAGCGGCTCGCCCGGCTGATCGGCCCGTCCCGCGCCAAGGACCTTGTTTTCACGGGACGTCAGGTCAGGGCGGACGAGGCGCTGGCGATCGGCCTGGTCGACCGGGTGGTCCCGGCCGCCGAGGTGTACGAGCAGGCGCACGCCTGGGCCGCCCAGCTCGCCCAGGGGCCCGCGCTCGCGCTGCGCGCGGCCAAGGAGTCGGTCGACGCGGGTCTGGAGACGGACCTGGAGACCGGTCTCGCCATTGAACGCACCTGGTTCGCCGGGCTGTTCGCCACCGAGGACCGTGAGCGGGGCATGCGTTCCTTCGTCGAGGACGGGCCGGGCAAGGCCACGTTCCTCTGAGGACGGCCCGCCGCCGGTCCCGCCGGCCACCGCCAGGCGCTGTCGGCCGCCGGGGAGGCCGCGGTCGCGTCAACCGCGTGCACGACGCGGTGCAGCCTTAAGTGAACCTTAAGATAATCGCCGTGATCGCTTTTGGTGATCATGTGCCTGCATGGTGTTATCGCAGGTCATGAGGGTGCCCTCGCGCAAATATTGCCACGGGCATATGCCGCACCGACCCCCCGGAAGGTCTTGTTCCGGGGGGTCGAATCCCCGAGAAAGGCCCCGGGGGAGGCTCTGTGCGGCCATGATGGGGGCATGGCGGGCCTGGAGGGTATGGAGCAGCCGCGGCCGCAGGCTGACGCGGTCGCCGCGCGGTGGATACCGTCCGTCGATGACGAACAGGCGCTCAAAGCGCTCGAACTGTTCGGCAATCCGACGGAGGGGGAGGTCCGGCTGCCGTCCCGGCCCGAATCCGCCGCCGCCGCCCGCCGCATCACCCATGGTGTGGTGCTGAGCCAATGGGCCCTCTCGTCGCAGACCGCGGAGTACGCGGTGCTGCTCGTCTCGGAACTCGTCGGCAACGCCGTCCGTCACACCGGGGCGCGGGTCTTCGGGTTGCGTATGCTCCGCCGGCGCGGCTGGATCAGGATCGAGGTGCGGGATCCCTCACGCGGGCTGCCCTGTCTGATTCCGGTGCAGGAGATGGACATCAGCGGTCGCGGGCTCTTCCTGGTGGACCGGCTCTCCGACCGGTGGGGTGTGGATCTGCTGCCGCGCGGCAAGACCACCTGGTTCGAGATGCGGGTCGCGGACCGCCAGACCCCCTGACGTACAGAAGCCTCCGGAACGCGCAGAAGCCTCCGGGACGCGGGACGCACAGAAGCCTCCGGGCGGCCGGGGCGTGGCGCCGAGAGGCTTCTGCGGTGCGCCGCGGAGGGGGGTGTGTCCGCGGCAGTTTGCTGACGACTCGGCTCGGGTCAAGGGGCGGGTCGTGTCTTCGACTATGGCACGCGCGTGGGCGTGAGGCCACTCCATTCCACAAGAATCATAGGTGAACTGCGCCACTCGCCTGGTAATTGCTGAGTGAATGAAAGGCTTCACGGATGAATCATTGATCCATTCGCGGGAGCGGGATGGCTTGAAAGGGCCTCGAAAAAGCCTCGTATCGGGTCAATCATCATCTTTCGCCGCCCGTCCCCCTTAAATGGGGGGCGTGAAGTCGATCGACCGTCGCGGTGCTCTGCGGGCGGCAGCGGGCGCGGCCGCCACGGGCGCCCTCGCAGCCGGCTGTACGGACAGCGGCCCCGCCGCGCCCCGCTCCCTCTCCTCCACCGGACCATCCACGGCACTCTCACGCGAGCCGGCGCCGGGCACAGCCCAGCCCGCCGCCCGCACCGCGCCCGCGCCCCGCCGCTTCCCGGGGGAGCCCGCCGAGATCGCGCACGGCCCCCGCGACCGGGCCCGGGTCGCGCTCACCTTCCACGGCCAGGGCGACCCCGCCCTCGCGACCGCCGTCCTGACCGAGGCGGAACGCGCCGGGGCCCGCATCACCGTCCTCGCCGTGGGCAGCTGGCTCGACGAACACCCGGTCATGGCCCGCCGGATCCTCGACGGCGGCCACGACCTCGGCAACCACACGCTGCACCACACCGACATCTCCTCGATGGACGAACCGGCGGCGTACGCGGAGATCACCGGCTGTGCCGAGCGGCTGCGCCGCCTCACCGGCTCCATCGGCACCTGGTTCCGCCCCTCCCGCAGCCCGCACGCCACCCCGCTCGTGCGGCGGCTGGCCCGGCGGGCGGGCTATCCGCACGTCCTGTCGTACGACGTCGACTCGCTCGACTACACCTCACCCGGTGCGCCGGCCGTCACCCGCAACGTCGTCGGCGCGATCCGCGACGGATCGGTGGTGAGCCTGCACTTCGGCTACGCGGACACCGTCACCGCACTGCCCGTCCTCCTCGATGAACTCGCACGCCGCGGCCTGCGCGCGGTGACGACCACGGAGCTGCTGACCTGATGCACCGGATGCCTCCCCGTACCACCGCCCCCGGCGCCGCCGCCGTCGCCCTGCTCGCGGTCGCCGCGCTCGCCCTGCTGGGCGGGGGCTGCGCGAGTCCCGACGCCGTGCGCCACGCGACGAGCGCGAGCCCGGCCGCCGTACGCTCCGCCACCCCCTCGCAGGCCGGACCCGCCGGGCTGCCGGGCATGCCGCCGGTGCGTGACCCGAAGGACCTCTACGCGGCGGACCGGCCCGGCAGGCTCTCACCCGTCGTCAAGGACTTTCCCTCCCGCGTGTACGTCCCCAACACCAACTCCGACACGGTCTCGGTCATCGACCCGGCGACGTACAAAGTCATCGAGACCATCCCGGTCGGCCGGCAGCCCCAGCACGTCGTGCCCTCCTGGGACCTCAAGACCCTCTGGGTCAACAACGACCGCGGCAATACGCTCACCCCGATCGACGCCGCCACCGGCGAGGCGGGCGAGCCCGTCGACGTACACGACCCGTACAACCTCTACTTCACGCCCGACGGCAAGTACGCGATCGTCATGGCCTCACTCGACCGGCAGCTGGTCTTCCGCGATCCGCACACGATGGAGGTGAGGAAGACCGTGCCGGTCAGCTGCGCGGGCGTCAACCACGCCGACTTCTCGGCCGACGGGCGGTACTTCATCGTCTCCTGCGAGTTCTCCGGCGAACTCCTCAAGGTCGACACGGCGCGGATGCGCGTCATCGGCCAGCAGAAGCTGCCTGTCCACGGGGCCATGCCGCAGGACGTGAAGATCTCGCCCGACGGCAAGACGTTCTACATCGCCGACATGATGGCGCACGGCGTGTGGGTGCTGGACGGCGCCGCGTTCACCACCCCCAAGCTGCTGCCGACCGGCAAGGGCGCGCACGGGCTGTACATCAGCCGCGACTCGAAGCAGATGTACATCACCAACCGGGGCGAGGGCACCATCTCGATCTTCGGCTTCCCGCAGAACAGGCTGATCAAGAAGTGGCGGCTGCCGAACGGCGGCAGCCCCGACATGGGCGGCGTCTCGGCGGACGGCAAGGTCCTGTGGCTGTCGGGGCGTTACCACGCCGAGGTGTACGCGATCGACACGACCACCGGCAAACAGCTCGCCAGGATCCCGGTCGGCGGCGGTCCGCACGGCCTCGCGGTCTACCCGCAGCCCGGCCGCTACTCGCTGGGGCACACGGGCGTCTTCCGCTGACCGCGACCGCCCCTGCCGCCGCCCCTGCCGCCGCCCCTGCCGCCGGCACTGTCACCGGCTCGGCGCCGGTCAACTCCCGGGACCGAAGGCCCTCCCACGAGCCCACCGGCCGGTAGCCCGTCCGTCCGGGCTGCCGCCGTACGGGTGAGAGCGTGTGGATAATCTGACCTCGTCCATACGGCACCACGAAGGGGCGGCAACCATGGCGGACATCGACGACGCGCGCAAGGCGTTCGACCGGTTCGACGCGAACGGCGACGGGCTCATCACGGCGACGGAGTACAAGAGCGCCATGGCGCAGCTCGGCGACTTCCACGTGACCGAGAGCGTGGCGCAGGCCGTCATCAACGCCCATGACGCGAACAGCGACGGGCTGCTGACCTTCGACGAGTTCTGGGCCGCCCGCAAGGGCGAGTGACCCTCCCCGGGATCCGCCCCGGGCACGCGGTGGCTCATGCGCCGCGGTGGCGTCGCCGCGTGCCCGCGCGGAACGGGCCGTACGGGGGCCGGTCGTGTCCCCGCCCTTCGCGTCCCCGGCCTTCGCGTCCCCGGCCTTCGCGGCCGACCCGGGGCACGTCATACTCACCGTATGACTTCGCGTACGACGGATGTGGCCGGTGGGCCCCTGTCGATCAGGCGGGCGACCGGGCGCGACGCCAAGCGGCTCACCCGGATCGTCCGGGCGTCCAAGGCCTACGAGGGCCCGTACGCGCCGATGATCGCCGGGTACCGGGTGGGGCCGGACTACATCGAGACGCACGAGGTCTTCGTGGCCGCCGGCGCCGACGGCCGGGTGCTCGGTTTCTACGCCCTGGTCCTCGTGCCGCCGGAGCTGGACCTGCTGTTCGTCGCCGACCACGCCCAGGGGCTCGGTATCGGCCGCCGTCTCGTCGGCCATATGACGGACCGGGCGCGCGCCGCGGGCCTCGCGAGCGTACGGGTGGTCTCGCATCCGCCCGCCGAGGATTTCTACCGCGCTGTGGGCGCCGAGCGGGTCGGCACGGTGGGCGCGAACCCGCCGGCCGTGCTGTGGGACCGCCCGGAACTGGTCATCGCCGTCCCGTGACGACGTCCCGCGACAACGTCCCGTGACAGCGGTGTGCGGCTGGAGTGGTTTCCAGCCGCACACCGCTGTCTCTTGGGTTTTCGGGCCTTTCGGCCCCCTACAGTTCACACGGTTCACACCCTTTCCCGTGCGCTGGGCGTCGTTGGCCAGCAGGCGGAGAGGTGAGCGCCGCCGATGTGGGGCGAGGTCACCGCAGGTAGTCCGGGCGGGGTTCGGTCACCGCGGGCCCGGAGGCGGGCTCGGGGGCGAGTACGGCCTGTCCGTCGGTGAGTACGAGTGCTTCGGCGTCCTGTGCCTCGACGGCCGGAGCCTCTTCCGGGCTCGCCATGATGCTGCTTCCTTCGCCCTTCCGCGGCCGCAGCGCGCGCCACAGCAGCGGGACGGTGAGCAGAGCGAGAGCGGCGCTGATCCAGATGACGACGTGGAGAGCGCTGGTGAAGGCGTCGGCTGCCACGAGCGAGGTGGTGTGGATACCTCCGTTGAGCTCTTCGGTGACCTTCTCGGGGTTGGCGATCTTGCCGAACAGCTGGGACGAGGTGATGGTGATGAGCAGCGAGCCACCGACGGCGGCCGCGGCCGTGTCACCGGTGAGACGCATGGCGTTGAACATGCCGGCCGCCATACCGGCGCGCTTCAGGTCGACGCTGGAGACGGCGGCGCCGTCCAGGATGGCCAGCGTGATGCCGTAGCCGATGCCGGTGACCAGCAGCGGGCCGACGATGGCGCCGACTCCTCCGTGCGGCTGGATGGTCGTCAGCCAGGCCATACCGCCGCCGACGATCGCCATCGCGGCGGTGAGCTGGACGCGCACCGAGAAGAACTTGGCGATGACGGGGGCGAGGAGCGGGATGACCAGGGTGGGTGCGGTGAAGATGACGAGGACCGCTCCGGCGCGCAGCGGGCTGAAGCCCTCGACGGCGCTGAAGTACGTCGGCAGCAGGACCAGCAGGGGCAGCAGGGTGAAGGCCATCGCGACGGCCGCCGCGGTGACGCCCATGAAGCGCGAGTGGCGCAGCAGGCCGAGGTCGAACATCGGGTTCTTCTGGTGCTTCTCCGCGAAGTAGAAGCCGGCCAGCAGGACGACGGTACCGATCAGGGAGCCGATGACGATTCCCGAGTTCCAGCCGAAGGCCGGTGCCTCGACGAGAGCGAAGATCAGCAGGAACAGGCCGCCGGTGAAGGTGATGGTGCCGGCCCAGTCGAGACGCTTCGCGTCGGGGTTCTTGGACTCGGTCATCAGGGGAGTGAAGATGGCGACCGCCAGTCCGAGGACGGCGGGGATGGCGAAGACGCCGCGCCAGCCCATGGCCTCCATCATCACGCCGGAGATCAGCGGGCCGAAGGCGAGACCGGCGCCCAGCGCGGTGCCGAAGATGCCGAAGGCGCGGAGGCGTTCCGTCCCCTCGAAGCGGGAGGCGATGAGCGTCGAGCCCGCTGTCAGGGTCGCGCCGGCACCGATACCGCCCACCACACGGGCGATGTCGAGCAGGATGATGGAGTTGGAGAGCATCGCCACCAGAGCGGCCGCGCCGAACAGCACGATGCCTATCTGGAAGATCTTTCGGCGGCCGATCTTGTCGGCGATGGTGCCGAAGGCGAGCATCAGTGCGGCGAACGTGACGTTGTAGCCACTGACCACCCACTGCAGGGCCTGCGAGCTCGGGTGCAGGTCCTTGGCTATGTCGGGGAGGGCGACCCCGGCGCCGGTCAGGGCTACCGGGAGGAGGAAGACCGCGACGCTGACGAGGAGCAGCGTGACCCAGGCGGGCTTCGGGGGGTGAGATGAAGGGGCCTTCATCAATGAAGTTGCATTCATAGTTCCAGGAGCCTACACCCATGGGTCCGTATGATGGCAAGAGCAAAGGCTGGCGGACTTGAGAGCCGATTTGGGGAGGACATCTCGCATGAAGAGCCACACAAGGGAAAAAGTCGTCGGCAAAGCCGGAATCAGTGACATAAAGGACGCTCAGG
This sequence comes from Streptomyces sp. NPDC051569, assembly GCF_044454085.1. Lineage (NCBI taxonomy): Bacteria > Bacillati > Actinomycetota > Actinomycetes > Kitasatosporales > Streptomycetaceae > Streptomyces > Streptomyces sp. NPDC051569. The sequence continues at coordinate 449,761 of NZ_JBITDJ010000001.1, forward strand.
CCGTGGGACGACTCGAAGAGGTCGAGGAGCTCGAAGAGATCGAGGACGCCGAGCTGGCCGGCAACCTCAGCTACCACCTCAAGCGCGCCGAGCAGGCGATCATGGCGCGCAAGGCGAACGGTGTCCGGGAACTGGACCTGACCGTGGCCCAGTGCAAAGTGCTGGGTTTCCTCACGGGCGGCGCGGCGCTGTCGTGCACACAGCTGTCTCGTGAGGCGCTGGTGACCTCGCAGACGATGACCGGCATCGTCAAGAACCTTGAGGCCAAAGGTCTGATCGAGCGCCGGACGTCACCGGATCACGGCCGGGTGATCCTGGTCTCCCTCACGCCCGAGGGTGTCGAGCGAGCTCGCCGCGCCACGCGCTTCTCGGCTTCGATCGAGCAGAGTCTGCGCGACGAGCTCTCCGACATCGACTACACGTCGTTGCTGCACCTGCTGGACCGAGTCGCCGAGATCGCCCCGTCGGTCGGTGCGGAAACGCTCAAGGCATAACGCACAGGCGCTGCGGGGGCCGGTCAGATCCGGTGGACCGTGCGGAGCGTACGGGCGTAAAGCCCCGTTCCGTCGAGGAGCGAGGGCCCGCCCAGATCGGCCATGGTGGGGCCGTTGGGTGTCTTCCGGCTGGAGAGGAAGCGGCGCTCCCCGCTGTGGTCCGCGCCCAGATAGATACCGACGTGGTCGATGGCGGTGCCGTCGTCCTCGTCGGCGTCGAAGAAGAGCACGTCACCCGCTTGGAGACCAGGAGCGGCCGGGGGCCGGGTGTCGTCATGGGCGATCACCGTGCCCGGCGAGGACGTCGCCAGGTCCTTGGAGCGTCGGGGGAGGGCCGAGCGCGCGGGTGCCTTGTCCAGAGGCGCGGCGGCGGTCATCGGGACCCCGGAGTGGTAGCCGTACACCATCCGTACGTATCCCGAGCAGTCCAGGTTGAGCCTCCATTCCGCGGCACGTACCGGCCGCGCGGTGCCGTCGGGGAAGGACCACGGCAGGCCCATGTAGTCATGGAAGTCGGCACCTTCGAGCCGGGCACCCTGGTCCGTGAGCGGTCCGTATCCGGCCGGTCCGAGGACGGGTACGCCGAGCGCGGCGGATGTCACGGCCGGGGCGCCGGCGAGCAGCATGGCGGCATGGGCCAGGACGTCGGGGGCCGTCGAGCCGGCCCAGGCGCGGATACGTTCCTCCAGGGAGCCCCGGGGCTCCCACGTGCCGTCGAAGGCGGCGGGCAGGACCCGCACCCAGTCGCGGTGCGTGACGGACGGCGGTGTGGCCCAGGTGGCGGCTGCCACGGCGAAGCGGTGGACGCTGAGCTCGACGGGCAGGTTGGTGCTGCCGGTGGAGGCGAGAGCGCGTATCCCGACCCGTCCCTCGCTGAACGCGCTGTCGGTGGCCTGGACCGTCCACGTCGTGGGCTCCGCCTTGCCCTCCGACCAGACGCGAGCCCGCAGAAGAGTGCCTTCACGGCGGACCCGGATGTTCCACCTGGCGGTGGCCGGCGCCGGGGAAGCGAGGGGGACGGCCGGCGCCAGAAGCGTGACGGTGTCGTTCTGCTCCTTCTCCAGGCGTACCTCGGCGCTGCCCTGGGGGGACAGGGACAGGCGGGCCCGGTAGTGGTTCTTGGTGTCCTGGAAGCCGAAGGAGAGGGCGAAGGAGAGCGCCGCACCGGCCGGGGAGACGCTGAAGGAAGCCTGCGTCTGTACGTCGACGTCGGTGATCTCGTCGTCGCGCAGAGTCGCGTGGCGGCTCAGATTGGCGCTGGAGAGGACGATGACACCGGCTTTCCCGGACACCCGGTAGTCGGTCACTGGACCATTGACGGTGCTCCAGGCCCCGCCCGAGGGTGAGGTGCCCCAGTCGCCGGATCTGGACCGGTCGAACACCTCGGTGAAGGGCTTCTTGTCCTCGCGGAACGTGCGCTCGGGGCCGGTCAGCACGACCGTCCGGGAGCCTTTGGTGAGCAGGGCGATCCGGTCGCCGCCGTGGAGGATCTCCGTCCGGTCGGGGGTGCCGGGGACCGCGCGGGCGGTCAGTTCGCCCAGGGAGAGGTGACTGTACGCGGAGGCGTCGTTCGCGGTGATGGTCACCGAGGTACGGGGGCTGTCCATGGCGCCCGCGGAAGCCGTGGCGCCCGCGGAAGCCGTGGTGCTGCTCGCCGGAGAGTCCACGGCCCCTGTCCCGGTGGACCGTGAGCCGCCGTCGGCGGCTTCCGCGCGGCCCGTGAGACCGGTCAGAGGGGCCGCTGCGGCGGCGGTGAGAGCGGTGATGAGCGTGCGACGTGTGGTGTTGTGCATGGTTCATGATCGCGAAACGGCGAAAACCGGGAGCCGGGGGGTGTCACGGGCGCCGGTGCCCGGGTCGGCGACCCGGGCGGCCCGCAGGCGTCTCGTGGCCCCGGGCCGGGTGCGCCAAGGTCCACCGGCGCGCGTCGAAGATGAAGGAATCTTCAACGAGGTTGCTTCGTTGGGAATGACAGGACCCTGTACGAGAAGGCCTGCACGAGAAAGGGAGAGGCCCGCACATACGCATGACGACAGCCGGAGGACAGGCGGGGGACAGGCGGGGGACGTCGGTCGTAGTCCAGCTGGGACGGCGAAGCAGATGAAGAATCAGATGAACGAGACGAACCGTACGAACCAGGCGAAGCGCCCGACGACGATCATGATCGGCATCGACCGCACGGCCGCGACCGATGGTGGTCTCGGTTTTCACGTCAAGCGTGCCGAGCAGGCGATCATGGCCCGCAAGGCGGAGGCGCTACGTGACCTGGACCTGACCGTGGCCCAGTGCAAGGTGCTGAGCTTTCTCCTGGGCTCGGACGTATCGAAGTCGTGCACGCAGCTGGCACGTGAGGCGCTGGTGACCTCGCAGACGATGAACGGCATCGTCAAGAACCTTGAGGCCAAGGGCCTCGTCGACCGCCGGATCTCCCCCGATCACGGCCGGGTGGTCCTGGCGTCCCTCACCCCCGAAGGCGTCGAGCGCGCCCGCCGCGCCGCCCGCTTGTCGGCGGAGATCGAGCAGAGCCTGCGCGAGGACCTCTCCGAGGCCGACTACACCGTGCTGGTGCGGCTGCTGGACCGGATAGCCGAGATGGCGCCGGTGGCCGGTGCGGAGACGCTCGGGGTGTGATCCGGCGATCGCGGGCGGCTCCCCTCCGCGGGCACGTCACGCGTGCCGTCCCACCGGTGAGCGCGAGCGTGAGGTTCGTCCGTACCTGGTGACAGCGCCGCTCGCCCTGCCCTCGCCGGGCCGGGCTCGTCCCGCCCTCACCGGGCCGCCCCGCCATGGACGCACCCTTGTAGAGTCGGGACGCCCCGCCCGTCTCCTCCACCGAGAGCGCTGAACATGTCGACGAAGCCGTTCAAGATCTACATGGTGGCGGTTCTGGCGGTGGGGTTGATTCATGCCGGCGGGTTCTTCGACAAGGACGTGACCTTCCTCGTCTGCCTCGCGGCGACGGTCCCCTGCTCCGTACTGACGGCTCCCCTGCTGTTCTCCGTACTGGCGCCCGCCCTGCATCTCGCCGCGATCCCCCCTGACGTGGGACAGGTCGTCGTGGATGTCGGATACGCGGTGGTCGGCGGACTCCTGAACGTCCTTCTCGTGAGGGCGGCTGTCGCCATGAGCAGGGCATTTCGAGCCTCGCGCGCCGACGCCTGACCCGCACGGTCGCACGGGCGGCTGGGCGGGTGTTCGAGCGCCGCGTTCGAGCACCGTGTCACTGGAAGCCCGCACGGGGAATCGCCGGACATCCAGGATCAGGGCGCACCCGCCCCAGGGAGTTCGAGATCGCTGTCTCGGACGGCTCCGGTGACTACGGCCCGACGTGGAGACTCGCGGGGTGCTGACACCGAGGCAGGCCACTCCGCCAGCCCTCGGTCCAGCCCGGCCACGAAGGTGCTGATGGCCGACGGCTCCACCAAGCCGGTCGAGACCGAACGGGACGGCCTGCGCTCCCCAGCCCAGATCCTGGCCCGGGCCGTCCAGGTGCGGGAGATCGGGAATCGCCGGTTTCCACCCATACGTACGGGACTCGGCTGTGGCGATCCTGGGACATTTTCCGCGCGGGCGGGCGGGCAGGAATGGAGCCGACCATGGTTCCCACGGAACACCCGTAGGACCGTCGCGCAAGGCAAGGAGCGTTCACGATGCGTACCCACCGGAGGATTGCCGTCACCCTCGCCGCCACCATGCTGGCGGGCGCTGCCGGTGCGCAGGCCGCGCAGTCGTCACCGGCGACAGTCGGCGGTGCCGTCCCCTCCGCCTGCCGTCCGGCCAACCACATCGCGAAGATCACCGAGGCGGACAACACCACAGGACACCGTCATTACCGCGTCACCCTGACCGCGCCGCGCGGATACGAGCCGTGCACGCTGGCCGGCTCGCCCGCTGACGTGCGCTTCTCGAACCACGGCGCGGACAGCGGGGTCACCGCCGGCCGATACGGCGTCCAGGAGACCGTGGTGACCTTCGGTCCGGGCCACCCGGTGCACTTCGACATCCAGGTACCGAGCGGCGGCCCGGCCAGGGGCGCCGACGAGGCATCGTTCACGCTCCAGGCTCCGGGCGGACAGATCCCCGGCACGTCCTTCGCCGAGGGCACGCTCAAGGTGGCCGACGGCACCCTCATCGGTCCCGTCCAGCACGGCGCCTGACCTCCTTCCCGTCAGGCCGCTGCATCGTGAACTCCTCTCTATAGAAGGGGCGTTCGGTCAGGCGGCCATACGGGCGTCCGTTTTCCCCGGGTCCCGGCCTTCGGCCGGTGCGGACGCGGCCCGGGTTTCGACGCCGGGCCGAGCGGACCAGGCGGGCGGCGGCCTGGTGGCGTCGGCGGACGGTCAGCTCCGGAGCGCCTTCGGGAAGCCCGGCGTGGCACGCCTCGCGGTCGGGGGCCTCGCCGGTGCCGGGTCGGGGTGCCGCGTGGTGGGCGGCGTGGACGTGGTCGGCGGCCGGCCGGATCCGGCTGTGCGCCGCGCGGAGGTGCCCTCGATCGGGCATCGGAGTCGGCCTGGCCGCGCCAGGACCAGTTCCCGGCGCCGCCGACGCATCATCGAAAATTGGGTTTCCGAAAATTTGCTTTTCGATAGTGGGGTGCCTACCTTGGTACCAGGTAAGAACCCCGCATCGATCTTGGGAGACCGGTCATGTCAGTCACCTCCTCGGCGTCCGCGCGACGTGGGCGCCTGTCGCCCGAGCGTGAGCGGGAGCTGCTGGAAGCGACGCTGGACCTGGTGGCCGAGCTGGGTTACGAGCAGCTCACCATGGCCGAGGTGGCCAAGCGGACCAAGTCGAGCACCGCGACGCTCTACCGGCAGTGGGAAAGCAAGCCGAAGCTGGTCATCGTGGCACTGAAGGCGCGGTCCGAGGCGCGCAAGCCGTCCCGGGAGATCGATACCGGCAGCCTGCGGGATGATCTGCTGGAGGTGGCCCGGGATGCCTTCGGGGATCGGCCGACGTCGGACTCGATGGCGAGTGTGTGGCACGCGATCGTGACCGACAGGGAACTCATGGAGGCATTGCGGGAGATCCTGGCCGCACCGGCGATGGAGATGGTGCAGCGGATCCTCACCCGCGCGATGGAGCGCGGGGAAATCAAGGACGGCCCCGCCGCCGCTCTGACGGTCCAGGTGCTGTTCGGCCCGCCGATGATCCAGGAACTGCTCACCGGTGAATCGGCAAGCCTGCAGCTTGCCGAGGATGTCATTCACCACATCCTCATGCCGGCCCTCACCGCATCGGTCGGCAAAGAAGCCGACACCGTCTGACCAAGCCGACACCGTCTGAACCAGGAACCCGCGCCGGCGTCTGACGCCCCGTACAGCAGGGCTCTTTTCCCGCATGCCGGTACGGCGCCGGCCGTCCTCTGACCGCTGAGCGCCACATCCCTACTTCTCGTGTGCCCGGTCGGCCCCCTGGCCGCCCGTACGGCACCGCACGCCCCAAAACGTCCTTCCTCACCAGAGAGTGTGACTTTCCGTGGCAACTTTCCTGTACAGAGTGGGCCGTTGGGCCTTCAGACGCCGGCGTCTCGTCGTCCTGTCGTGGATCGCGGTACTGGCCGTCGTCGGGGTGGTCGGCTCCCAGAGCTCCGGCGCCGCGTCGACATCGATCTCCCTGCCCGGAACCGAGGCGCAGAAGGCGTTCGACCTGTTGGAGGACCGCTTCCCGGCCGCCAACGCGGAGAACGCCGGCGCACGCGTGGTGCTGCGTGCCCCCGGCGGTGACGACCTCACCAGTCCGGCGCACCGGGCCGATGTCGAAGGGGCTCTGAATCGGCTGCGGGCCTCCTCCGAGGAGGTCGCTTCGGTCAGCGACCCGTTCGCGACGAAGACCGTCAGCCGGGACGGCGCCACCGCCTACACGCAGATCACTTACAAGGCACTGCCCTCCGACCTCACCGACGACGACCACGACGGGCTGACCAAGGCCCTTGAGGACGCGCGTGAGAGCGGACTGACCGTCGAGGCCAGCGGTACCGCGCTACCGCCCGCCACCGAGGGATCCTCGGCCGAGGCCATCGGCATCGCGCTCGCCGCGGTCGTCCTGCTCATCACGTTCGGTTCGCTGGTGGCTGCCGGACTGCCCCTGCTGACCGCGCTGTTGGGAGTCGGGATCACCGTCATGGCGATCACCGCCCTCAGCGAACCGCTGAACCTCAACTCCAACACCTCGGCCCTGGCGATGATGCTGGGGATCGCGGTCGGCATCGACTACGCGCTCTTCATCGTCTCGCGCTACCGCTCCGAACGTGCTGAGGGCCGTACCGCCCAGGAGGCTGCCTCCCGGGCCAACGGCACCGCCGGCTCAGCCGTCGTCTTCGCCGGGCTGACGGTCGTGATCGCCCTGGCCGGACTCGCCGTCGTCAACATGCCGCTGCTCACGGTGATGGGCCTGGCCGCGGCCGGCGCCGTCGCCCTCGCCGTGGCCATCGCCGTCACCCTGGTGCCCGCGATGCTCGGCTTCGCCCCCGAACGGGTCCTGGGACGCGCCGCGAAGAAGGACAGCGCCCCGTCCACCACGAAGGAGAGCGACTCCGTCAAGGTGCCCGCGGCGCAGCGCTGGGCACGGTTCGTCCTGCGCCGCCCGCTGGCGGTACTGCTGCTGGGTGTCGTGGGCCTCGGTGTCATCGCGCTGCCGGCCACGAAGCTGGAGCTCGGGCTTCCCGGCGATGGCTCGCAGCCGACGTCGACCACGCAGCGCAAGGCGTACGACATGCTGGCCGAGTCCTTCGGCCCCGGCTTCAACGGCACCCTCATCGTCACCGTCGACGCCAAGGATCCCGACGCCGCGAACAAGGCCGCCGCGGCGCTCGGCGACCGCATCAAAACTCTCAGGAACGTCACCGCGGTCGCGCCGGCCGTGTACAACGAGCGGGGCGACACCGCGATCCTGAACGTGGTGCCCGGCAGCGGTCCGGAGGCGCCGGAGACCAAGGTCCTCGTCCACGACATCCGCGACGCGGCCGGCGAGGTCACCGAGGAGACCGGGGCGCGTGGCATGGTCACCGGTGCCACGGCGATGAGCATCGACGTCTCCGACAAGTTCCGTGCGGCGATCCTGCCCTACCTCGCCCTCGTGGTCGGCCTCGCCTTCCTCGTTCTCATCCTGGTCTTCCGGTCCATCCTCGTGCCCCTCAAGGCGGCCCTCGGTTTCCTGCTGTCGGTGCTGGCATCCCTGGGCGCGCTGGTCGCCGTCTTCCAGTGGGGCTGGTTCGGCTCCCTCCTCGGTGTCGAGCAGACCGGGCCGATCATGAGTCTCATGCCGATCCTCATGGTCGGGATCGTCTTCGGCCTCGCCATGGACTACCAGGTGTTCCTGGTGACCCGCATCCGCGAGGCACACGTCCACGGCGAAGAACCCCGACAGGCCATCGAATCCGGGCTGCGCCACAGCGGGCGCGTCGTCGCCGCGGCGGCGGTCATCATGATCGCCGTGTTCTCCGGCTTCATCGGCGCCCACGAAGCGATGATCAAGATGATCGGTTTCGGGCTCGCCATCGCGGTCCTCTTCGACGCCTTCGTCGTCCGCATGACGCTGGTGCCCGCAGCCCTGGCCCTGCTGGGCCACCGAGCCTGGACCCTGCCCGGGTGGATCGACCGCATCCTGCCTCACGTCGACGTGGAAGGTGAAAAGCTCATCGCCCCCGCCCCCGCGACTGCCCCGGCCGCCCCCGAAACCGTCTACGCCGGCGCCCTCACCGGCACCGCACATTCCGTCTCCGACGACCGCCCCTGAGCGAGCCTGCCCGCAGCGCGGCCGAGCCGCGCTGCGGGCCAGGTGTGCCGCCCAGACCTCACCCCGCCCGGCCGGAGGACGAACGATGCAGCGCGTACACCTCACAGGCGGCCCCGCTCTCGTCCTCGACGCCTACGCACACGTCATCGACGACTCCGCCGACCTCACCGTCCATGCCCAGACCCCCCAACTTGCCGATGCCCTGCCCCTCCTGCTGTCGGCGCGGTCCGACCTTCTTCTCATCCATACACGAGCACTGGCCGACGCCAAGCCGGCCACCACGCATCTCCACCTGCGCGAGGCCGCCGCTCAGACCCGGACCGCCGTCATCGGCCACCTTCCGTCCGCCTGCTTCGCGTCCTGCCTGAGCGCCGGAGTCACCGGAATCCTCGGTCCCGACCTCGACGTCGCACATTTCCTCGGCGCTCTCGGCCTCATCTGCCGAGGCGGCCTGGTCATCTCGCCCGCCCCCGTCCCAGCCGGCCCAGCCGTGGCAACCGCCCCCGTCCTGACGGTGCTTTCCCCACGTGAGCGCCAGATCCTCGGCCTGGCCGCTACCCACATCCACAACGACACCCTGGCCCACCTTCTCGGTCTGAGCCCCTTCACGATCAAGACCCACCTCAACCGCGTCATGCGCAAACTCGGTGCCACCAACCGCGCCCACCTCGTGACCATCGCCTACGAAAGCGGCCTCGTCACACCGGGGTCGGCCAACCACGCACACCACAGGTCCGGGACGCGGCACTCCTCCCCGGACCCCGTCACCGCCTGGCCCGCTGCTACGAACGTCGCACCCTGGTGATCAATGCCTTCTTCGACCTCGCCGACACCGTCATCACCGTCCGCGGCCTGATCCGACGCGGCCTGGACCACTCACCGCTGGGACGGCCGCCCACGGCGCCGCCGATGACTCAGTTCCCTCCTCGCCGCCGCTCCTCGTTCGTCCGCGGCACACCGTTGAGATCGTCGGCGTAGTGCTCGATCGCCCGCCGACAGTCCTGAATCCGGCGGTCACTGCTGGTGGCGGCCAGCGTCTTCAACAGCAGCCGCACCGCCTCGTGGTCCTCACCGACGTTGTACAGCGCCATGGCCAGGCAAGCCCGCAGCGCCGGGTCGTCGGGAAACTCATCGAGCCTGTGCCGCAGGGTCTGCACTGCCGCCCTGTAGGAGCCCAGGACCCGGTGAGTGCTCCCCAGCCCGAGGAAAGCCCCGTGACGATCCTCCGGAGACAGGCCCACGCCGCCCAGGGCCCGCTCATAGAACGGGACAGCTTCGCGCTCCAGGCCAAGAACATCGTGCACCCAGGCCGTCTGGTAGGCGATCTCGGTGTCGTCCAGATACTGCTCGGCCAGCTCCACCAGCTGTTCCCGGGCCTGCCCGGCCTGGCCCTGTTCCCGCAACCGCACCGCTCGCGCCAGCGCCGCGGCCTTCTCGCGATCATCGCTCATGCGGCCCTAAGGTGACGCACCGCACCCGATCGGGAAAGCACCCCCTATGCCCCATCAGCCGAACCCTTCCGCGCGAGCGCTAACGTGACACACCCTCCGCGGGCGCGCGGCTGTCGGCCTGCTAGCCCGGACGCCCTGAAGCGGATCTGGCCGGAGGGTTCAGAGGGACATCCCTGTGAGGGTCAGCCGGATTGAGGAAACCTATGTGCCGTACCAGGCGAAGCCGATCACTCTTCGCCCCTGTCCTTGCCGTGCTCCTCGTCGCCGGAGTGTCCGCCTGCGGAACGGAAGAAGATTATCCCGTCCCGACAGAAGGTCAGATCGTCGGCCACTGGAGCAATCCCGGAGGAGACTGGGTTGATTTCGAGAAGGACGGGACGGGGAGAATCTCCCCAGGTGCGCAGCTTCAGCTGAGCGAACTGATAGAGGAAGCCGACACCCAGGAGCGATGCGAGTTCTCCTGGGGTGTGGACACCGTGCCCGCAGGAGGCGAAAAGTGGGTTTCCCTCAGCTTTTCGGACCGGCAGTGCGGTTCCTCGGGGCCGGGCGAACTCGGTCTCTACTTCTACTATCTCGGGGGTTCCAAGAAATTGGCCCTGGCGCCGGTGGCGGAACTCCCGAAACCCGCAGAAATATATTCACCCTCGAAGGCGACTCCGAAGGCGGCTCCGTAGAGGATCGCCGGTGAACGGGCATCCGTAAGGTGCGGTACGGCTCCTCCGAGATTCTGGAGGGGCCGTACTGTCGCTGACCACGGGGGTGTCGGTCGCGGCGGGTCGCGCTTCGCCATGATCGCGCCGAGCGGGAACGGCAGGTCCCGAAGCCCGCACGGCTCCGGGACGGGCCGTCGTCCCTGGGGCAGAAGAGAAACCCCTGATCAGAGGCTCTCCCTCAGCACTCGATGATGTTCACCGCGAGCCCGCCGCGTGCCGTCTCCTTGTACTTCACGGACATGTCCGCGCCCGTCTCCTTCATGGTCTTGATGACCTTGTCCAGGGAGACCTTGTGGCTGCCGTCGCCGCGCAGCGCCATCCGGGCCGCCGTGACGGCCTTGACCGCCGCCATGCCGTTGCGCTCGATGCACGGGATCTGCACCAGGCCGCCGACCGGGTCGCAGGTCAGGCCGAGGTTGTGTTCCATGCCGATCTCGGCGGCGTTCTCGACCTGTTCGGCGCTGCCGCCCAGTACCTCGGCGAGCGCGCCCGCCGCCATGGAGCAGGCCGAGCCGACCTCGCCCTGGCAGCCGACCTCGGCGCCGGAGATGGAGGCGTTCTCCTTGAAGAGCATGCCGATGGCACCGGCGGAGAGGAGGTAGCGGACGACGCTGTCCTCCTTCTCCTGCTCGGTGGCGCCGCCGGACGCGAAGTTCATGTAGTAGTGCAGCACGGCGGGGATGATGCCCGCCGCGCCGTTGGTGGGCGCGGTGACGACGCGGCCGCCCGCCGCGTTCTCCTCGTTCACGGCCATGGCGTAGAGCGTGATCCACTCCATCGCGTGCGCCTGCGGGTCGCCCTCCGCGCGGAGCTGTCGGGCGGTGTGGGCGGCGCGGCGGCGGACCTTCAGGCCGCCGGGCAGGATGCCCTCGCGGGCCATTCCGCGCGCGACGCAGGCCTGCATGACCCGCCAGATCTCCAGCAGCCCGGCCCGGATCTCGTCCTCGGTGCGCCAGGCCTTCTCGTTCTCCAGCATCAGCGCGGAGATCGACAGGCCGGTCTCCCGGGACAGCCTCAGCAGTTCGTCGCCGGTGCGGAAGGGGTGCTTGAGCACGGTGTCGTCGAGCTTGATCCGGTCCTCGCCCACCGCGTCCTCGTCGACGACGAAGCCGCCGCCCACCGAGTAGTACGTCTTCTCCAGCAGCAGGCCGCCGTCGGCGTCGTACGCGAAGACCGTCATGCCGTTGGCGTGGTACGGCAGGGTCTTGCGGCGGTGCAGGACCAGGTCCTCGTCGGCGTCGAAGGCGATCTCGTGCACGCCCAGGAGGTTGAGCCGGCCGCTGGTGCGGATACGTTCCGCCTGATCGTCGGCGCTTTCCACGTCGACGGTGCGGGGGGAGTTGCCCTCCAGGCCGAGCAGGACGGCCTTGGGGGTCCCGTGCCCGTGGCCGGTCGCGCCGAGGGAGCCGTACAGCTCGGCCCGTATCGAGGCGGTGTGCACGATCAGACCGTCGTTCTTGAGGCGCCGGGCGAACATGCGGGCCGCGCGCATCGGGCCGACCGTATGGGAGCTGGACGGGCCGATGCCGATCGAGAACAGGTCGAAGACCGAGATGGCCACGGGGGTACTCCTCTGGTGGGTAGACGCCGTCGTCTGCCGGGGTGACGCAGATCAATGGTGACGTGGTGCGGGGCACCGCGCGCACGGTCCAGTGTGCGCGGTGCCCCGGGGTTTCAGCCGTTCCGTACGCGGGGGCGGTGGCCCCCGGCCGTTACAGAGCGGGGTAGAGCGGGTGCTTCGCGGCCAGCGCGGTGACCCGGCCGGCCAGTGCCTCGCGGTCGAACGACGGCTTGAGGGCCGCCGCGATGATCTCCGCGACCTCGGTGAAGTCCTCGGTCGTGAAGCCGCGGGTGGCGAGCGCCGGGGTGCCGATCCGCAGGCCCGAGGTGACCATCGGGGGGCGCGGGTCGTTCGGGACGGCGTTGCGGTTGACCGTGATGCCGATCCCGTGCAGCCGGTCCTCGGCCTGCTGGCCGTCCAGCTCGGAGTCGCGCAGGTCGACGAGGACCAGGTGGACGTCCGTACCACCGGAGAGGACGGATACGCCCACCTCGGTGACGTCGGGCTGGACGAGCCGCTCGGCGAGGATCCGGGCGCCGTCCAGGGTGCGCTGCTGGCGCTCCTTGAACTCGTCCGTGGCCGCCACCTTGAAGGAGACCGCCTTGCCCGCGATGACGTGCTCCAGCGGACCACCCTGCTGGCCCGGGAAGACCGCGGAGTTGATCTTCTTCGCCAGCTCCTGGGTGGAGAGGATCACCCCGCCGCGCGGGCCGCCGAGGGTCTTGTGCGTGGTCGTCGTGACGACGTGCGCGTGCGGCACCGGGTTGGGGTGCAGGCCCGCGGCGACCAGACCGGCGAAGTGCGCCATGTCGACCATGAGGTACGCGCCGACCTCGTCGGCGATCCGGCGGAAGGCGGCGAAGTCCAGCTGGCGGGGGTACGCCGACCAGCCGGCCACGATCAGCTTCGGACGGGACTCCTTGGCGAGGCGCTCGACCTCGGTCATGTCGACCTGGCCGGTCGTCTCGTCGACGTGGTAGGCGACCACGTCGTAGAGCTTGCCGGAGAAGTTGATCTTCATGCCGTGGGTCAGGTGCCCGCCGTGGGCGAGGTTCAGACCCATGATCGTGTCGCCGGGGGAGAGCAGGGCGAACATCGCCGCCGCGTTCGCCTGGGCGCCCGAGTGCGGCTGCACGTTCGCGTGCTCGGCGCCGAACAGCGCCTTGACGCGGTCGATGGCGATCTGCTCGATCACATCGACGTGCTCGCAGCCGCCGTAGTAGCGGCGGCCGGGGTAACCCTCGGCGTACTTGTTGGTGAGGACGGAGCCCTGGGCCTCCATGACCGCGACCGGAGCGAAGTTCTCCGAGGCGATCATTTCGAGGGTGGACTGCTGGCGGTGGAGCTCGGCGTCGACGGCCGCGGCGACATCCGGGTCGAGCTCGTGGAGAGAGGCGTTCAGAAGCGACTTCGAAGACATCACAGTCCCTGGGGGTCTCGGTGCCGGAGCACGTCAGTTGCCGGAGAACTCGGTGTACTCGTCGGCGGTGAGCAGGTCCTTCGGCTCCTCCGTGACGCGTACCTTGAACAGCCAGCCGCCCTGGAAGGGAGCGGAATTCACCAGCGACGGGTCGTCCACCACGTCCTGGTTCGTCTCGGTGACCTCACCGGTCACCGGGGCGTAGAGATCGCTGACGGACTTGGTCGACTCCAGCTCACCGCAGGTCTCGCCCGCGGTCACCGTGTCGCCGACCTCCGGGAGCTGGACGTACACGACGTCACCGAGGGCGTTCGCCGCGTGCTCGGTGATCCCGACTGTCGACACGCCCTCCTCGGCGGCCGTCAGCCACTCGTGCTCCTTGCTGTAGCGCAGCTGCTGGGGGTTGCTCATGACCTGAATTCTCCTGTACGCGGGGGAGTGCTGAGGAACGGATGTCTTACGGACCGAGACGGCTCCGGGCGCCGGGGGGACACCGGGACCGCTACGGGATCACTTCTGACGCTTGTAGAAGGGCAGCGCCACGACCTGGTACGGCTCGTGACTGCCCCGGATGTCGACGCCGACGCCCGCGGTGCCGGGCTCGGCGTGCGAGGCGTCCACATAGGCCATGGCGATCGGCTTGCCCAGGGTCGGGGACGGCGCACCCGAGGTGATCTCGCCGACGAGCGCGTCGCCGGCCACGACCTGGTATCCGGCGCGCGGGACCCGGCGGCCCTCGGCGATCAGGCCGACCAGCTTGCGCGGCGGGGCGGACGCGGCACGCTCGGCGGCGGCCTCCAGGGCCGTACGCCCGACGAAGTCGCCGCCGTTCGTCGTCTTCTCGAACTTCACGACCCGGCCGAGGCCCGCGTCGAACGGGGTCAGGCCGGTGGACAGCTCGTTCCCGTACAGCGGCATGCCCGCCTCCAGGCGCAGCGTGTCGCGGCAGGACAGGCCGCAGGGCACCAGGCCGACGCCCTCGCCGGCCTCGGTCAGCGCCTGCCAGAGCCGCTCGGCGTACCGCGGCTCGACGAACAGCTCGAAGCCGTCCTCACCGGTGTAGCCGGTACGGGCGATCAGCGCCGGGACACCCGCGACGGTGCCGGGCAGGCCCGCGTAGTACTTGAGGCCGTCCAGGTCGGCGTCGGTCAGCGACTTCAGGATGCCGGGGGACTCGGGGCCCTGGACGGCGAGCAGCGCGTACGCGTCACGGTCGTCGCGCACCTCGGCGTCGAAGCCGGCCGCGCGGGCGGTCAGCGCGTCCAGCACGATCTGGGCGTTGGAGGCGTTGGCGACGACCATGTACTCGTCCTCGCCGAGGCGGTAGACGATCAGGTCGTCGAGGATCCCGCCGTCCTCCTGGCAGATCATGGTGTAGCGGGCGCGGCCCACGGCGACGGCGCCGATGTTGCCGACCAGCGCGTAGTCGAGGAGCTGGGCGGCCGCCGGGCCCGTGACGGTGATCTCACCCATGTGCGAGAGGTCGAAGAGACCGGCCCGGGTGCGGACGGCGTTGTGCTCGTCGCGCTCGCTGCCGTAGCGCAGCGGCATGTCCCAGCCCGCGAAGTCGGTCATGGTCGCGCCCAGGGCGCGGTGCACGGCGTCGAGCGCGGTGAGGCGGGGGGTGCTGCTGGGGGGGACAGGGCTCATCGGTGTGGCTCCCAGGGCATGACGGGCGAGGACGGTCCTCCCCATCTGTCATCGGAACCTGAGAGGTTCACCATGACCGTCCGCGCGTACTGCTCGGAACGGGCGGTCATGACTTGCACCTTGGGTGGAGCCGCAGAAGCGCGGCCCGCTTTTCAGATCTGCCTCATCCGCGCGGTACGGGGCCTGAGAGATTCAAGGGAGGACTTGCTCCTTCGGCGCCCGGTCCACCAGGTGGCCGGGACTCTCCCGCGCGGATTCAAACGGCCGGTATGCAGTTGGCGCGGCCATCATCGCACGCATCGGGCCGGAGTGGGACGACCGGCCCCGACACGCCCATCCGGGTGAAAAGCTTGTGTCCCATTACCATTTCTTTACACTTCATGGGCAGGGAACGTGGGCCAGATGGACTGAGCTGACAGGGGGACGGCCATGACGTCGCACGGGTCCGGCGCGTGTGTGACCACGATGGGGGCGCCCGCGCGAGCGCGGGTCAGGCGGATCCGCGAAGCGGTGACGGAGCCCGTCACCGCCGTCCGCGACCTGCGGGGCCTGGCAGGCCGGGGGCCCTGGGGGCTGGTCTTCGCCGCGGGGGACGTGGTGGTCGTGTCAGGACTGCCCGGCAGCGGCAAGTCCACCCTGATCCGGCGGGCCACCGAGGGCGGCGGGATCGACTCGCAGGACGCCCGGGACCGCTGGGAACGGCGGCTCCCGGCCCGGCTGCCGTACGGGGCCTACCGCCCGCTCGTCCGGCTCGCCCACTACACCGGGCTCTGGCGCGCGCTGCGCTCCGGGGCGAGTGTCGTCGTCCACGACTGCGGCAGCCAGGCCTGGGTGCGCCGCTGGCTGGCCCGCGAAGCCCGCCGGCGCGGCCGCCGACTCCATCTCCTGCTCCTCGACGTCACCCCCGAGGCCGCCCGCGCCGGGCAGCGCGAGCGCGGCCGGGGCGTCTCCGGCCACGCCTTCGCCCGGCACCGCCGCGCGGTCCGCCACCTCCTGACCACCGCCACCGGTGGCCTCCCGCCCGGCTGCTCCTCGGCCGTCCTGCTGGACCGGGACGCGGCGGGAGCGCTGGACCGGATCACGTTCCCGGCGGCCCCTGGGGAGTGAGCCGGGCTCGGCGTTAGGGTGCTGCGGCGGGGACGTGGAGGGGAAGACTGTGAACACAGCATGGCCGGGCAACGAGCTCGAAGAGGTACTGGCCGCCTCGGTCGGCAACGACGCGGCGGGCGGGCGCCTGGTGGAGGTGCTCGGGCGCAGCCAGGTCTGGGTGCCGCTGCCGGCCGGCGGCGGGCCCGACAGCGCCGACCTCGATCTGCCGACGACGGAGATCGAGGGCGCCCCGTACGTGCCGGTGTTCAGCTCCGAGCAGCAGTTCCTGCAGTGCGTCGGCGGCCATATGTCCTTCACCGTCGCCCCGGCCCGTGACTTCGCGCGAGGCCTGCCCCCGCAGCTCGGCATCGTGGTCAACCCCGGTGGTGTGGTCGGGATGCCGCTGCCGCCGCCCGCCGTCGCCGAGCTGTGCCGGGCGGGCCGCACACCGCTCGACGGGCCGGCCGCCGGCGGACGGGTCAGGCTCTTCGAGCCGGACTGGCAGGAGGACCCGGTCGACTTCCTCGCCGCCGCCGCTGCTGAGTTCGAGGCCGCCGGAGTCGTACTCTCCGCCCGGCGCGCGCTCGCCAGCGTGGAGGGCGAGGCGCCGGCGCTCTTCATAGGCGTCCAGCTCTCCTCCTGGGAGCCCGGGGACCGCAACGCCCCGCTGGACGCCCTCGGCCGTGCGCTGGGCCGGGTCCAGGTGGGCCGGCCGGTCAATCTCGTTCTGCTGGACGTCGCCCAGGACCCGGTCGGCGACTGGCTGCTGGCGAAGGTGCGTCCGTTCTATCAGCGTGGGTACGTATAGCCGCCTATGCGGTAGGCACGCCCGGCGTCAAGTCTGTGTCGGTGCCCCCGCCTAAGCTGGTTTGATGACGGATGTGTGAGGGCCGACGGCGGGGGCGCCGTACCCGTGTCCCCGGAGGGTGCGGGACACCGGGGGAGTTGGCCGAATGGCGGATCGAAGAGGGGTGGACCCGGAGTGAGCGCGTCAGGCACCGCGGCGGCCGGGCAGGTCGAGCACCTGCTGGGCCAGGTGACGCCAGGACGGTACGACGCGTACGAGGCGCTCCTGCGGGCCCTCGCCGACGGCGGCGTCTGGATGCTGCTCTGGCAGGGCCAGGCCGGCTCGCCGGACGCCCAGTACGGCAACATGGAGGTCGAGGGCCTCGGTTACGCCCCCTGCGTCACCTCCGCCCAGGAGCTGGCGGTCAGCGGCTGGACCCGCGCGCATGAAGTGGTCACGGGACACGACATCGCCCGCGCCCTCTACCCCGACCGCTGGGGGATCTGGCTCAACCCGCACGCGCCCGGCGGCGGCATCGGCATCCCCTGGCTCGATCTGCGCCGCATCGCCACCGGCCTCGACCGGATGCCGGCGGGCCCGCTGCGGCTGTCCGACCCGGCCATCGCGCTCCCGCAGTTCTACGCCCAGCTCACCCAGAACGCGCACCGCACCCCCGCCGTCCGCTCGCTGCGGCGCGCCTGGGTGCAGCCGGCGCTGGGCGCCCCGTATCTGGCGATCGGCCTCGATCTCTACGACACCGGCGCGGCCTCCGTCGACTCCGTACGCGCGATGATGCGCCAGTCGATCGCCGCGGTCCCGGACGGGCTGCCGGTCTCCACGGTCGCGATGTCCGACGACTACGACCCGGTGACGATGTGGCTGCGGGCCAACTCCCGCCCGTTCTACGACCGGGAGGCCCACGCGGCCCCGGCCCCGGCGTCCGGCTACGGCTACCCCCGGCCGTACTGAGCCCGACGGCCCGTGACGTACCTCTGTCGGGTGTCGCTGTCTCCGGCGGCTGCCTCCCGCCGTGGTTGATCGGCCGTCAGATATCTGGCGGAATGCCGCATGGCGTCGTGCGGACGCGCGTAGAGTCGCCGGGACGCGGCGATGCGGGCCTGATATGCCGATTCCGTGCGAGAGATGGTGGATTGGGGCCTCTCATCGCCCCCGTCCTCAAATGACATACGTCCGCACACTGTTACCCGTAGTCCGGATAACGGAACACCTCTAGGAGCATCACGGTTGCGCATCCTTTCCCCGTCAGGGGTGGCGGGTGATCGCGACGGGCATGGAGACTCCCGGCATATGCATGGCCTTTCGGGCCTGTGTGCGAGTGGCCCGCCCCGCGTGACGGGAGACAGTGCGCTGCTCGCTCTGCTGATGAGAACGGGCCGCTGAAGCGGCAAGTGCGGGCCGGTCACCGCCGGTTGAGAGGGGTTCTTGCCACGATGACGGCACCATTGCACGAGCCGACCACGGAAACGGCCCCCAGCGCGACGGAAGAAGTCGCCGCTGTTCAGGGCAAGTCGGTCCAGGGGCGGTCTCTCGGGCGCATCGCCTGGGACCGCTTGAAGCGGGACAGACTGGCCCTCGCCGGCGGAGCCGTCGTGCTCGTGCTGATCGTGATCGCGCTGCTGGCGCCACTGATCGCGCACCTGGCCGGGCAGTCGCCCGACGAATACCACGAAGACCTGATCGACCCGCTCTTCTCCACCCCCCTCGGCTCCCTGGGCGGCGTCAGTGGAGAGCACTGGTTCGGGGTCGAGCCCGTCAGCGGCCGGGACCTGTTCGCCCGGATCGTCTACGGTGCGCAGGTCTCGCTGCTCGTCGGCTTCCTGTCCGCCCTCGTCGCGGTCGTCTTCGGTACCGTGCTGGGCGTCCTGGCCGGCTACTTCGGCGGCTGGCTGGACGCGCTCATCAGCCGCGTGATGGACATGCTTCTCGCCTTCCCGCAGCTGCTGTTCATCATCGCCCTGGTCTCGGTCATGCCGAACCGGATGTTCGGACTGTCCGGTACGGGCGTCCGCCTCGTGGTGATGATCCTGGTCATCGGATTCTTCGGCTGGCCGTACGTCGGCCGGGTGGTGCGCGGCCAGACGCTCTCCCTGCGGGAACGGGAGTACGTGGAGGCGGCCCGGAGCCTGGGCGCCGGGCAGACGTACATCCTGTTCAAGGAGCTGCTGCCCAACATCGTCGCGCCGATCATCGTGTACACGACGATGATGATTCCCACCAACATCCTGACCGAGGCGGCTCTCAGCTTCCTGGGTGTGGGCGTCAAGCCGCCCACCGCCTCCTGGGGGCAGATGCTCTCCTCCGCGGTGAACTTCTACGACTCGGACCCGATGTACATGCTGATCCCGGGTCTGGCCATCTTCATCACCGTGCTCTCCTTCAATCTCCTCGGCGACGGCGTGCGTGACGCGCTCGACCCGAAGGGCTCGCGCTAAACCCGCCGTACAGCTGCACCCGCGCCACTTCAGGGCCCGTTCCTCACAGGGCCGCTACTCACACGGAGGATCCGAGATCGTGACTACCCAACGCACCACAGGGCGGCGCAAGCAGGCCATGGCCGCTGCTGCCGTGGTCGCTGCACTGCTGACCACAGCGGCGTGCGGCGGCGGTGATGGCGCAAGCAAGGACAGCAAGAGCGCGGGCGCCGGCTTCGACGCGGCCAACAACAAGGTCGCCAACGCCTCGGCGAAGAAGGGCGGCACGCTGAAGTACGCGGGCGCCCAGGACGCCGACTCGTGGGACCCCACCCGCGGGTACTACGGGTTCGTGTGGAACTTCATGCGCTACTACACCCGTCAGCTGGTCACCAGCAAGACGGAGCCGGGCAAGACGGGCGCCGAGCTCACCCCCGACCTCGCCTCCGACCGCGCGAAGGTCTCGGCCGACGGCAAGACCTACACGTACACCCTGCGTGACGGCGTCAGCTGGGAAGACGGCAAGGCCATCACGTCCCAGGACGTCAAGTACGGCATCGAGCGTCAGTGGGCCCAGGACGTCCTCTCGGGCGGTCCGGTCTACCTGAGGGACATCCTCGACCCCGAGGGCGCGTACAAGGGGCCTTACAAGGACACCTCCAAGGAGGGTCTGAAGGCCATCGAGACGCCGGACGAGAAGACCATCATCTTCCACCTGCCCACCGCGAACAGTGACTTCGAGGACATCCTCGCGCTCACCTCGTCCTCGCCGGTGCGCCAGGACAAGGACACCAAGTCCAAGTACGGCCTGCTCCCCTTCTCCGCCGGCCCGTACAAGTTCGAGTCGTACTCGCCGAACAAGTCCCTGGTGCTCGTCCGCAACGAGAACTGGAAGCAGGCCTCGGACCCGGTCCGCAAGGCGCTCCCGGACAAGATCACGGTGAACCTGTTCACCAACGCCAACGACATGGACAACCGTCTGATCGCGGGCGACTACGACCTGGACCTCAACCAGACGGGTCTCTCCCCCCAGGGCCGTAACAAGGCCCTCAAGGAGCACAAGGAGAACCTGGACAACCCGGTCTCCGGCTACGTCCGGTACGCGGTCTTCCCGCAGATCGTGAAGCCGTTCGACAACGAGCACTGCCGCAAGGCCGTCATCTACGGTGCCGACCACAAGTCGATCCAGACCGCGCGCGGTGGCCCGCTCGCGGGTGGCGACATCGGCACCAACATGCTGCCGCCGGCGGTTCCGGGCTCCGAGGGCCAGAAGTACGACCCGTACGGTCTCGCCACCAACGACGGTGCGGCGAACATCGCCAAGGCCAAGGAAGAGCTCAAGGCCTGCGGTCAGCCGAACGGCTTCAAGACCACCATCGCGGTGCGTAACAACAAGCCGGTCGAGGTCGCGTCCGCCGAGTCGCTCCAGGCGTCGCTGAAGAAGGTCGGCATCCAGGTCGACATCGACCAGTTCGACGGCTCGCAGACCGGCGGCATCATCGGTAACCCCACGGTCGTCAAGCAGAAGAACTACGGCATCATCATCATGGGCTGGGGCCCGGACTTCCCCTCGGTGCAGGGCTACGGCCTGCCGCTCTGGGGCAGCAAGTACATCCTTGACAGCGGAAACAACAACTTCGCGATGATCAAGGACCCCAAGATCGACGCCAACTTCGCGAAGTTCTCCGTCGAGCTGGACGCGGCGAAGAAGGAAACGATCGCCACGGAGATCAACCACCAGGTCATGGAGGGCGCGTACTACCTGCCCTTCACCTTCGAGAAGTTCATCAACTGGCGCGGCAACCGGCTGACCAACGTGTACACCACGAACGCGTACAGCGGCATGTATGACTTCACCAGCCTGGGCGTTGTGAAGTAACCACCACCGGTACACCCGCCGTACGGCACGAAAGGCAGGTGAAGGCCGGAGTGGTGTGACCGCGGGCCACCGGACGCATTCCGGTGGCCCGCGGTCCCGCCGCGTGGCCGAGAGCAGTGCTCGCATACCTCATCAGGCGGCTCATGGCCGTCGCAGTGATGCTGGTGGTCATCATGCTGGTGGTCTTCTGCATCTTCTTCCTCATCCCCAAGTGGGCGGGCGTCGACCCGGCCACGATGTACGTGGGCAAGCAGTCCGATGCCGCGGGCCTGGAGGCCGTTCGCGAGAAACTGCAACTGGGCGACCCGATATTGGTTCAGCTCTGGGAGTTCTTCAAGGGCATCTTCGTCGGGCGCACCTACTCGGCCGGCGGCGATGTCACCCACTGCGCGGCCCCCTGCTTCGGCTACTCCTTCCGCACCGAGCAGGCCATCTGGCCGCAGCTCACCGACCGTCTGCCGGTGACCCTGGCGCTGGCGATCGGCGCCGCCGTGCTGTGGCTGCTGTTCGGCCTCGCCGCCGGTGTGCTCTCCGCGCTCAAGCGGGGCACCCTGTGGGACCGCGGCGCGATGCTGGTCGCCCTGGCCGGCGTCTCGCTGCCGATCTACTTCACCGGCCTGCTGTCGCTGGCGGTCTTCAGCTACGGACTGGGCTGGCTCGACGCCCAGTACGTGCCGCTCGAAGAGAGTTTCAGCGGCTGGCTCGGCGGCATGCTGCTGCCCTGGATCACCCTCGCCTTCCTCTACGCGGCGATGTACGCCCGGATCACCCGGGCCACCATGCTGGAGGTGATGGGTGAGGACTACATCCGTACCGCCCGTGCCAAGGGGCTGAGTGAGCCCGTCGTCATCGGCAAGCACGCCATGCGCTCCACGATGACGCCGATCCTCACGCTGCTCGGGATGGACCTCGGCGCCCTCATCGGCGGCGCGATCCTCACCGAGACGACGTTCAGTCTTCCCGGACTCGGTCAGGCCGTACTCACGGCGATCAGCGTGAAGGACCTGCCGGTGATCCTCGGCGTCACGCTGGTCACGGCCCTCGCGGTGGCCTTCGCGAATCTCCTCGTGGACGTTCTCTACGCCGTGATCGACCCCCGAGTGAGGCTCGCATGACCGACCTGAGCACCACGGGCTCCGCCCTCGGCGAGCCCGTCGCCACCCGCCCGTCCGACTCCTTCCTGGACGTGCGCGACCTGCGCGTGCACTTCCCGACGGACGACGGTCTGGTCAAGTCCGTCGACGGGCTCAGCTTCCAGCTGGAGAAGGGCAAGACCCTCGGCATCGTCGGGGAGTCCGGCTCCGGGAAGTCCGTCACCTCGATGGGCATCATGGGCCTGCACACCACGGGCCAGTACGGTAAGCGCAAGGCACAGGTCTCCGGTGAGATCTGGCTGAACGGCGAAGAGCTCCTCACCGCCTCCCCGGACCGGGTGCGCAAGCTGCGCGGCCGCGACATGGCGATGATCTTCCAGGACCCGCTGTCGGCCCTGCACCCGTACTACACCATCGGCAAGCAGATCATCGAGGCCTATCAGATCCACCACAAGGTGGACAAGAAGGCCGCGCGCCGCCGGGCCATCGAGATGCTCGACCGGGTCGGCATCCCGCAGCCCGACAAGCGGGTGGACTCCTACCCGCACGAATTCTCGGGCGGCATGCGGCAGCGCGCGATGATCGCGATGTCGCTGGTCAACAACCCCGACCTGCTGATCGCCGACGAGCCGACCACGGCTCTGGACGTGACGGTCCAGGCGCAGATCCTGGACCTGATCCGGGACCTGCAGACGGAGTTCGGCTCCGCCGTCATCGTCATCACGCACGACCTGGGCGTCGTCGCCGAGCTGGCCGACGACCTCCTGGTGATGTACGGCGGCCGGTGCATCGAGCGCGGCCCGGCGGAGAAGGTCTTCTACGAGCCCCGCCACCCGTACACCTGGGGCCTGCTCGGATCGATGCCGCGCATCGACCGGGAGCAGACGGAGCGCCTCATCCCGGTCAAGGGCTCCCCGCCCTCCCTGATCAACCTGCCGAGCGGCTGCGTCTTCAACCCGCGCTGCCCGTACGCCGATGTGCCCAAGGGAGGCGTCACCCGCACCACGCGGCCCGAGCTTTCCGAGACGGACCGCGGACACTGGGCCGCCTGCCACATGTCGGAGCAGGACCGGGAGCGCATCTGGACCGAAGAGATTGCGCCCAAGCTGTGAGCGAGGACAAAGACGTGACGATTCCCGCGCAGAGCGGCGGCGCCGGCCTCCTCAACAGGGACGCCGCCCCCGGCGAGACCCTGCTCAAGGTCACCGGTCTGCAGAAGCACTTCCCGATCAGGAAGGGCCTGCTGAAGCGGCAGACCGGTGCGGTCAAGGCCGTGGACGGCCTCGACTTCGAGGTCCGCTCCGGCGAGACGCTGGGCGTGGTCGGTGAGTCGGGCTGCGGCAAGTCGACGATGGGCCGGCTGATCACGCGGCTGCTCGAACCGACCGCCGGGCAGATCGAGTTCCAGGGCCGGGACATCACCCACCTGGGCGTGGGCGGTATGCGGCCGATGCGGCGCGACGTCCAGATGATCTTCCAGGACCCGTACTCGTCGCTGAACCCGCGGCACACGATCGGCACGATCGTGAGCGCGCCCTTCAAGCTCCAGGGCGTCACGCCCGAGGGCGGCGTCAAGCAGACCGTCCAGAGCATGCTGGAGCGGGTGGGGCTCAACCCCGAGCACTACAACCGCTACCCGCACGAATTCTCCGGCGGCCAGCGGCAGCGCATCGGGATCGCCCGCGCGCTCGCGCTCAACCCGAAGCTCGTCGTCGCCGACGAGCCGGTCTCCGCGCTGGACGTGTCGATCCAGGCGCAGGTGGTCAACCTGCTGGACGACCTCCAGGACGAGCTGGGTCTGACGTACGTGATCATCGCCCACGACCTGTCGGTCATCCGGCACGTCTCGGACCGGATCGCGGTCATGTACCTGGGCAAGATCGTCGAGCTGGCGGACCGGAAGTCGCTGTACTCGGCGCCGATGCACCCGTACACCAACGCGCTCATGTCCGCGGTGCCGGTGCCGGACCCGAGGCGGCGCGGCGTCAAGAGCGAGCGCATCCTGCTCAAGGGCGACGTGCCGTCGCCGATCTCGCCGCCGACCGGCTGCCGCTTCCACACGCGGTGCTGGAAGGCGACCCAGATCTGCACGACCGTGGACCCGCCGATGCAGATGCTGAAGCCGGGCCAGCAGGTGGCGTGCCACCACCCGGAGAACGCTCCGGACCAGGCGCCCGAGGACACGGTGCTGCTGTCGGCGGCCCGGGAAGCGATCGAGCTGGTCGACGTGGTGCCGAAGGCCGCGTCCGGCGAGGCGTCCGAGGGCTCGGCCGCCTCCGAGGGGACGACCGCCTCCGAGGGGACGACCGCCTCCGAGGGGACGACCGAGCCGACCGGCAAGGAGTAGGAGCGGGGCAGCGGCCTGTGCTGGGCCGCCGGGACGCGGAATCTCTCCGTCCCGGCGACCCGGCACACTGTTCGAGTGCTCCACGAACTTTTCACGCCCTCCCTCCAGCACGGACTCGACCTCGCCGGGATCTTCGTTTTCGCGATATCCGGCGCGCTGCTCGCCGTACGGAAGAACTTCGACGTCTTCGGCATGGCGGTGCTGGCCGAGATCACCGCGCTGGGCGGGGGGCTCATCCGTGACCTGATCATCGGGGCCGTACCGCCCGCCGCCTTCACGGACCTCGGCTACTTCTCCATGCCGCTCGCGGCGACGGCCCTGGTCTTCTTCCTGCATCCGCAGGTCGAGCGCATCCAGGGCGCGGTCAACGTCTTCGACGCGGCGGGGCTCGGCCTGTTCTGCGTCACCGGCACCACCAAGGCGTACGAATACGGTCTCGGCCTCACCGCCTCGGTGGTCCTCGGCCTGGTCACGGCGGCCGGCGGCGGTGTCCTGCGTGACGTGCTCGCCAACGAGGCTCCCTCGCTGCTGCGCTGGGACCGCGATCTGTACGCCGTCCCGGCCATCGTCGGCGCCACGATGGTGGCGCTCTTCATCCACTTCGACGTACTGGGCGCCCTCACCGGCACACTCGCCGTCCTGACGGCGTTCGTCCTGCGGCTGCTGGCGATGCGCTTCCACTGGCGGGCGCCGCGCGCCTGGAACCGGCGCTCCGCGTCCACCGAGGAAGAGTAAGCTACCGCTCAGTACGTTCCTGTTGTACCGTGCGTCCCATGGCACAGGCACCCCTCGGGGACAGCGAGTTCGACCGCGACACCGCCGTCACCCTCCGCGAACCGGGCGTGTACGACACCCGCCTCTCCCCGGGCTGGACGATCATCAACGCGCTCAACGGCGGCTATCTCCAGGCGGTCGTCGGCCGCGCCCTGGGCGACGCCCTCCCGCACCCGCACCCGCTCACCCTCACCGCGCACTTCCTCACGCCCTCGAAGCCCGGCGCCGCGATGATCCGTACCGAGACCGTACGGTCCGGCCGCACCCTCTCCACCGGTCAGGCGTCCCTCCTCCAGTACGAGGACGACGGCAGCCAGGTCGAGCGGATCCGGGTCCTCGCCTCGTACGGCGACCTGGACACGCTGTCCGACGACGTACGCACCACGGCCGAGCCCCCCGCGCTCCCGCCGGCGGAACGCTGCCCGAGCGCCGCCGACCACCCGCCGCCCGGCCCCGGCGATTTCTCCCTGCTGGACCGGTTCGACATGCGGATCGACCCGGCCACCGCCGGATGGGCCGTCGGCGCACCGTCCGGCAAGGGGGAGATCCGTGGCTGGTTCACCCTCGCGGACGGCCGCGCCCCGGATCCGCTCTCCCTGCTGCTGACGGTGGACGCGCTGCCACCGACGGCCTTCGAGCTGGGCCTCCAGGGCTGGACCCCCACGATCGAGCTGACCACCCACATCCGCCGCGCCCCGGCGCCCGGCCCGCTGCGAGTCGCCATCAGCACCCGTAACCTCGCGGGCGGCTATCTGGAGGAGGACGCGGAAGTCTGGGACAGCGCGGACCGCCTGGTGGCCCAGTCCCGCCAACTGGCCCGGGTGCCGCGCGGCTGACGCCGGTCGTCCGTCGTCCGTCGTCCGTCAGCCGTCAGCCGTCAGCCGTCAGCCGTCCGTCCGCCGTGCGTCCACGGCCGGACGCCGCTCCGGTGCCCGGGCGGCCCGGCTACGCGGCCGGATCCCGGCGGCTCGTAGAATCGGGACCACCATGGCTTACTTCGACCACGCCGCGACCACTCCGATGCTGCCGGAGGCGATCGAGGCGATGACCGCCCAGTTCGCCCTCACCGGCAACGCCTCCTCGCTCCACGCCGCCGGCCGCCGGGCCCGCCGCACCGTCGAGGAGGCCCGCGAGATGCTCGCGGAGGCTCTCGGCGCGCGGCCCAGTGAGGTGGTCTTCACCTCGGGCGGCACGGAGGCCGACAACCTCGCCGTGAAGGGCCTGTACTGGTCCCGCCGCGATGCCGACCCGGCCAGGACCAGGGTGCTGGCCAGCCCCGTCGAGCACCACGCCGTCCTGGACGCCGTGCACTGGCTCGGCGAGCACGAGGGCGCGACCGTCGAATACCTGCCGGTCGACGCCTATGGACGGGTGTCGCCCGAGGCGCTGCGCGAGGCCATCGGACGCAACCCCGACGATGTCGCCCTCGCCACCGTCATGTGGGCCAACAACGAGATCGGCACCATCATGCCGGTCCGGGAACTGGCCGACGTGGCAGCGGAGTTCGGCATTCCGCTGCACTCCGACGCCGTCCAGGCCTTCGGCCAGACCGAGCTGGAGTTCGCCACCTCCGGACTCGCCGCGATGACCCTCTCCGGCCACAAGATCGGCGGCCCTTACGGCATCGGCGCGCTGCTGCTGGGCCGTGAGCACACCCCCGTACCCGTGCTGCACGGCGGCGGGCAGGAGCGCCATGTGCGCTCCGGGACCCTCGACGTCCCCGCGATCGCCGCCTTCGCCGTCGCCGGCCGGCTCGCCGCCGAGGGGCGCGAGGCGTTCGCCCGGGACATCGGCGCGCTGCGGGACGAGCTGATCGGGGCCGTACGGGAGAGCGTCCCCGACGCGGTCCTCGGCGGCGACCCGGACCACCGGCTGCCCGCCAACGCGCACTTCAGCTTCCCCGGCTGCGAGGGCGACTCCCTGCTCCTGCTGCTGGACGCCCAGGGCATCGAGTGCTCGACCGGTTCGGCCTGCACGGCGGGGATCGCGCAGCCCAGCCACGTCCTGCTCGCCACCGGCAGCGACCCCACCCTCGCCCGGGGCACCCTGCGCTTCTCGCTCGGCCACACCTCGACCAGGGCGGACGTGGAGGCGGTGGCGAAGGCCATCGGCCCGGCGGTGGAGCGCGCGAGGAACGCGGGCCTGAGCTGAGGGGCCGCGTGGGGCCCGGCCCGAGCTGAGCGACCGGCCCGAGCCGAGCGCGCCCGACGGACTAGGCCACGCCCTCCGTGTGCGCGGCCGCCGCCTCCCGTACGAGCGGCAGGTAGCGGTCCCAGTCCCAGAACGGCCCTGGATCGGTGTGGTCCGTGCCGGGGACCTCGACGTGCCCGATGATGTGCTCGCGGTCGACGGGTATCCCGTACCGCGCGCAGATCCCGGCGGTCAGCCGCGCCGACGACCGGTACATCGCGTCCGTGAACGACTTCGGCTGGTCCACCCAGCCCTCGTGCTCGATGCCGACGGAGCGTTCGTTGTACGCGCGGTTCCCTGTGTGGAACGCCACGTCCAGCTCGCGGATCATCTGCGCCACATGCCCGTCCTTGCGGATCACGTAGTGCGTGGCCGCGCGGTGGGACGGGTCCTTGAAGACCTTGAGCGCGACCGGATAGCTGCCCTGGACGACATGGATCACCACCATGTCGATCCGGTAATCGGCGGGCCGGTCCGCCCGCCGGAAATTCCCCGGGGAGGCCGCGATCCACTCGGCGCGGGCGCCGTCCACCTCGCCCTCGACGCGCGGCTTGTCGATGCCCGGCGTCTTCCACCAGAGCCTGGCCAGCTCCTCCGCGCCGTACACGCCACCACCGAGCAGCGCCGCCGCGCCGCCGATCAGCAGGGTCCTGCGTCCCACCTTCCCGGCGTCCGAGGGCCCGCGTCTGTGTCCGCCTCCGCCGCGTGGCACGCTCCTCAAGGCGCGCACCAGGCCCTCAAATTTTCCGCTCATATGACTGTGAACGCATACCCGCGCGAGTCTGGTTCCCCCGCCCCGTACCCTGGTGGTGCTATGACACAGACTTCCCAGCGTCCCCTCCGTGTGCTCGCCGCCATGTCGGGCGGCGTGGACTCCGCCGTCGCCGCCGCCCGCGCCGCCGAGGCCGGGCACGATGTCACCGGCGTGCACCTCGCGCTCTCCGCGAACCCGCAGTCCTTCCGTACGGGCGCGCGCGGCTGTTGCACGATCGAGGACTCCCGTGACGCCCGCCGCGCCGCCGATGTGATCGGCATCCCCTTCTACGTATGGGACCTCGCGGAACGCTTCCGCGAGGACGTCGTGGAGGACTTCGTCGCGGAGTACGAGGCCGGCCGCACGCCGAACCCCTGCCTGCGCTGCAACGAGAAGATCAAGTTCGCCGCGCTGCTCGACAAGGCGCTCGCCCTCGGCTTCGACGCCGTCTGCACCGGCCACTACGCGACGGTCGTCACGGATTCCGACGGCGCCCGTGAGCTGCACCGCGCGAGCGACATGGCCAAGGACCAGTCGTACGTCCTCGGGGTCCTGGACGAGCGCCAGCTCGCCCACGCGATGTTCCCGCTCGGCGACACCCTCACCACCAAGGACGAGATCCGCGCGGAGGCGGAGCGCCGGGGGCTCGCCGTGGCGAAGAAGCCCGACAGCCACGACATCTGCTTCATCGCGGACGGCGACACCCAGGGCTTCCTGGCCAAGCGCCTCGGCCAGGCCGAGGGCGACATCGTCGACGAGTCCGGTACGAAGGTCGGCAGCCACGACGGCGCGTTCGGCTTCACCATCGGCCAGCGCAAGGGACTGCGCATCGGCCACCCGGCCGCCGACGGCAAGCCGCGCTACGTGCTCGACATCTCGCCCGTCGACAACACGGTCACGGTCGGCCCGGCGGCCGCGCTGGACGTCACGGCCCTGACCGCCATCAAGCCCCGCTGGTGCGGCACCGCCCCCACCGGCTCCGGCACGTACACCGCGCAGCTGCGCGCCCATGGCGGCGAGACGCCCGTGACGGCGGAGCTGACGGACGGCACGCTGCACGTCACCTTCGACGAGCCGGTCCGGGGCGTGGCGCCGGGCCAGGCGATCGTCCTGTACGACGGCACGCGGGTGGTCGGCTCGGCGACGATCGCGACGACCCGGCGCCGTACGACGGCCGCGCTCACCGGCTGAGGCCGGCCCCCGGCCGCCCGGCGCCGCCAGGGCTCCCGGCCCGACGCGGTCACCCGCGTCCTCTCGCGTCCTCTCGCGTCTTCTCGCGCGAACTGCCTCCCGGCCGGACCGGGCGAGCACTCGACGACCCCGCCGTGCGTGTGTGACGGCGGGGTCGTCCTGTGCCGCGTAGGCAGTTCGGGCAGCCCTGCCCATGACCGGGTGTTCCTGGGCCGGGTGGTCCGCTTCCGGAGCGCGTCCGGATCATGTTCGGAACAGCGTCACGAACGGACGTGAGCGGCCGCACGGATCCGTGGGGCCGGCCCGCAGTCCGGCGACCGTCATCCCCTCCCTCTTTCCCTGCCCGGCGCCTTCCCTGCCCGGCGCCAAAATCCGCCGAAATCTCCCACCCCATAAGCCGAACACTTCTGCTCGGTTATTGACGATGGAGGCAATATTAGTCAATATTGAAGTCAAGTTAGGTGGCCTCTGTCACGAGGGGACGAGGATGCCTTGGGGTCGTCCGGTCCGGACGTCGTGCCATGTCCGAGTGAAGAGAGAGGCAGTCCTTTGGAACATGAAACGTCGTACGCCCAGCTGTACATGGACGCGGAGCTGAATCACAGCTCCGGTTACTTTCTCGACGGCGAGACGTCCCTGGACCGTGCGCAGCGGGCGAAGGTCGACGCGATCCTGGCCCGATGCGACCTTCGGCCGTCGATGAGGGTGCTCGACGCCGGCTCCGGCTGGGGCGCCACCGCCCGGGTCGCGGCCGACCGGTACGGCGCCGACGTCACCGGTATCACGCTCAGCGGCGAACAGCACCGGTACGCCTGCGAGCGGCAGGAGGCGAGTCCCACCGATCCGCCGATCGACTTTCGTATTCAGCGCTGGGAAGACTTCTCAGAACCGGTTGACCGAATCATCTGCATTAACGCATTCGAGAATTTCGAGAACAAACGAGATTTCTTCTCCCACTGCCGCAGCATCCTTCCCGACGGCGGGATCATGGTGATTCTCACGGTCACCGCAGATCGCCCCATGTTCCGCGTCATATCGAAGGAGGAGATCATCGAAAGAGGCAGGGATGCCGGATTCGACGTTCAGGTCTCCGATTCTCTGGCCTCGCATTATATTCGCACCCTGGAGTGTTTCGTCGACAACCTTGAGAAGCGGAGGAAGGAAGCGGAAGCCGAAGTGGGGAAGGATCGCCTTGACAAGATGGTGGCGTACTACGTGAAATCTGCAGGCTTTCTCCGATCAGGATTGAACGACATGTTCGAGTTCACATTCGTCGCCCGCTGACGTCGGCGGAGCGATCCATGTCCACGCCTTGTCGGCGCACACCGGCGGCCGGCTGAACACATGCCGGGCCCAGCGGCTCGGCTTGAGCGGAGCACCCGCTCATGCCGAGCCGAGGGCTACGGCGACGGCTACGGAGCAGACCCCACGACACCCGGGCTGCCGCCCGACTGCCGCTGCGCCGCCGGGTCGTGGTTCACGGCTACGTACAGGCCGTACATCAGAAGACCCACCGTGCCGGCGATTCCGACGATCAGGCGCCAAGTCGCCGAGGGAACGGGAAGTGCGAGCGCCAGGACGCAGAGCGTCCAGAGCAGCAGGACGTTCATCAGCCGGTTCGGGATGCTGAGGATCCAGCCGCCGTCGAGGTCGAGCAGCCGGCTCTCGCCTGTCGAGCCGACAGAAGCGTGCTGATCAGCCGCCGTCCTCGCGGACTCCTCGTACTCCGGGGCGAGCCCGCCCGGGATGAACCAGCCGGCATCGCTGATGAAGACCGCGCCCGTACGATGCGGCCCCTTCCGGCCTCCGTGCCGGTTGCGGTCCGGCACCCAGACCAGATGGCCTTCCGTGCCACCTGCCGTGTCCACGTACCTGGCGTTGTTCCCCTGGACATGCAACCGCACGGGGCCCGTGGAAGTGTCCAGGCAGACGCGTGCCTTCCCGGCCCCATAACCGTCGTACCCGGACACGCTCGCCCGCAGCACCCGTTCGTCACCGCGCGGCCGCCGCGGAAAACGCTGGTCCCTACGGCTCGTGAGATAGCCGAAGGAGAGTGCCGCGACGAGGAACAGCCATCCCGAACCCAGAATCCAGGTCCACCAGTTGTTCATGGCGCGACCGGAGAGTTGACGGTCGACACCGGTCCTGTCGTTGTCGCCCACGGCTCCCAGGTCGGGCCGGCCGGGGGAGTAGGCGACATAGGCGTTCTCACCGACCGCCGCGGGATCCGGCCATTCCGATCGGAATTCGACGCGCTTCGCGCTTCCGGCTCCGTCGGCCGGAGGCAGCGTCACCGTCACGGTGCAGTAGTACGTGCTCCCGTTCTTGTGCCGGTCCTCGACGACATCCCGCACCGACTCGACCGGCAACGCCCTCACGACGGCGCCCGAAGAGGCGATCTGCGCTCCCTTGCCCGTGGGCGTGGGAGTACCCACCCCGAGGGCGAGCGGGAGGACCAGCACCATAACCCCGCCGTAGAACGACAGGGCCGCTCCGTTCAACAGGGCGGAGGCGCCTCGCAACCTCACGGGGAGCGTCCTGGGTCCGCGCTCTCCTGTGGCCGACGCGCGGTCGGCCAAGGCGCGATACACCAACGCGGGGACCGGGTTGCCCGACGAGCGTCGCAACGCCCATGCCGAGAGGGCAAGGACAGCGAGCACGACCGCGCAGCCCAGCACCAGAGCATCGCGCGGTGTCGACTTGACCATGAAGAGCCAGCACCCGAGGAGCACCGTCACCAGGAGGCATGCCACCCAGGCCACCACCTTGCCCAGGATGATGACCGGTCCGAGCATGCGAAGTCCGCCGTCCCGCATGGCACCCGTTTCCGTTCCGTCCGAACTGCTCATCCGAAGTCGTCCACCAGACTTGTGTTCTTTGAACCGTAACCAGTTCCGGCACGACACCATTCGCGTAGAGGGTCGACTATCCCGCACCAAGGAAGTCGCCTGTGCTGAAGAGGGACGACGAGTAGCGTCACGTGGTCCTGGTCCACCGCGTCGTCCACCATGACGGCCGCGAACTGGTCGTCGGATCCACCCCCCTCTCCCTCCCGGCTACCGTCCCGGACGCGCTGCTGTGCATCGGAGACGGCCACCCCGACCAGGGTGACGGCGAAGTCTCCGGTGCGGCCGTCGAGTGCGGCATGACCACCCGCATGACGCTTGACCTGGAACCGTCCCCACCGGTCCGACGGCCCACGCACTCACCCCGGCCGGCCGGATCACCGTCGGCTTCGACGGAGACCTGAACGGGAATCCGCCCAGGCCTTGGACGCGCCGGAAGTTCGGTGATCGCCGAGCATGCGCCGCACGTGCTTCTCCCCTCCTGAATCTGCCGCGCCACGCCGCATTGACAACAGCCGCTGGTCGGCGGGCGCACACTCGCGGTGTCGTCGGACTCATCCACGTACGTCCGGTCCATCGGCGGGACTGTTACTCCGCTTGGCGATGGCACGCACCAGACGTCGCGAGCCCCGCCCAGGCGGCGGACGGCGCTCCGTGCGAGACAGCGCCCAGGAGACTGCCCCGACCTCAGCCCGCTCCGTCGGCAGAAGTCACTCGTCCATGTCGATGGCGGACAGGGTGGCTCAACAAGATCGTGTTACGAGCTCTGTGTGTTTGCGGAGAGCAGGAAAGAGAGGGCCCAATTAGCGGTAGCTGCAAATTCACGCAAGTTTGCCCGATTGAGAGACAATGTCGCGCAAGTATCGGCAAGCATCTTCCCGTGGCGTTCGGTAATCGAGCACTCTCCCTAGGGTGAGTACAAGCTCCAACGCGGGAGGATGAAAGTGGCGCTGCATCGACTCTGCAAGGACCCGGAAAGTCCGAATAATGGCAGTCCGACACTCTACTACGACGATGAGACGGACACTTTCCTGTTTCAGTCGTGGAAGGTTGAGGACCTCAGGCGCCTTGCCTCGATCGCCGTTCCCGAGCATGAAACGGTGATCGAGTTCCCCAAGCGACTGCTTGCACTCTTCCCGCAGGCGGACGAGGTGTTGCACATCGGTGCATACATCGAGCGGATCAAATCGTAGCGGAAGGCCATTTTTACCGCCCTCGTTGCTGCGTCCCCTCGTTGGCGATGTAGGGGGCGCAGCCTGCAAACTGGACGCATGTCAGACTCCTCCAGTCTCAGGGAAGCCAGGCTAGCCCTGGGGCAACGTTTATGTGCTATTCGCCAGGAACGCGGGCTGACCGCCCGCGAACTGGCCAGACGATGTGGGTGGCACGAGTCCAAGTGCAGTCGAATCGAGAACGGTCACGCCTCGCCTTCCATCGTCGACATTCGCTTGTGGGCGCAGGTCTGCGAGGCGAGTGAGCAGGCGGACGAGCTGATCTCCATGGCCCATGGCATCCATGGGCTATATGTCGAGTGGCGCACGATGGAGCGGGCCGGGCTGAAACAAGCTCAGGAGAGGGTGCTCCCGCTGTGGGAGCAGACGCAACGGTTCAAGGCATACGCGCACTGTATGGTTCCCGGCCCGTTGCAGACGTCGGCTTACACCCGCGCCGTCCTTGCCGCGATCAAGGAACGGCGAGGGGCAACTGACGACGTGGACCTTGCTGTCCAGGCCCGGATGAGTAAGCAGAAGACCCTCACCGAAGGCGGTAGGCAGTTTGCCGTCCTTCTGGAGGAGTCAGTGCTCCACTACCGAATCGGGGACGCCGGCCTCATGGTTGGGCAGCTCAGCCGCCTGTTGGAGGTGGCGGTACTGCCGTCCGTGAGCCTGGGCGTTATTCCACGGGACGCCGACAGGAGCGCGATGTGGCCGGTCGAAGACTTCTGGATCTTCGATGGCCGGCAGGTCAATGTGGAACTGGTTTCAGCCTTCATCACCTTGAAGCAGTCGCGTGAAGTGAAGCAGTACATCGATGCCTTTGCTGACCTCGGACAGTACGCGGTGCACGGCGCGGGGGCCATCTCGCTCATTGCCATGGCCCTCGCGGCCTTCGCCTGATCGATCCGAGACCAGTTTTTCCTTCCATATCCATCACAGACAGGGGGATTGGTGCTGAGTAGGTCTGTGCGGCGAGGGGTCGGCCCGATCATGAGGCGGGCCTCTCGTGGGCAATACCCGACAGTCCGTCGCGCCGCTGGACTGTTGGGCGTTTTCATGGGATTAGGCGCGCTCACCATGGCCCTGTCGAACGGGGACGCCAACGACGACCCAGGAAAACAGGGAAGCAGCAGCGTCGGTGCGTCCGATCGACCGGACAGCGCCGAGGACGAATTTCACCAGCGGCTGCTTCTCACCATGCGTGTCCAGGGTGTCGTCGCAAGTCAGATCGGTAAGCCGGGCGAACGGCTCACCGTCTATTTCGGAGGCGGCGAGTCACGGCAACTCCGATTGGTCTACGGCTGTGTCGGTAGGGGTTTCCTCACTATTTCCGTGACGCCCCCGCCGTCGATCGCCGGCTCACGCAGGTCCATGTCCTGCGAGGAGGCCACCGGGTTGTTCAGCATCCACCATTCCGGCACCGCGATCATTGCCCCGAGCTCCGGGACTGTCCGAGTCATATGGGAGATCGTCGAGTCCGGCGGGCCCGCCTATGCCGTGCGAGGTTCGTAGACCGATCGGAACGGTCACGCAACCTGCTGTGAAGTTCGGCCGGGGGATGGACGGCAAGCACGCTGCCGTCCATCCCCTGCTCCGGTTCCGCCCGGTCAGGAGAGCCGACGTACGGCACGCGGCCCGGGCCCGTCCGCTGTTGCGGTGCAACAGGCCGGGGCTGAAGGGTCAGTCACCACCGGATCGGTCGCGCGTTTCCGCCTACGCATGAGGGGCACGGCAGGCGGCCTGTGCGGCGGCAGAGCTCGCAACCACCGAAGCCGCAACATCCCTCGCACCAGATCTCACGGTGCCCGGCGCACAACCCGCACCAGACCACGGTCGAGGCGTCCGACGGCGCGCTGTTCCGCGGCCCCGTGGGCCGTTGCCCGCGAGGCTGTGCGACTGTCGGCGCTGCCACTAGTGACCCTGGGGATGCCGGGCGAGAAAGGCGTTGCAGCCCGAGACGGTCGTCATGTCGCCTCCCGCCCACGCCCGGTCCCGGACGTTCGCCAGCGCGATGCACCCGGCACAATCCGGTACTGGCTCAGGGTCGAGTCGCGCCAGCAATTCAACCGGCTCGCTCGGGTTGGTCCTTGGTCCGCTCATGCCGACCCCTTCGCGTCGTCCGTTTCGTGACAACGCTAGGAATCGGGCCAGGTGGGCCTCAACGAATATGCACCAACTTGCACACAGTCACCCGAAAGAGTCGATAGCTGCCGTGATCAAGGCGCGCGCGGACGCACCGTAGACGGCCATCTCTGCCAGGTCAGCGAAAGTACGGGCGTACATGCCGATCTCGTGGGGCTGCGTGATCGTGAGGAACGCCGATACCAGCTCGACGTTCACCTGGGCGTCATCGAAGATCCAGAAGTCTTCGACAGGCCACAGAGCGGTGCGATCCGCTGTCAGTGGGATCACCCCCAGGCTGACATTCGGCAGCGCCGTAACGGACAGCAGGTGCCCGAGCTGTCCTGCCATGGTCTCAGCGCCGCCGACGCGATACCGCAGGGCGCTCTCTTCCAGAAGGATGGCGAAGCGGTGCCGCCCCTTGTGCAGGACGTTCTGTTTGTCGACGCGGACCTGAACGGCCGCTTCCAGGTCATCAGGAAGCTCGCGCCGGTCGCGAATCGACCTGAGTAGCCACTCGGTGTAGTCGCGAGTCTGGAGTGGGCCGGGAATGATCCATGACGAGTAGGCCCGGAAGTGCAGGGTCCGTTCCCACAGGGGGAGGACCGACTCCTGGGCACGGCGCAGGCCGGAGCGTTCCATGCGCCGCCACTCGATGTAGGCGCCATCGATGTTACGGGCTGCGGCGATCAGGTCGGCCGTCTGTCCTTCAGCGGCGCAGTGCAGAGTCCATGCCCTCAGATCCTCGTCCGACGGCCCCGTACGCCCGTTCTCGATACGGCTGCACTTGGACTCATGCCAGCCGGCCCGTGCGGCCAGCTCCCGCGCGGTCAGACCCGAATCCTTGCGGATCTCACGCAGGCGCTTGCCCAGAGCCTCACGGGCTTTCAGGACGCTGGACGATGCCGTCACGTTCTACCGTTCCGAGTGCGCTGTTCAGACTGGCCGTCGGTACTCCTCGTGCGGTGTGGCGTGGTCCCGGGTGACAGGGAAAGCCGACGCGCACAATTCCACCACGGTCCAGTCGGTTACGAGGTCCTCATCGGTCATTACCCCTTTCCTGTACTCACCGGTCAGTGCGTACTCGCTGTACGGCATCGCTGGGCTCTCCGCGGCATGTCCGTCGGTCAAGGTTGTTGTGTCCTCCTTCGCAGGGGGCGGCGATCGACATGACTGAGCTTGTGCCGGATCGTCCTGACGCACCAGCGACTTGCACGAACTTCTACGGCGAGGAGGGGTGTAGGGGACCGTCCCGCCCCTCCCGGCGTGGGCTCATTCGGGCGGGGCGGAGTGAGTTCGCCGGCGGGACAGCGGGGTTCATCCGAAAAGCCTCGTCCGGCGGCGGAGTCGGGCTGCTTCCTCCCTCCTCCTCGTGGACGACGCCAAGACGCCTGCCTCGGTCGGCTGCGACCCCCAGGGCGTCGAAGGGCGATTCGGAGAGGCGAAGGACGACGAAACGGAACTCCACTTCTGACGAGCGCACGCCGTCCATGAAGGTTCATACCCTCGTGCCCACCAGTCGGCGAAGGGTACGGCCTCAGTCAATGCGGTGTCCCGGATGCGCAACCACTGGGCTCCGTCGGACTCCGGTTCCCGCTGCGCCCCGAGGAATTCTCCTGCATGGTTGTAATCGATAGTGATAACGAGTGTGGGCGGCACGCCCGCCTGCTGTCATGCCCACTCTCGGATCATGTTGCGCAGGAGCGCCGTTCTCCTGCGCATGAGGCCGGCCGGCCCCGTCGGTTCCGCCTCACGGCCGGGGCTCCGGAAGGTCACCACCGGATCGGTCGGGCGTTTCCGCCTACGCACGAGGGGCACGGCAGGCGGCCCGTACGCCCGCAGCGCTCGCAACCGCCGAATCCGCAGCACTCGTCCGCACCAGACCTCACGGTGCCCCGTGCACAACCCGCAGCAGCGTACGGCCGGGGCGCCTGTCGGCGGGGTGTCCCGGGACCGTGTGGTCCTCTGGCGAAGCGGCGCGGCTGTCGGCGCCGTCACTGGTGACCCTGGGGGTGCCGGTTGAGAAAGACATTGCAGTCCGAGACGGTCGTCATGTCGCCTCCCGCCCGGGCCCGGTCCCGGACGTTCGCCGGCTCGGTGCACCCGGCACAGCCCGGTACCGGCTGCGGTTCGGGTTCCCATCGCAGGGGAAGTTCAACCGGCGCGGTGCTGTATCTCGTCGGCTCGGTCATCCCGGTCTCCTCGCGTTGTCCGTGTGAAGACCACGCTAGGAACGGGGAGGAGCGAACATGTAGTAGTCAGTTCTACTCGGTTGCACGCGAGTTTCAGCGCAGCGCGTCAATGGCGGCTGTTACCAGCCCGCGTGCCTCGACTCCGTATACGGCCAGTTCCCGCAGCTCGGCGAAAGCCTTGAGGTAGAGAGCGACCTCGCTGGGTGCGGTTACCGTGACTTGAGCGGAGAGCAATTCCACATGTACTCGCTGGTCATCGAAGGCGTTGAAGGCCTCCAGTGTCCACATACGGCGTTCCCGTGCCGCGAACGGGACGATGCCCAGGGACACGGCGGGCAGCGACATGACCGACAGCAGGTGGCCGAGTTGCCCGGCCATGGTCGCAGTGTCGCCGAGTTGATAGCGCAAGACGGACTCTTCCATCAGCATCGTGAACCGGTGGTTCCCCTCATGGAGGACGCGGGCACGGGCCGTGCGGGCGGCGACGGCTTGGGCGGTGTCGTCGGGAGCGCTGTGGAAACGGCCGATGATGGACAGCAGCGCGGTCGCGTAGGCGGGCGTCTGGAAGAGTCCGGACACCACATGTGAGGCGTAGCCGCGGAACAGCCGTGTGCGTTCGTACAACGGCAGACGAGACTCTGGAGACGCCGCAGCCCGGTGCGCTGGAGCTGCCGCCATTCGACGTATGCGGAATCAGCCGTACGCGATGCGGCGATGATGTCGGCCGCCTGGTCGTCTATACCGCACGCCGCGCACCACCTGCGGAAGCGGTCGAAGAAGGCGTCGTACGCGTCCTCGCCGAGGACCTTGCGCAGCGCCTTGCGCTGGAGCTCCTCGGTCGAGGGGTAGCCGGTGATGAAGTTCTCCATGTTCATCCACCCGCCGAGGCCCACCCGCGCAGCCGGATCGTGTCGCCTGCCGCGGTGACGAGGTGATCACCCTCGACACGGATCATCACGGAGGGGTCGTACTTCACGGACGCGTGGCTCATGGTGGTGTCGTACTCCTGGAACGTGGGGGACGTGCGGACGGGGCGGGCGGGGCGGGCCGGACCGGCGGCCCGGGGCCGGGCCTGGGTCGGGGGCCGGACCCGCACCGGGGGCCGAAGCTGTACCGGGGGCCGGGGCCCCGGTCACTTGCCGAAACCGGCGGTGAGGCCGCGTACGAGATAGCGCCGGCCCACCAGATAGGCGGCGAGCATCGGCAGCGTGGAGAGCACCACGGCCGCCAGGATCGCGGGGACGTTGACGGTGAACTCGCCCTGGAACGTCCACAGCGCCATCGGCAGCACCCGCTGGTCGGGGCTCTGCGTGAGGATCAGCGGGAAGAGGAAGCCGTTCCACACGTGCAGTCCGTCACGAGGATGACGGCGAGCACACTGGCGCCGCCCATGTCGTTGGAGCTGAAGCCCGTCAGATGCATGTCCAGGGGCAGCAGCCGCGTGGCGTTGCCGGGACCGCCGCCGGTCGGCTACCGGGCGGCCCTGGAGGGCGCGGGCATCGCGTACGACCCCGATCTGGTGCGCGCGGCCGGGTACGAGGAGAGCGAATCGATGGAGGCGGCCCGCCGGCTGCTGGAGCTGCCGGAACGGCCCACCGCGATCTTCGCCGCGAACGACCTGTCGGCGATCTCCACCATGGAGGTCGCCCTCACGCTCGGCATGAAGGTGCCCGACGACCTGTCCGTCAGCGGCTTCGACAACATCCCCGAGAGCGTCATGGTCCGGCCCCCCTGACCACCATCGAACAGCCGCTGCAGCTGATGGGACAGCGGGCGGTCGAGATGCTGCTGGAGATCCTCGCCGGCCGGACCCCGTCCACGCCGCACCTGCGCCTGCCGACCCGCCTGGTGAGCCGCGATTCCTGCGCCGCGCCGCCGCCGGGCGGGCGGACAGGCCGATGGGTTCACCGTCCTGACCCCCGTGCGCGCCGGTCCCCCCCCGTGCGCGCGCCCCGGGGGTCAGACCGCGAAGAACTCCTCCAGCACCGGCGCCAGCACGTGCGGCGCCACGTCGTGCATCTGGCCCGTGAGGGTGCGGTGCCGGCCACGGGGAAGGGCTTCGGCCACCGCCTTCGCCGCGTTCCGCAGGGACGCCGGGCTGCACCCGCCGTCCACCACCATGGCGCGGGTGCCGATCGCCGCCAGCCTGTCGGCCGGGACCGGCCCCGCTCCCAGGATCGCGTGGTCGTACGCCAAGGTATGCGCCAGATCCGTCAGGCCCGGCCACATCGGGGACCGCCGCATCCCGCCGATCACCTCGGGCTCCAGGTCCGCCAGCGTCAGGAACAGCTCGACCGCCTCGTCCCGCCGCCCCCGCGACAGCAGGTCGGTCAGCCGCTCCAGGAAGGCCGCCCTCCCCGGCAGATCCGCCGGATCGGTGGTGTACGGGGGCTCGTACACCGCCAGTTGAGCCACCGGCAGCCCGGCGGCCGCCGCCTCCAGGACCAGGCAGGCGCCCGAGGAGATGCCGTACAGGGAGACGCCGTCGCCGGCCTCGGCGACGAGAGCCGCCAGGTCCTCCACCTCACGCTCCACCGCGTACGGCGGGGTGTCGCCGCTGGCGCCGCGCCCGCGCCGGTCGTACGTGATCACGCCGAAGCGCGGCGCGAGCAGCCTGGCCAGCGGAGCCGCGGACTCCGCCGTGCTGAACGCGCCGCCCACCAGAATGACCGGCGGCCCGTCGTCCGACCGCCGGTACGCGATCAGGGTGCCGTCCCCCGACTTCGCCTTGCGCATGGTGTCCATGCCGACTCAGACCGGAGCGGGCGGCGCGACTCATCGCTCGGCCGGAAGATTTTTCCCGGCCGGATTCTGTACCGGTTCCCCCGGCCGGATTTCCGCGGCCGGGTCCTCAGCCGGAGACGACCTCGGTGTCGTAGAAGGAGAAGTGGTCCTTGATCTGCGCGACGTCCGCGAACGGCTCGGGATAGGCCCACACCAGGTCCTCGGCGCCCGGGAGGGACCAGTAGGAGGCGTCGCCCTTGTAAGGACAGTGGCTGGTGCTCGACGAGGGCGTCAGCAGCTCGGTGCTCACATCCTCCGGCGGGATGTAGTACCGCACGGAGTGTCCGGTCTCGTGCAGCAGCAGGGGCCGACGGCTGTCGGCGAGGACCTTGCCGTCGCGCACGACGCGTACATGCTCAGTGCCCTGTTCAATGGTGATGGTATGTCCTGTTGCCATGGTGACCAGTGTCCCTTTCGGCGATCGGATGCCTTCCCATGCTTCAGCAACGAACCACCGCGAGGTCTTCCCGCCCTACGGTTGGCCGATGAATATCTGCGTCTTCCTCTCCGCCGCCGACCTCGACGAGCGCTACACCCGCCCCGCCC
Organism: Streptomyces sp. NPDC051569; assembly: GCF_044454085.1. Classification (NCBI taxonomy): domain Bacteria; kingdom Bacillati; phylum Actinomycetota; class Actinomycetes; order Kitasatosporales; family Streptomycetaceae; genus Streptomyces; species Streptomyces sp. NPDC051569. The sequence continues at coordinate 491,030 of NZ_JBITDJ010000001.1, forward strand.
GCGCCTTCGCCGAGCTGATCGGCCGGGGCGGCCACACCCTGGTCTGGGGCGGCTCCGACAGCGGGCTCATGAAGGTCGTCGCCGACGGGGTCCAGCAGGCCGGCGGCCGGCTCGTCGGCGTCTCGGTGGACTTCCTCGGCGCCATGGCCAGGCCGAACGCCGACGAGATGATCGTCGCCAGGGACCTCGCCGAACGCAAGGCGCTGCTCCTCGCCAGATCCGACGCGATCGTGATCATGGTCGGAGGTACCGGCACCCTGGACGAGGCCACCGAGATCCTGGAGCTCAAGAAGCACGCCCTGCACGCCAAGCCGGTGGTGCTGCTCAACACGGCGGGCTTCTACGACGGCCTCAAGCAGCAGTTCCTGCGCATGGACGCGGAGGGCTTCCTGCCCGTTCCCCTCACCGACCTGGTCTTCTTCGCGGACGATGGGGCGGACGCCCTCGCCTACCTGGAGGCGTTCGCGGGTCCCCGGTGATGCGACCATGACCGCATGGCTACTCATCTGATCACCGGGGCGGGCTCAGGCATCGGCGCCGCCGTCGCGCGCCGTCTGCACGAACGCGGCGACGACCTCCTGCTCCTCGCCCGCGACGCCGGGCGCGCCAAAGAACTCGCCGCGGAGCTGCCCGGCGCCCGCACCCTCGTCGGCGACCTCGCCAACCCCGACCGGCTCTCCTGGGCGCTGGCCCAGCAGTCCGTCCCGGACCGGCTCGACTCGCTCCTGCACATCGCGGGCGTCGTCGACCTCGGACCGGTCGGGGAACTGACCACCAAGGCCTGGCACGGCCAGCTCAACGTCAACCTCGTCGCCCCCGCCGAGCTGACCCGGCTCGTCCTGCCCCAGCTGCGGGTCTCGAACGGGCAGGTGATCTTCGTCAACTCGGGCGCCGGACTCAGCGCGGGACCCGAGTGGAGCGCGTACGCCGCCTCCAAGCACGGCCTCAAGGCACTCGCGGACTCGCTGCGCCAGGAGGAGAAGCCGAACGGTGTGCGCGTGACCTCGGTCTATCCGGGCCGTACCGCGAGCCCCATGCAGGTCAAGATCCACCAGCTGGAGGGCAACGAGTACGACCCGTCCCGCTGGATCGACCCGGAGTCGGTCGCGACGACGATCCTCGCGGCGCTCGACCTCCCGCGTGACGCGCAGATCGACGACCTGACCGTACGGCCGGGCCGGTGAGCGAGGCCGCCGAGGCACCCCGGTCGGCTCTCCGGTCGGCTCTCCGGGGCTCCGCCACCGGCGTCGGGTCGATGCCCGGCGGCGACGCCCGGGAGAGCGCCAGGGCCGTCACCGGCACCTTCGAGGACTTCCCGTACCTCCCGGAACTGCCCGCGCGCGGCCCCGGCGCCGACATGATCGGGCGGACGGCCGGGCTGCTCGCCGAGGTCTACGCCCGGGTGGAGCCCAGCGGCTGGCGCATCAGCGACCGGCCGGGCCGGGACACCAAGCGGGCCCGCTCCTGGCTGGGGGAGGACCTCGACGCGCTGGAGGAGTTCACCCAGGGGTACGAGGGTCCGCTCAAGATCCAGGCGGTCGGGCCCTGGACGCTCGCCGCCGCGCTGGAACTGCGTAACGGGGAGTCGGCGCTCAGCGACCTCGGCGCCTGCCGTGATCTGACCGGATCGCTGGTGGAGGGGCTGACCGCGCATCTCGCGGAGGTACGGCGCCGGGTGCCCGGCGCCGTACCGCTTCTCCAGCTCGACGAGCCGTCCCTCACCTCCGTCCTGCGCGGACACATCAGGTCGGCCAGTGGCTACCGCACGCACCGGGCGGTGGACCGCCAGGCCGTCGAGAGTGCCCTGCGGGAGGTCATCGCGGTGAGCGAGGGGGGCGCGGTCGTGCACTCCTGCGCACCCGACGTGCCGTTCGCGCTGCTGCGGAGGGCGGGCGCGGACGCCGTCTCCTTCGATTTCAGCCTGCTCACCGAACGTGACGAGGAAACGATCGGCGAGGCGGTGGAGGGCGGTACGAAACTCTTCGCCGGAATCGTGCCGGGCACCGACAGCCGATTGTCGGACCCGGCCGGTAGCGTCATGGGTGTCAGAACGCTGTGGCGCAGGCTGGGGCTGAATCCGGGGACTCTCACGGAGTCCGTGGTGCTCACCCCGGCGTGCGGGCTCGCGGGGGCCTCTCCCGCGTACGCGCACGCCGCGCTGGCGCACTGCGTCACGGCCGCGAAATCCCTCGCGGACAACCCTGAGTGACGATTCCGGAAGACGGATCGTGGCCTCGGGCCGTGGCGCCGGGGCGTGGCCGGGCCGTGGCGCCGGGCCGTGCTGACGGGGCGTGGCGACGGGGTCCCGGGCGGCGGGGCTCCGGGTGGTGGTGAACATCGGTGAACGGGAGGACGAAACGGTGGCCGGCGAACAGCAGACGGCAGTGCCCGCGGACGCACGGGAGCAGCACGCGCAGCTCTCCGAGCAGATCGAGGAGCACCGCTTCCGGTACTACGTGAAGGACCAGCCCGTCGTCAGCGACGCCGAGTTCGACCGGCTGCTGCGGTCGCTGCGGGAGCTGGAGGAGAGATATCCCGAGCTGCGTACGCCCGACTCGCCGACCCAGCAGGTCGCGCGGGCGTACGCGACGGAATTCACCGCCGTCCAGCACCGCGAGCGCATGCTCTCCCTGGACAACGCGTTCGACGACGAGGAGCTGGCCGGCTGGGCCGACCGCGTCGCCAAGGACGTGGGCACCCCGGACTACCACTTCCTGTGCGAGCTGAAGGTCGACGGCCTCGCGGTCAACCTCACCTACGAGCGCGGCAGGCTGACCCGCGCCGCCACCCGCGGCGACGGCCGCACCGGCGAGGACATCACGCCCAACGTCCGGACGATCGCCGAGATCCCGCACCGGCTGCGGGGCGAGCGGGTCCCCGATCTCGTCGAGATCCGCGGCGAGGTCTACTTCCCGATGGAAGCGTTCCAGGAGCTGAACGAGCGGTTGGTGGCGGCCGGCGACAAGCCCTTCGCCAACCCGCGCAACGCGGCGGCGGGTTCCCTGCGCCAGAAGGATCCCAAGGTCACCGCCGGCCGGCCGCTGCACATGGTGGTGCACGGCATCGGGGCGCGCGAGGGCTTCGACACCGACCGCCTGTCGGGCGCCTACGAGCTGCTGCGGGAATGGGGCCTGCCCACCGCCCAGCACAACAAGGTCGTCCAGGGGCTCGACGGCGTCCGGGAGTTCATCGCGTACTTCGGTGAGAACCGCCACTCGGTGGAGCACGAGATCGACGGGGTGGTCGTCAAGCTCGACGAGATCCCCCTCCAGGGCCGGCTGGGCTCCACCTCGCGCGCCCCGCGCTGGGCGATCGCCTGGAAGTACGCGCCCGAGGAGGTCAACACCAAGCTGGTCAACATCCGGGTCGGCGTGGGCCGCACCGGCCGCGTCACGCCGTACGCCCAGGTCGAGCCGGTCACGGTGGCGGGCTCCGAGGTCGAGTTCGCCACCCTGCACAACCAGGACGTGGTGAAGGCCAAGGGCGTGTGGATCGGCGACACCGTCGTGCTGCGCAAGGCCGGCGACGTGATCCCGGAGATCCTCGGCCCGGTCATCGATCTGCGGCCCGACGACGCGTACGAGTTCGTGATGCCGGCCGCGTGCCCCGAGTGCGGCACGGCGCTGCGCCCGATGAAGGAGGGCGACGTCGACCTGCGCTGCCCCAACGGCCGTAGCTGCCCGGCCCAGTTGCGCGAGCGGCTGTTCTATCTGGCGGGCCGCAAGTCGCTCGACATCGAGAACTTCGGCTACGTGGCCGCCGCCGCCCTGACGAAGCCTCTGGAGCCGGGCACGCCGCCACTGGCCGACGAGGGTGATCTCTTCGACCTCACGATCGAACAACTGCTCCCCATTCGGGCGTACGTCCTCGACCAGGACAGCGGGCTGCCCAAGCGCGATCCGAAGACCGGCGAGGAGAAGATCGCGACGGTCTTCGCCAACCAGGAGGGCGCGCCGAGGAAGAACGCCCTGGCGATGCTGGAGAACATCGCGGCGGCCAAGGAGCGGCCGCTGGCCCGGATCATCGTCGGGCTCTCCATCCGTCACGTGGGGCCGGTCGCGGCCGAGGCGCTGGCCAGGGAATTCCGCTCGATCGACCGGATCGAGCAGGCCGGCGAGGAGGAGCTGGCGGCCGTCGAGGGCGTCGGACCGACCATCGCGGCCTCCCTCAAGCAATGGTTCGAGGTCGACTGGCACCGCGAGATCCTGCGCAAGTGGCGGGCCGCCGGGGTCCGTACGGAGGACGAGGGCGCGGGTGAGGAGCAGGGCCCCCGGCCGCTGGAGGGCCTCACCGTCGTCGTGACCGGCACCCTGGAGCGGTACACGCGGGATGGCGCGAAAGAGGCGCTCCAGACGCGTGGCGCGAAGGTGACCGGGTCCGTCTCGAAGAAGACGTCGTTCGTCGTGGTCGGGGAGAATCCCGGTTCGAAGTACGACAAGGCCATGCAGCTGAAGGTGCCGGTCCTGGACGAAGAGGGCTTCACCGTCCTGCTCGCACAAGGACCGGAGGCGGCCAGGGAAGCCGCGGTCACCCCCGAGGAGTAGCGAGTCGGACCTTCGGTGGCAGACCGTCAAGTTCACCCGTTCGGGCGCATATCAGATGGATACGGATGGGCAGGTGGCATTCGGGCAACAGCAGGAGAGCGCTGCCCGTTGACGGGTTTACCCGCCTACTGTTGAGATGTGCGCCTGTCGTGCACGGCTGCGTGGTGCGATTCCAGCCGTGGTGGCATGACAACGTGCCATCGCGTGGCATCGGCACCGCCGGCTGTGAAGAGGGACGGGAATGAAACCGACCGAGAGCGCCGCCCCGGTCTCACCCCCGCGCGGATTCGCGGGAATCGCGGGCTTGACAGGCATGACCGCCATGGCGCCCGCCCTGGTGGTGGGAGTGGCCGTCGCCGTGCTGGCGACCGGACTCGTCCGGGCCGTCGGGGACGGCCGCGCGCTCTTCCCCGGGGGTACGAGCGGCTGGGCCATGGCCGTGCTCACCGGCATCATCGTCGGCCATCTGGTCGCGCTCGGCCGCGACCGCTGGTGGGGCGGCACGGGCTCGGGAGCGGCCCTCACGCTCGCCGTCCTGCTGCTGTACGGCTGGGTGCCGGCCGGACTCGTCAGCCTCGCCGTCGTGGTGCTGGTCGGCGTGGCCCGCAGGCGCCGCTGGCGCCAGGGCGTCACCCAGGGCGCCGCGGACATGCTCGGCATCGGCGCCGCCGCGCTCGTCCTCGCGGCGTTCGGCCAGGTCCCGACCGTCGAACATCCCTGGCAGCCGCTCCACTGGGGGATCGGCAGCGCCCTGGGCATCGTCCTCGCGGCCTGCGCCCATCTCGCGGTCACCCGGCTGCTGCTCTGGTACATGACGGCCCCCCAGGGCGGTGGCCTGCCGACCGTCGCCCGTTCGGCCCTGTACCGGCAGGGTATGGTCGCCGTCGCCCTCCTCGGCATCGCCCCGCTGATCTGTGTGGTCGCGATGGCCCTGCCCGTTCTGCTGCCGCTCTTCTCCATCCCGCTGATCGCCCTGGACTCCACGCTCTGGATCGCCCGGGCGCGCGCCGAGGAGCAGCTGCGCGACCCGCTGACCGGGCTGCCCAACCGGCAGTGGCTGCTGGAGCGGGCCTGGACGGCACTGGAGGACGCGGAGGGCCTCGGCGCCCGGTCCGGGCTGGTCCTGATCGACCTCGACCGCTTCCGTTCCGTCAATGACACCCTCGGCCACCTCGCCGGCGACCGGCTGCTGTTGCAGATCGCCGACCGGCTCCGGCTGGCCCTGCCGCGCGGCGCGGAGGTCGCCCGGCTCGGCGGCGACGAATTCGCGGTGCTGCTGCCGACCTGCGACTCCACGACCAGCGCCCAGCGCGTCGCCCGCCACCTGGTGGCCGAGCTGTCCTCGCCGCTCGACCTCGACGGCCTGACCCTGGTCCTGGAGGCGAGCGCCGGGGTCGCCGTCTACCCCGAGCACGCGCAGGACGCCGAGGGCCTGCTGCGCCGCGCGGACGTGGCGATGTACCAGGCGAAGCGGGACCGTACGGGCGTCGAGGTCTACGAGTCCAAGCGGGACTCCAACACCCCGGACCGCCTCGGTCTGCTCGGCGACCTGCGGCGCGCGCTGGACGCCGGTGAGGTGGAGCTGCACTACCAGCCCAAGGTCCGCTTCGACGGCCAGGTGGCCGGCCTGGAGGCACTGGTGCGCTGGGTGCACCCGGACCGCGGCCGGGTCCCCCCGGACGAGTTCATCGCGATCGCCGAATCCTCCGGCCTGATGCCGCATCTGACGGAGTACGTGCTGGAGACGGCCCTCGCCCAGGTCGCCCGCTGGCGGGCCCAGGGCCTGATGGTGCCGGTGGCCGTCAACGTCTCACCGCGCGATGTCCACACCCCCGGCTTCGCGGGCGCGGTCGCGGCCCGGCTGGCCCGCCACAGCGTCCCCGCCGGATCCCTGCAGCTGGAGATAACGGAACACGTCCTCCTGGAGGACCCCCAGCGGGCCGCCGACACCCTCGCGGCCCTCACCGGTCACGGCGTGAAGATGTCCCTCGACGACTTCGGTACGGGGTACTCCTCGCTGGTCCACCTGCGCCGGCTCCCGGTGAGCGAGCTCAAGATCGACCGCTCCTTCGTGGCCCGCCTCGCCGTCGACAACGAGGACGCGGAGATCGTCCGCTGCACCGTCGACCTGGCGCACTCGCTGGGCCTGCTGGTCGTCGCGGAGGGTGTCGAGGACGACGAGACCTGGGAGCGCCTGCGGGACCTGGGCTGCGACGCGGTCCAGGGCTGGCTGGTGGCCGCCGCGATGCCGCCCCCGGAGGCGACGGCCTGGCTGCTGGCCAGGGGCGAGCGTGGCTGGCAGCGCCCCGCGGAACTGGAAGCGGCCCGCCGCGCGCAGGCGGCCCGGGTCGTCCAGTAGTCCGGCCCGGGCGTCCGGTGGTCCGGCCCGGGGCTGACGCGCCCGGGCCGGACCACCGGCGGATCAGCGGGCGGGCAGCGGGTGGACCGTGCCCGCGTACCGCCGGCCGAAGCGGGTTCCGGTACCGGCGGTGACCGTCAGGTCGTAGCCGCCGTCCTTCTCGTCCACCGGCCAGGACACCGAGGATCGGTCGCCCGCGCCGACCCAGACCGTTTTGGCGCCCTTGGTGCCGCCGGCGGGGCTCACGGTGAAGGCCGCTTCCCTGTCCCCGTCGTTCCTGAACTTCAGCTCCACCGTGGCGCGTTCCGGCTTGCCGCCGTGCAGCTTCGCGGTCACCGAGGGCACCGGAGCGCCCGCCTCGTTGCCCTTCCGTACGACCGTGCCGGAGAAGCGGCGGACGAAGCCGTCGGCGCCGTACACCGAGAAGTCGTAGGCCCCGTCGGTCTCCGAGGTGTCCCAGACGTACGTCTTCGAGGCGCCGGGCCGCACGGTGAAGGGGGTGCCGGTGAACGGCTTCAGCGCGTTCGGCAGCACGGTGAAGTGGAACGTCTCCGTGCCCTCGTTGGCGAGGACGCAGGTGACCTTGCCCGTCACCCGGTCCACCTCGATGTCCGCCCACGGCCGGTACGGCAGCGCCCGGTGCGGGCGGCTGCCCGGTTCCTGGGTGGCCATCGACTGGCCGCCGTTCGGCGGCAGCTTCACGGCGGGGAGCGCGTTGCCGGCGTCCGCCTTCGCCATCAGGGCGTTCGTGTCGGGCAGCTCCGGGATGCTGAAGTCCGGCCTGGTGAAGTCGAAGCAGCTGGTGAGGTCGCCGCAGACGTCACGGCGCCACTGCGAGATGTTGGGCTCCTTCACCCCCGTGACCTTCTCCAGGAACTGCAGCACGGATGTGTGGTCGGAGACCTGGGAGTTGACGTAACCGCCGCGCGACCAGGGGGATATCGCCCACAGGGGTACGCGGTTGCCGAGCCCGATCGGCCGGCCGTCGGCGAACTCGTCCGGCGTGCCCGGCTCCGGGGTCGGCGGCAGCACGTGGTCGAAGTAGCCGTCGTTCTCGTCGTACATGATGAGGAAGACGGTGTGCTCCCACACCTCCGGGTTGGACATCATCGACCGGAGCGCCGTGTTGACCCAGTGCGCGCCGTAGTTGGGCCCGGCCGCCGGGTGCTCGCAGAAGAGGTACGGGGCGACCAGCCAGGACACGGTCGGCAGGGTGCCGTCCTTGCAGTCCTGGTCGAAGGCCGTCAGGTCGAACTTGGTCATCGCGTTGATGTAGCGCGGGTCGTCCTTCGGGAACGCGTGGAACTGCTGGAAGTACGAGAGTCCGTTGCAGTCGTAGTCGCCGTACCGGTCGTCGAAGGACGGGTTGTGGTAGACGCGCCAGCTGACCTTGGCCGCCTCCAGCCGCTCGGCGTACGTCGTCCAGTCGGCGACCGGGTTGTCGGTGACGACCGAGTTGTCGATGAAGGGGCCCGTGGTGCCGTCCAGGCCCGGTCCGGCGGTGCCGGACCACAGGTAGAGGCGGTTGGGGTCGGTCGGTCCCGCCTGCGAGCAGAAGTAGGCGTCGCAGAGGGTGAAGGCGTCCGCGAGGGCGTACTGGTACGGGATGTCCTCCCGGGTGAAGTAGCCCATGGTCCGCTCGCCCTTGGCGGTGATCCACTTGTTCATCGCGCCGCCGTTGATGGCGGTGTGGCCGGTGCCCCAGTCGTGCGGGAGGCCGCCCGCGTTCTGCGCGTTGTACTTGTTGGTGTCCATGCGGAAGGGCAGCATGAAGCCGTCCGCGCGCCCGTTGTCCGGCTGCCGGAAGACGGAGTCGCCGCCGGGCAGCGTCATGGCCTGCTGGTCGTCGAAGCCGCGGACACCGCCGAGAGCGCCGAAGTAGTGGTCGAAGCTGCGGTTCTCCTGCATGAGGATGACGACGTGCTTGACGTCCTTGATGCTGCCCTTGGGCTTCTTGCCGCCCGTGGTGGCCGCGCCGGCGGTGTTCGGGGCGGCGACGGCGGTGTCCTGAAGGCCGGCGGCGGCAGCGGCGGCCGTCGCCGCGGAGGCGCCCACGAAGGTGCGGCGGCTGATCGGGGTCATGGCTGTGGATTCCTTCGGGATCAGGCGTGGCTGGCGGGGAGCGAGAAGGTCACGACGGGCGCCGCGTGGTCCGAGGGCCAGCCGTTGCCCGCCGTGCCGGGGACGGGCCGGGGCCAGCCGGTGCACAGCGTGTACGCGGATTCGACGCGCAGCCGGCCGGCGAAGTGCAGCTGGTCGATCCGGTCCCGCGGCTCCTCGGGGCGCACCGGGGACCAGGTCACGCCGGGGTCCTTCGTCGCGTTGGGGTGGGCCTCGCGGTACGCGTCGGTCAGCCCCGCCTTGTCGAGTGCGACGCCGACGGGCCAGTGGACGGCCTTCTTGCCCTTGTCGTCCAGGTGGGAGGGCGAGGCGAGGCCGCCGGCCAGGATCACCGGGCCCCGCGAGGCGATGTCCGCCCGCATCGCCGCGAGCAGCGCGGTCGCCTGCCGGTAGCGGACGGTCTTCAGCTCGGCGGCCTCGACCTGGGCGGCGGTACGGCCGTCACGCAGCGCGTGGGGCCCGTACGCGGCCTCGTCGAGCTGGGCCGCCCACAGCCGTACGGTCCGGCCGTCCGGCATCCGCACGGTCGCGGCGACCGCCGGTACGTCCCGGACCGGCGCCGAGGCGTCGGTCAGCGGGAAGCGGCTGATCAGGCCGACCCCGGCCGGGGACTCGTACGCGTGCCAGCCCAGTGCGTCGGCGAGGGCCCCGGCCGAGGCGCCGCCCGACTCCTGCACCGCCAGCACATCGAGCCCCTGGCCGAGGATCAGCCGCAGGTGCTTCTCGTGCGCGTCGTCGATGTGCGAGCCCGCGTCCCAGAGGTTCAGCGAGGCGACGGTCAGCCGTGGCCTGGAGCCGGCCGTCCGGACCGGCACCTGCACGGTCACCGTGTCGCTGCCGCCCGCGCTGTCCTTGACGCCGACCTCGATCCGGCCCGGGTGGGCGGCCCGCGCGGGCGCGGTGCCGGTGACGGTCCCGTCCTGCCGCAGTGTCAGCCAGGAGTCGCCGGTGATCCGGCGGAAGGCCGGGGTGCCGGAGGGGTTGCCCTGGGGCCGGATCCACAGCGGGGCCAGCGGCACCGAGACGGCGGCACCGGGGGCGTGGGCCGCGGTGGTGAACGAGTCGATGGCGGCGTGCGGGCGGGCGATCACGGGCCGGGCCGTGACCGTGAACGGCGTGGTCCTGGCGAGGATGCCGTACGCGTCCTTGGCCAGCAGATAGGCGGTGTACACGCCTTCGGGGAGGCCGCCGAGGGCGAGGTCGCCGGACTCCGTCGTCACGTACTCCCACAGCAGGGAGGAGCCGACTCCGGGCTGCCGGTCGCCGTCGTAGATCCCGATCCAGTTCTTGGCGTGGGGAGCGTCGGTGGTCCAGTGGAAAGTGAGCTTGTCACCCTCACGCGGGGAAGTGGGCGAGGTGAGGGACACCGTGCTGCCGGAGGCAGCGGCCGATCTCTGCGGGGACACGGAAGTTCTGGTCCTCTCCGCCCAGGCGGGAGCGCGGGCCGGAAGCCGGAAGTTGGATGGACAACTTCGGTCAGTGAGCCAGCTCTCCGGGCACAGGACGTGAACAGATCATGTACGGCGATCAGAGGGTCACGAAACTCTGACAAACAGCAACATCACAGCGGCGCTGTCCACCGATCCGGTGCGGCCCGCCCCCGCAGCGCGGGCCACCTCGGGGAAAGCGTTTCGCTGGCACACCCGCCCGCCCCATAGGATTGGGCCAAAGCCCATCACACTCACCCCAGAGGAACGCCGCATGCCTGGCATCACGCGCGAGGAGGTCGCCCACCTCGCCCGGCTGGCGCGTCTGGAGCTGAAGGCCGAAGAGCTCGACCACTTCGCCGGACAGCTCGACGACATCATCGGCGCGGTCGCCCGCGTATCCGAGGTAGCCGACCAAGACGTACCGCCGACCTCCCACCCGCTGCCGCTGACCAACGTCATGCGCGCGGACGAGGTCCGCCCGTCGCTCACCCCCGAGCAGGCGCTCTCCGGCGCCCCGGCCCAGGAGCAGCAGCGTTTCAAGGTGCCGCAGATCCTGGGGGAGGACTAACAGCCATGACCGACATCATCAAGCTCACCGCGGCGGAGATCGCCGCGAAGATCGCCTCCGGCGACCTGACGGCCGTCGAGGTGACCGAGGCCCACCTCGCGCGCATCGACGCCGTCGACGAGAAGGTCAACGCCTTCCTGCACGTCGACCGGGAAGGCGCGCTGGCCCAGGCCCGCGCCGTGGACGCGAAGCGCGCGGCGGGCGAGAAGCTCGGACCGCTGGCCGGCGTCCCGCTCGCACTCAAGGACATCTTCACCACCGAGGGCGTGCCGACCACCGTCGGCTCGAAGATCCTCGAAGGCTGGATCCCGCCGTACGACGCGACCCTGACCAAGCGGCTCAAGGCCGCCGACGTCGTCATCCTCGGCAAGACCAACATGGACGAGTTCGCCATGGGGTCCTCGACGGAGAACAGCGCGTACGGTCCCACCGGCAACCCCTGGGACCTCACCCGGGTCCCCGGCGGCTCCGGCGGCGGTTCGTCCGCCTCCCTCGCCTCGTACCAGGCGCCCCTGGCCATCGGCACGGACACCGGCGGTTCCATCCGCCAGCCCGCCGCCGTGACCGGCACGGTCGGCGTCAAGCCGACGTACGGCTCGGTCTCCCGCTACGGCATGGTCGCCTTCTCGTCCTCCCTCGACCAGGGCGGCCCCTGTGCCCGTACGGTCCTGGACGCGGCCCTGCTGCACGAGGTGATCGCGGGCCACGACCCGCTCGACTCCACGTCCATCGACGCCCCGGTCCCGCCGGTCGTCGAGGCGGCCCGCAACGGCTCGGTCGCCGGGATGCGCGTCGGCGTCGTCAAGCAGTTCCGCGGCGAGGGCTACCAGGCCGGTGTCGTGCAGCGCTTCGACGAGTCCGTGGAACTGCTGAAGGGGCTCGGCGCGGAGATCGTCGAACTGGACTGCCCGTCCTTCGACCTCGGCCTCGCCGCGTACTACCTGATCGCGCCGTCCGAGGCGTCCTCGAACCTCGCGCGGTTCGACGCCATGCGGTACGGCCTGCGGGTCGGCGACGACGGCACCCGGTCCGCCGAGGACGTCACGGCGCTCACCCGCGAGGCGGGCTTCGGCGACGAGGTCAAGCGCCGCATCATCCTCGGCACGTACGCGCTCAGCTCCGGCTACTACGACGCGTACTACGGCTCGGCGCAGAAGGTCCGTACCCTCATCACCCGGGACTTCGAGAAGGCGTTCGAGCAGGTCGACGTGATCGTCTCCCCGACGACCCCGACCACCGCCTTCCCGATCGGCGAGCGCGCCGACGACCCGATGGCGATGTACCTCGCCGACCTGTGCACCATCCCGACCAACCTGGCCGGCAACGCGGCCATGTCGCTGCCCTGCGGCCTCGCGCCGGAGGACGGCCTGCCGGTCGGCCTGCAGATCATCGCTCCCGCCCTCAAGGACGACCGGCTGTACAAGGTCGGTGCCGCCGTCGAGGCCGCCTTCGTGGAAAAGTGGGGGCACCCACTGCTGGAGGAGGCGCCGTCACTGTGAGCAATGCAATGAGCAAGGCCAAGGGCTTCAAGAAGTCCAAGGCTGGCACGTACCTGTCGATCGGAACCACCGCGTTCGGTGCGATCAGCGTCGTCAAGCAGGCCAGGACGGCCCGCAAGGACAGCGACACGCTCCGTCTCGTGGACGCCGTCATCTCCGCCGCCGCCATCGCGACGGGCGTCGCGCTGCTGCTGCGCGAGCTGAAGCGGCTGGGCGACGACGACGTCCTGCTGGGCTGAGCGCGAGGCCCGGGGTCCGTTCCCCAGGGAGCTGACCCCGGGCCGAAGCTCCACACCATGGAAGAAGGGGGTGACACAGTGATCACCCGTATCGAGATCGAAGGATTCCGGTCGTTCCGCGACTGCGCGGTGGACCTGTCACCCTTCACGGTGCTCGTGGGACAGAACAGCTCCGGCAAGACGAACCTGCTGGAAGCGATCGACCTCGCCGGGCAGCTCGCGGGCGCGGCGGAAAGCGTCTCCTGGTCGGGCAGGGGTACCGATTCCTTCGTCTGGTCCGACGAAGTGCGTCCGGGCGGGGACCGCAGGGGCCGCGTCATCGACCTCTTCCACCGGTACGCCGACGGCACGGTTGCCGACCGCATCCGCATCGCCGTCGACTTCCTCCGCTCGGACGCCACCCGTGGCATGAGCCACCTCCGGATGGTCCTGGAGATCGTCCACCAAGGCGGGACCACGCCTCCCCAGGTCAGGGGCGAGCTGTTCTCCCTGGCCGACGTCCCTGCCCGCTGGCGGCTCACCGGCGATCAGTCCGCCGAGATCCGCCGCAACGCACCGATCGCCGGCGCCATCGACCTGATCGCGTGGCACGCGCCCCGAAGCCACTGGTACCGCCTGGTGCCGGACCCCGACGCGGCCCGCCAGGACCCGGATCTGCATGACGACGAGCGGATGGCCCGGGACGCGCACAATCTGTCCGCCGTGCTGGGACGCCTCCTCGCCGCGCCGCACCGGGCGCGTCAGAAGGCCCTGCAACTGCAGGCCGATGCCGTGGCCGTACTGCCGGGGCTGACCGAGTTGCGCTCGACCGCCGATCCCGACAGGGGTACCTGGGAACTGGACCTGGCCTACCGGGACGCGGCGCCCACGCCGGCCCGACTGGCTTCCGACGGCACGCTTCACGTGTTGTCCGTCCTGGCCGCCGCCCACGACGGTACGGGCGGTCCGGTGCGCAGCGACTGCCGCACGCTCATGATCGAGGACGTCGAGAACGGCCTGCACCCCGGACAGGTCAAGGAGCTGGTACGCCGGCTCCGGCGCACCACCGGCAGCGCCGCTCTCCAGCAGATCATCGTCACGACGCACTCCCCGGTCGTCCTGGCCGCCCTGTATCCGGAACACCCGGATGACGTGCTCTTCGTGGACACCGTCACCAGGGTCGGCGGTGGCGAAGCCGGGTCGCGGCACAGCCGGGTACGGCCACTGGCCGAGTCGGGGGAGCGCGGCACGTACGTGCCCGCACGAGAAGCCCGGCAGTACCTGGAAACCGCTCAGGCAGGTACGCGTTGACCCGCTACCTGACCATCGGCCCGCTCACCGAAGGACCCGAGGACGAGATCTTTCTGGGTGTCGTCGCCGTGCGGCAGCTCAAGGCACTGGCGGCTCGCCATCCGGAGCCCTTCGACGTGGCCGATTCACCGTTGCGGGGTTCGTACAGCACCGCGCGTGCGGCGCACGAACGGATCTGCGCGGACGCGGCCGACCTCGCCCAGGACTGCGACCTGTTGCTGATCCACAATGACCACCGGGAGCTAAACAAGATCGAGAAGATTCGCCAGGACGTGGCACTGCCGCCGCACTGCCGGATTGTCGGTGTTGTTCCCGTACGGGAGACCGAGGCGTGGCTGCTCGCAGACGGGCCGTTGCTCGCCTCGCTGCCCGGCGCGGTCGCCGGCCTCATCCCCTCGACCGGGCGGGAAGCGGAGAAGGTCTCCGACCCCAAAGCCCTGCTTTCCCGCATCCTTCCCAGTGACGACACGCGTGAACTGGCCGAATTCCTCGGCGAGCGTGTCGATCTGGACCTCCTCCGAACCCTTCCCGCGTACCAGCAGTGGTGCGCCGAACTGACAGCTGCCTTGAAGGAGTTGCATTTTCTGTGACCGTCACTGAACTGGTGTCGTACGAGGACGCGCTGACGACCTACGACCCCGTCATGGGCCTTGAGGTCCACGTCGAGCTCGGCACCAGGACCAAGATGTTCTGCGGCTGCTCGACCGAGCTGGGCGCCGCGCCCAACTCGCAGACGTGCCCCATCTGTCTGGGTATGCCCGGTTCGCTCCCCGTCGTCAACGCGATCGGTGTCGAGTCGGCCATAAAGATCGGCCTGGCGCTCAACTGCGAGATCGCCGAGTGGTGCCGCTTCGCCCGGAAGAACTACTTCTATCCGGACATGCCGAAGAACTTCCAGACCTCCCAGTACGACGAGCCGATCGCCTTCAACGGCTATCTGGACGTCCAGCTGGAGGACGGCGAGATCTTCCGCGTGCAGATCGAGCGCGCCCACATGGAGGAGGACACCGGCAAGTCGACGCACGTCGGCGGTGCCACCGGCCGTATCCACGGCGCGTCGCACTCCCTGCTCGACTACAACCGCGCCGGCATCCCGCTCATCGAGATCGTCACCAAGCCCATCGAGGGCGCGGGCGAGCGGGCCCCCGAGGTCGCCAAGGCGTACGTCGCCGAGCTGCGTGAGCTGATCAAGGCGCTCGGGGTGTCCGAGGCCCGCATGGAGATGGGCCAGATGCGGTGCGACGTGAACCTGTCGCTGCGCCCGCACGGCCGCGAGGAGTTCGGGACCCGCTCCGAGACGAAGAACGTCAACTCGCTGCGCAGTGTCGAGCGCGCCGCCCGCTTCGAGATCCAGCGTCACGCCGCGGTGCTGAACTCGGGCGGCACGATCCTCCAGGAGACCCGGCACTTCCACGAGGAGGACGGCTCCACCACGTCCGGCCGCATCAAGGACAACGCCGAGGACTACCGGTACTTCCCCGAGCCCGACCTGGTGCCCGTCGCCCCGGCCCGTGAGTGGGTCGAGGAGCTGCGCGCCGGGCTGCCCGAGCTGCCGCGCGTGCGCCGCAACCGGCTCCGCGAGGAGTGGGGGGTCTCCGAGCACGACATGGAGTCGATCCTGAACGCCGGCGCGATCGAGTCGATCGTCGCCACGATCGACGCGGGCGCCCCGGCCGACCAGGCCCGTAAGTGGTGGATGGGTGAGCTGGCCCGTAACGCCAACGAGTCGGGCCGCGCGCTGGACGAGCTGCCGATCACCCCGGCGCAGGTCGCCCGGGTCGCCGCGCTCGTCGCGTCCGGTGACCTCAACGACAAGCTGGCCCGCCAGGTCATCGAGGGTGTCCTCGCGGGCGAGGGCGACCCGGACGCGGTCGTCGAGAAGCGCGGCCTCAAGGTCGTCTCGGACGACGGCGCGCTCGGCACGGCCGTGGACGAGGCGATCGCGGGCAACGCCGCCATCGCCGACAAGATCCGCAGCGGCAAGGTCGCCGCGGCGGGCGCGCTGGTCGGCGCGGTCATGAAGGCCACGCGCGGCCAGGCGGACGCGGCGCGCGTGCGCGAGCTGATCCTGGAGAAGCTCGGCGTCGAGGGCTGACGCGTCGAGCGCTGACGCGTCGAGCGCTGACGCGTCGAGCGTCGAGGGCTCACGCGTCGAGCGCCGACCCCGGCGGGCGGATCACCGTGGGGGCGGTACACCGGGCTGGTGCACCGCCCCCGCTGTGATCTCCTGGGGGCCGGTCCCCGAACCCGCGAGGCAGATTTCCCGTGAACACCGTCGCCGCCGAGATCGTCTCCGCCGGGCTCCTCCTCGCCGTCCTGGCGTTCGCCGTCGCCCGGCCGCGCGGCCGGCCCGAAGCGGCCGCCGCCGTGCCCGCGGCGCTGCTGCTCGTCGGCATCGGTGCCGTATCGCCCCATGACGCCTGGGAGCAGACGCACACCCTGCTCCCGGTCATCGGATTCCTCGCGGCGGTGCTGGTGCTGGCCCAGCTCTGCGACGAGGAGGGGCTGTTCGCCGCGGCCGGTGACCTTGTCGCGCGGGCCTGCGGCGGCCGGCCGCGCACCCTGCTCGGCGGGGTGTTCGCCGTGGCCGCCGTGATCACCGCCGTACTCAGCCTGGACGCCACGGTCGTACTGCTCACCCCGGTGGTGTTCGCGACCGCCGCCCGGGTCGGCGCCCGGCCCCGGCCGCATGTCTACGCCTGCGGACATCTCGCCAATTCCGCGTCCCTGCTGCTGCCGGTCTCCAACCTCACCAATCTGCTGGCGTTCACGGCCAGCGGGCTCTCCTTCACCCGGTTCGCCGCGCTGATGGCGCTGCCGTGGCTGGCCGCGATCGCCGTCGAGTACGTCGTCTTCCGCCGCTTCTTCGCGACCGACCTGGCCGCCGGAGCGCACGCCCCGCGCACCGGCGAGCGGCGCGAGCCTCCGGTCTTCACGCTGGTGGTGCTCGGTCTGACGCTGGCGGGATTCGCCGTCACCTCGTTCGCCGGGATCGAACCGGTGTGGGCGGCCCTCGCCGGTACGGCCGTACTCGCGGTCCGCGCCCTGCGCCAGAAGCGGACGACCGTGACCGGGCTGGTCCGCGCCGCGTCGCCGCTGTTCTGTCTCTTCGTCCTCGCGCTCGGTGTGGTCGTCAAGGCGGTCGTCGACAACGGCCTGGACACCGGCATCAGTTGGCTGCTGCCCGGCGGTTCGTCGCTGCCCACGCTGCTGGCGATCGCCGGGATCGCCGCCGTACTGTCCAACGCGATCAACAACCTCCCGGCGATCCTGGCGCTGCTGCCGGTCGTCGCCCCGGCGGGTGCGGGGCCCGTGCTCGCCGCGCTGATCGGTGTCAACCTCGGGCCGAATCTGACGTACGTAGGTTCGCTCGCCACCTTGCTGTGGCGGCGCATCCTGCACGAGCACGATGCCGACCCCCAGCTGGGGCAGTTCACCCGGCTCGGCCTGCTGACCGTCCCCACCACGCTCGTGGCCTCGACCGTCGCGCTCTGGGGCGCGCTGCTCGTGGTCGGTGGCTGACCCGGAGAGGTAAACGGCCGTCAAAAACCGCGTCCACGGGCCTGGTCGGCGTACGCGGGGCATTGACGGCGCCTTGGTCTAGTCCTTTACTCGTTCCAGCACCGGCAGGTTCATGTGAAGAGTCTTTGTTCGCTCATGTGAACGGTCGGGTCGAATGTGAGAACGGTACTCGCCTGCGCTCCACCCCCCGTCGTGCATTGATGCGCCCATGACAGGAGTGTTCCTGTGTTCCGATCCTGTACGAGAGCCCTGGCCACGGTCCCGGCCGTCCTCGCCCTGGCCGCCACCGCGGTCATCGCCACCGGCGCCAGCGCCGGCGCCGCGGCCAACCCGGGGCCGGGCTTCCCGGCCCAGTACGCCGCCCCCTACGTCGAGACCTGGAACTCGCCCTCGGCGATGGCCAACGCCCGTACGGCCACCGGGCTCAAGTACTTCACCCTCGCCTTCGTCATCGACGGCGGCGGCTGCAACGCCAAGTTCAACGGCGACACCGACATCACCGACGCCGGCTGGACCTCGGCCATCAACTCGCTGCGCTCGGCGGGCGGTGACGTCATCGCGTCCTTCGGTGGCGCATCCGGTACGGAGATCGGCGTGTCCTGCACGTCCGTGTCCGCGCTCAAGGCCCAGTACAAGAAGGTCGTCGACGGCCTCAACCTCACCAGGATCGACCTCGACATCGAGGGCGGGACGCTCGGCAACACCACGGCCAACAACCGGCGCAACCAGGCCCTGGCGCAGCTCCAGCAGGAGTACGCGGCCGCCGGCAGGAAGCTGGACGTGCAGTACACGCTCCCGGTCGACCCCACCGGGCTGCTCCAGGAGTCGCTCGACCTGCTCAACAACGCCAAGAGCAACAATCTCAACGTCAACCTCGTCAACGTCATGACGATGGACTACGGCCCCTCCCTGGACATGGGCAAGGCGGCCACCGACGCGGCGACCGCGCTGCACACCCAGCTCGGCAGGATCTGGACGGGCAAGACCGACGCGCAGCTGTGGGCCATGGAGGGCAACACCCCGATGATCGGGGTCAATGACGTCAAGTCCGAGATCTTCACCACGGGCAACGCCACCACCCTCGCCAACTTCGCCAAGTCCAAGGGGATCCAGGAGCTGGCCTTCTGGGCGCTCGGCCGGGACAAGGCGTGCTCGACCAACGGCCAGCTCTCGGACACCTGCAGCGGCACCCCGCAGAGCGCCTATCAGTTCTCCAGCATCTTCAACTCGGTGACGGGTGCGGGCGGCGGAGGCGGCGGAGGTGGTGGCGGTGGCACCGGTGCCACCGGGCAGATCACCGGCCTCGGCGGTAAGTGCGTCGACGTGGCGTCGGCGAGCAGCGCCAACGGCGCCGCCGTACAGATGTACGACTGCAACGGGTCGAACGCCCAGCAGTGGACGGTCTCCACCGACGGCTCGATCCGCGCGCTCGGCAAGTGTCTCGACCTCACCTCCGCCGGTACGGTCAACGGCACCAAGGCCCAGCTCTACGACTGCAACGGCACCGGGGCGCAGCAGTGGCAGAAGGGCACCGGCGGCACGCTGGTGAACCCCGTCTCCGGCAAGTGCCTCGACGTCACGGACAAGTCCACGGCCAACGGCGCCCGGCTGCAGATCTGGACCTGCGCGGGCGGCACCAACCAGCAGTTCAATCTGCCTGCCTGACAAACCGCCTGCCGGACGAACTGCCTGGATGACGATCCGCCTGACTGAGTATCTGCTCGGATGAGGATCCGTCCGGACGAGAATCGGTTTGGACGAGAATCAGTTCGGACGAGAATCCGTCAGAATGAGAATCGTTCTGCCCGACGAACTGCCTGGCTGACTGTCGGTCTGTCCGACCGTGCTATGACCACCTGATCGCGCATGGCCCCGAAGTGTGATCATCCTTCGGGGTCATGCGCAGGGGCGCTGTCAGGGCCAGAGGTAGTGCACGTGGGTCAGTTCCTCCGAGTCGTCCCACAGCTTCCGGGCGAGTCCGGTGTCCGTCGTCGCACCGGGCAGCCTCGCCGGCTTCGGGGTGCCCGCCGCGCCGCCGCGTGCCCCGGCGGGGCCGTAGTAGCCGCCCGGCCGGATGCCGGACGCGGTCGCCGCGTACAGCGACGGCAGTGCCGCCGCCTCCGGACTGGAGCCCACGACCCGGCCGAGCGTGAGCCTGGCCAGCCGTTGGGTGAATCCGGAGCCGTGCTGCTGGAGGCCGGTGAAGGCCGAGCCCGGGTGGATGACCACGCTGGTCAGCGCGGCCCCGGCGGAGTCGGCGCGGCGCTGCAGTTCCTGGGCGAAGAGGATGTTGGCGAGCTTGGACCTGGCGTACGAGCCCATCGGCCGGTAGCGCCGCTCGCTCTGCGGGTCCTGGAGTCCTCCGGTGAACGCCCTGCTGCTCGCGATCACCGCGCTGACCGTCACCACTCTGGCCTCAGGGGCTTTGAGCAGCAGCGGGAGGAGCCGGCCGGTGAGGGCGAAGTGGCCCAGATGGTTGGTGCCGAAGGTCAGCTCGAAGCCGTCCGCCGTGGTCCGGCGTTCCGGGACGGCCATCACGCCCGCGTTGTTGACCAGGAGATCGATCGCACGTCCCGGCTCGGTCATCCGGCCGGCGAAGGCGGCGACGGAGGAGAGGTCCGCGAGATCGAGCACCTCGGCCCGTACCCGGGCGCCGGGGACCGAGGCGGTGAGCCGGTCGGCGGCGTCCCGAAGCTTGCCGGGAGAGCGGCCGGCCAGCACCACCTCGGCGCCCGCGCGGGCCAGTTCCGTCGCGGTGATCTCACCGATGCCGCTGTTGGCGCCGGTGACGACGGCGAGGCGGCCGTGCTGACCGGGGATGTGCTCAGGAGACCAGTCGTTCATGTCGTGCTGTTCCCGGTGTCGGCGTCGGTGTCGGAGGCGGAGCGGGTGTCGGTGTCGGCGGCGTAGTCGATCGACTCCGTGAGCTTCCGCCACTTCGTGTCGGATGCGGTGCGAGCACGGTCGGACTCCGTCACGTACCCGTACGCGTCGCTGCCCAGCAGCAGATGCACCGGCGGCTCGTCCAGCTCGGGCAGGCCCAGGATGACCTGCGCCGCCTTGGCGGGGTCGCCGGTCTGCTGTCCGTCCATGCTCCGGATCAGCTCCGCCATCGCGCCGACGGTTCCCCGGTACGGCTCGCTGACCGGGGGAATCGTCATCGACGCCCCGGCCCAGTCGGTACGCAGACCGCCCGGCTCGATGACGGTGACGTGTACGCCGAGCGGGGCGAGCTCGCGGGAGAGCACTTCGGAGAAGCCGGCGACCGCCCATTTGGCGCTCTGGTAGGCGCCGAGGCCGGGGGTGGTCATCCGGCCGCCGCTCGACGAGATCTGCACGATGTGCCCGGACCCCTGCTCACGGAGGATCGGCACGGCGGCCTTGGTGACGTAGTAGACGCCGTAGAAGTTGGTGTCGATCTGGGCGCGGAAGTCGGCGTCGGTGACGTCCTCGATGGCGGCCATGTCGCCGTATCCGGCGTTGTTCACGACGACGTCCAGCCGGCCGAAGGCGTCGACCGCCCCCTGGACGGCCGCCCGCGCCGCGTCGGCGTCGGTGACGTCGAGCGGGACGGCGCGGAGCTGCTCGCCGTACCTGCCGACGAGATCGTCGAGCTGGGCGGGTTTGCGCGCCGTGGCCACCACGCGGTGGCCGGCGGCGAGGGCCGCCTCGGTGATGGCGCGGCCCAGGCCGCGCGAGCTGCCGGTGATGAACCAGACCTGTGACATGACGCTGTTCCTCTGAGGGGGAGGGGCGAAGACCGAAAGACCGGCCAGTAACTGACCAACCGGTTACTTCACTGTAGACAGGGAGCGACGCCCGCTGCAAGCGATTGAACGCGCTAAATAACTGGTTTGTCATGTGTGGTCTGCTCGGACCCCGGGCCGGAACCAGGTGGTAACTGAACGGTCAGTTACCAGATAGGGAATCCGTGGTCGCGCTGGCTACGATGAAGGCGTGGCCAGAGACTCCCGAACCACCAGGACCAGCCTGCTCCGCGCGGCGACCGACGAGTTCGCCGCGTACGGCATCGCCGGTGCGCGCGTGGACCGTATCGCCTCGGCGGCCGGCTACAACAAGAATCTGATCTACGTGCACTTCGGGAGCAAGGACCAGCTTTTCGACGCGGTGTACGAGGCCGCCGTCGACGAGATACTCGCCGCCGCGCCCTTCGACGCGGACGACCTCCCCGGATACGCGGGCGCCCTCTTCGACTTCCACCTCGCACACCCGCACCTGATGCGGCTCGCGCGCTGGCAGAGCCTGGAGCGACCGGGAGAAGTGCTGCCGATCGCGGAGAAGGCCAACGCGGCGAAGCTCCGGGCGCTCGCGACGGCCCAGGGCGACGGGCGGGTCGACGCCGGTCTGCCGCCCCCGCTGATGCTGGCCCTGCTCGTCGCCCTCTCCGGCACCTGGACCGAGGGCAGCCCGGAGTCCGTGAGCAAGATGACCGACCCCTCCGAGATCGCGGCCAGGCGGCACGCGGTGGTCGTCTCGGTGGGCCGCCTCACACGGCCGTCGTTCCCCACGGGGTGAGCGCGGGGGCGTGAACACCAGGGGGTGAGCGCGACGCCCGAACGCCACGCGTCGGGCCGGTTCGAGTCGGGCCGAGTCGGGTCGGGTCGGGTCGAGTGGGGGAGAGGATCCCCGCTCGCCCTCGGACCCGGGGACGTTCACCTGGTGGACGCATTCAGGCCGCTCTGCTGCCACTCCGTCTCACTACCGTCCCGGCCGAACCACTATGGGAGGTCGGGCATGTCACCGGAGATATCACGCAGGAAAATGCTCGCCCTCGGCTCGGGCGCGCTGGGCATGGCGGCCACCGGGTCGGTGCTGCCGCCGTCGCTGCAGGCCGCCCTCGCCGCCGAGCCGGCGGCCGGCGGGATGCGGGCGATCAAGCACGTGGTGATCCTCATGCAGGAGAACCGCTCCTTCGACCACTACTTCGGCACGCTGCGCGGGGTACGCGGGTTCGGGGACCGTAACGCCGTCGAGCTTCCCTCCGGCAGACCCGTCTTCGAGCAGCCCGGCCCGCTGAGCACCGTCCTGCCCTTCCCCGTACGGGACGCCGCCGAGACGCAGAAGAAGGACCTCCAGTACATCGGGGCCCTCGACCACTCCTGGGACGGCGGGGCCGCCGCCTGGAACAACGGGTGGATGGACCGCTGGGTCTCCGCCAAGACGGCCGCCACCATGGCCTACTACGACCGGCGCGACATCCCGCTGCACTACGAACTGGCCGACACGTTCACGGTCTGCGACGCGTACCACTCGTCCACCCACACCTCGACGAGCCCCAACCGCAACCACCTGTGGAGCGGCTGGACCGGCTTCGAGGCCGACGGGCGGCGGGCCGTCGGCAACGACGCGTACGACGAGGGCACCCACCCCGGCTACCCCTGGCCGACCTACGCCGAGCGGCTGGAGCGGGCGGGCCGCAGCTGGCAGACGTACACGGAGTGGGAGAACTTCACCGACAACAACATCGAGTTCTTCACCACCTTCAAGGACATCGCCCGCAAGGCGCTCACCCCGGCGCGTGCGCTGCCCGGTCAGCCCGGCGCGGCCGGCTTCACCTACATGGAGGCGTTCTACGCGGCCGTCCGCGACACCGAGGACGCCGCCGAGCGCGAGCGGCTGCTCGCCGCCCTGGACGAGGGCGTCGCGAAGCTGACCAAGCGCGAGCGGTCGCTGTTCGAGCGTGGACTGCGGCGCGTGGAGAGCGGCACGCTGGCCGAGCGCTTCCGGGCCGACGTGGCCGCCGGGACGCTGCCCGAGGTGTCGTACCTGGTCCCCTCGGCGGCCGACTCGGAGCACCCCAGCGCCTCGTCGCCGATCGCCAGCGCCACCCTCGTCTACCAGGTGCTGGACGCACTCGGCGCGCACCCCGACGTCTGGCGGCACACCGTCGTACTGATCAACTACGACGAGAACGACGGCTTCTTCGACCACGTCCCGCCGCCCGTGCCGCCGGCCAACAACCGCGACGAGCGCTGGCAGGGACGGCCGACCGGGCTCGGCGTGCGGGTCCCGCTGCTGGTCGTCTCGCCGTGGACGGTCGGCGGCTATGTCTGCTCCCAGGTCTTCGACCACACCTCGGTCATCCGATTCCTGGAGAAGTGGACCGGTGTCGGCGAGCCCAACATCACGGACTGGCGGCGCCATGTCACCGGCGACCTGACCTCCGCCTTCGACTTCGAGCGCGGCAGCGGGCAGCCCGAGGTGGGGAGGCCGGGCGCGGTCCCGCCGTTCACCGGCCGCTGGCGCCCCCTGCCGCCCGCCGAGCAGCGGATGCCCGAGCAGGAGAAGGGCACCCGGCCGGCCAGGCCGCTGCCCTACCAGACCGACGCGTACGGTCACCTCGACGGCCGGGCCTTCAAGGTCGCGCTCAGCAACACGGGCCGCGCGAGCGCGCACTTCGCGCTCTATCCGTACGCCGGTGAGTTCGAGATCCCGCAGCACCGCGACGTCCGGGGCTCCGCTCGGTGGACCGTGCCCCTGACCTCGCTGACCGGTGACGGCGACGCGTACCGCTTCACGATCACCGGGCCGAACGGATTCCGCCGCGAGTTCGCCGGCCCGGTGACCGGCCACGGTGCCGAGGTCTCCTCGGCCGTCGATCACCACGACCGCGATCTGCAGCTCACCCTGCGCAACAAGGGCGACCGGCCGGTCACCTTCACGGTGCGGCCGCTCGGCTATGTCGACGAGGCCGACCTGGACGGCTGGACCCGCCGGATCACGGTGAAGCCGGGCCGCAGCCGCAGCGTCGTGCACTCGGCTGCCGACGCGCACGGCTGGTACGACATCGAGATCACGGCCGCTCCGGAGCTGCCGGAGCCCGGCAAGGACGGCGTCGAGTTCCGCCGCAGGCTCATGGGCCACATCGAGAACGGGCGGCCGAGCGTCTCCGGCTGAGCCGAGAATCTCCGGCTGAGCCGAGAGTCTCCGGTTGACGGGGGATGCGCGTTGACGGGGGATGCGCGGTCGGTGGCCGGGCGACGGATCCCACGGCCGCCTTCGCCGGCCGCCGCCCGTGGATGGTGCTCGCCCACAGGGAGCTCGTACGCTGGAGCCGTTCCCGGCACGCTTCGCCCCGTCGCGCACAGACTGCCGGTCGCGACATCCGTCATATCCACGACCGCCGGCCGCGGTCGAACCGCGGCAATCCCGCGGCGAGTATGTGGCCGGTCGCACCGAACAAGGAGCCCGATGTTCGCGATATCACTGGGTGACGGGGGAGAGCTGCGCCCCCTGGAGCCGTGGCGGGCCGAGGAGTTCCTCGCCCATATGGACCGGGCCCGGGACCTCGTCGACGAACACATCAGGCTCGCGCGGCTCGTCACGGACATCGGGTCGGCGCGCTCGCTGCTCACCTCGTACGCCGAGAAGCAGGCGGCCGACAGCGCGCGCATCTACGGGATCTGGCTCGACGGCACCCTGGTCGGCGGAGTGCTCTTCCCCAAGTTCGACGCGGCGCACGGGACCTGCGAGGTCGGTTGCTGGCTGGAGCCCGCCGGCACGGGACGCGGACTGGTCACCCGCGCCGCGCGGGTGCTGATCGACTGGGCGGTCGGGGAACGCGGGATACACCGGGTGGAATGGCTGGTCTCCTCCGCCAACACCCCCAGCGTCAGGGTCGCCCAGCGGCTCGGCATGACGCGGGACGGGGTGCTGCGCGAGAACTATCCCTACCGTGGGGTGCGGCAGGACACCGAGATCTGGTCGGTCCTCGCACCGGAGTGGCGCGAGCAGCCGCGCCCGGCGCGCTGAGCCGGTCCGCCCTTCTCAGGAAGCTCTCATACGGGGCCCCTAGCGTGCGCCCTATGAACCCCACCCCCAAGACCGAGACCACCGAGCCGGATACGGCCGAGGCCGCCGTACCCGAACAGCGCGACGCGGCGCCCGCCGCCGGAGAAACGACCCGCCAGGACGGCGAACCGACCGGCCAGGACGGTGAACTGACCGGAGCTCCGGAGGACGACGAGCTGGACGGCGGCGACCTGGACGACGACGAACTCGCCGCCGTCCCGGCACGCCGCTCGTCCGGACTGGGCGCCGCCGCCGCGTCCATCCTCGCCGTCTGCCTCGGCATCGTCGCCCTCACCGGGACCTGGACCGGCCGGGTCGTCTCCGAGCGCGAGACGCTCGTCGGACAGATCAACACCGGCCAGACCGCCACCCCCGCGCAGCAGATCTCCGAGATCTACGGTGACGCCTGGCATGCCACCGCCGCGATCAACGGCGTCGTCGCCCTGCTCGCGCTGCTGATCGGCGGGGTCGTCCTGGCCCTCCCGCAGCGCGCCGGCTGGGTACGCCCCTTCGCGGTGGCCGGAGCCGTCCTCGGCCTCCTGGGGCTCCTGCTCTCCGCCGGCATGTACTTCGACACCTTCGTGGACCTGCCGAGCCCTCCCGGCGCCTGAGCCCGTCCTCCCCGGCCCTGAGGCCGGGGACCGGGCCGCTCGCCGCCGTACGAGATGGCCGCCGTACGAGGTGGCCGTCCACGAGGTGGCCGTCGTCAGAGGTGATCGCCTTACGGGGTGATCGCCTTACGGGGTGATCGCCTTCGCGTTCGCGACGGTGATGTCCCGCAACTGGCAGTACCGCTGGGCGGGATCGGCGTGCCACATCCACGGGATGGTGCGGACATAGCCGTCCACCAGGCGGAACTGTTCCAGAGCGGCGTCGTCCCGGTCCTGCATGCAGAGGAAGTACGCGAGCAGGTGGCGCACTTCGACGGGCGGTACCGGTGAACGCGATCGTGCGGTACCGGTGACACCGCTCGGGGGCGACCTGTGCCTTTACCGGCGGCCGTCGCTCCCTCTGCCGCGTCGCTCACTCCTGCGGCCGCGCCGGGACCCGTATCGTCACCTTTCCCGAGGCGAGGTCTATCGGGCCCCTGCCCGATTCGGTGTCATCGGCGTCGACCCGGGTGAGTTCCAGACGCCGCTGTTCGTCGTCGGCGTGCTTACGGCCCGGGGCGAAGATCGCCTCGATCATATTGAACACAGGCTGCTCACCTCTCGACTCAGATTGCCGGGAGCGGCGCTCAGAGCTGCCCAGCGATCCCTGGCGGGCGCACGGCGTCAGATCTGCCAGGGATAACGGGACGGCCCTCAGGAAACCTTCAGCTGGAGGATCTTGTCGTCCCCCGGCTTCGGTGTTCCTCGGCCGTCCGTATTGTTGGTCAGCAGCCACATCTTGTCGCCGCCCACCGAAAGCACCGTCCGCAGGCGGCCATATTTCTCCTGAAGGAACGCCTCCGGGGCGGCCGCCAATTCCCGGCCGGCCAGTGGAACGCGCCACAGTCGCTGGCCGCGCAGCGCCGCGACCCAGATGCAGCCTTCCGCGTACGCGATGCCGCTCGGGGAGGCCACGCTCGGTTTCCACTGCACCACCGGATCGACGAAGCCCGGTTTGCCGGCCTTTCCCTCGACCAGCGGCCAGCCGTAATTCTTGCCGGGCTCGATCAGATTGAGCTCGTCCCAGTCGTTCTGGCCGAACTCCGACGCCCACAGCCGCTTGCCGGAATCCCAGGCCAGGCCTTGCACATCGCGGTGGCCGATCGAATAGACCACCGAATCCCCCTCCGGATTTCCGTGCACGGGCCGGCCGTCCGGAGTCATCCGCAGAATCTTTCCGCCCAGCGACTTCCTGTCCTGGGCCAGCCCCTTGTCGCCCGTCTCGCCCGTGCCCGCGTAGAGCATCCCGTCCGGGCCGAAGGCGATCCGCCCGCCGTTGTGGATGGTGCCCTTGGGGATGCCCCGCAGGACGGTGTCGGGCGCACCCAGCTGCTGCCCGGCGGGCTTCTTCCCGTCGTACCGCATGCGGGCGATGCGGTTGTCCGACGCCGTGGTGAAGTACGCGTACACCAGATGGTCGGAGGCGTACGAGGGGGAGAGCGCGATCCCCAGCAGCCCGCCCTCGCCCGCCGGAGCGACCCCGGGCACCGACCCGATCGTCGTCTTCCTGCCGTCCGGCACGCTCACCCGCGTGATCGTGCCCTTGTCGCGTGAGGACACCAGCAGATCACCACCGGGCAGGGCGGCCAGGCTCCAGGGCGAGTTCAGCCCCTCCGTGAGCGGGGAGACCACCTCGACGGAGCCCTTCGCGGGCGGCGCCGACGGTTTGCCCGGTGCGGCGTCGGGCGACGAGCCGGCCGGGCTCGACGCGGCACCCCGGTCCCTCTCCCGTGGTGGCCGTGGCCCGCCCCCGGCGGAGGAGCAACCGGTGGCCACCAGCAGAGCGGCAGCGGCCCACAGCGCCGTCACAGCTGAACGTCGCACGGTCCCGATCCCTTCGACGGCAGTGCTTCCACTGTTTCCATGGTTCGTCCTGTTCGCACTGTTCTTACACCGCTGCCCCGTCCCGGGTTCCCCGCCACGGCGGATCCATCCGGTCGGAGTCAGTTCCACGACTCCCGCGCCGGCGGCAGCGCCGCGATCTCCGCCAGGTCCCGCTCCGTCAGCTCCAGACCCGCCGCCCCCGCGTTCTCCACCGCCCACCGCTCCCGCTTCGTCCCCGGCACCGGCACCACGTGACGCCCCCGGCTCAGCACCCACGCCAGCGCCACCTGCGCCGGTGTCGCGCCGTGCCGCTCCGCGACCCGTCGTACGCCCGCCACCAGCGGCTGGTTCGCCGCCATGATCTCCGCCGTGAACCTCGGATGCCGCGCCCGTACGTCGTCCCGCTCGAAGCCCTGCCCCGGCGTGAGCGTGCCCGTCAGAAAGCCGCTGCCCAGCGGCATCGCCGCCAGGAACCCGATGCCGCGCGCGTCGCACCACGGCAGCAGCCGCTCCAGCGCCTCCGGCGACCACACCGACAGCTCCGCCTGCACCGCGCTCACCGGGAACACCTGCTGCACCCGCTCCAGCTGCCGGATGGTCCCCTCGTGCAGATGCGCCCCAGGCTTGCGGCGCCGGGCCGCGCGCGCCCCCACGGCGCTCAGCCCCAGCGCCCGTACCTTCCCCGCGCGCACCAGCTCCGCCATCGCCCCCCAGGTCTCCTCGACGGGTATCTCGGGATCGGCGCGGTGCAGCTGGTAGAGGTCGATCACATCGGTCCGCAGCCGGCGCAGCGACGCGTCACAGGCCCGCCGTACATACCCGGGACGGCCGTTGGCCACGATGTGCTGATCGCCCACCAGCAGCCCGCACTTGGTGGAGACGAAGACGTCCGCGCGGCGCTGCCCGATCACCCGCCCCAGCAGCAGCTCATTGGTGAAGGGGCCGTACATGTCGGCCGTGTCGAGCAGGCTCGTACCGGCGTCGAGCGCCGCGTGCACCGTACGGAGCGAGCGGTCCCCGTGCTGCTCCGAGCCGGTGTAGGCCCAGTTCATCGGCATACAGCCGAGTCCGATCGCGCCCACTTCGAGCGCCGCCGCCCCGATTGTCCTGCGCTCCAACTGCCGTACCCCTCCTCGTGCCGTGCTCCAGCTAACCTCATCGCCCCGAAACGCTTCGCATAGCCTCGTGACCATGACCGCAGACGTATGGCTCCCGATTCCCGCCGATGAGATCGAAGGGCTCCCCAAGGAGCTCGACTACCGCTTCTGGGACGGGGAGCGGGACTTCCCCGCCGACCCCGCCGACTGTGCCTTCTATGTCGTCCCGTACCTGAAGGGCCCGGAGATCGCGGTCCGCCCGCTCGCGGCCATGACGTCCGTACGGGTCGTGCAGACCCTCTCGGCCGGTACCGACCATGTGGCGCCCGCGCTCGGCTCGCTGCCCGCCGGTGTGCGCCTGTGCAACGCCAAGGGCGTCCACGAGGCCAGCACCGCCGAGCTGGCGCTCACGCTGATCCTCGCCTCCCTGCGGAACATCCCCCGCTTCGTCCAGGGCCAGGAACACGAGGAGTGGCGCTCCGGCTT
Source organism: Streptomyces sp. NPDC051569 (assembly GCF_044454085.1). NCBI lineage: Bacteria > Bacillati > Actinomycetota > Actinomycetes > Kitasatosporales > Streptomycetaceae > Streptomyces > Streptomyces sp. NPDC051569. The sequence continues at coordinate 520,471 of NZ_JBITDJ010000001.1, forward strand.
CTATCCGGCGCTCGCCGACAAGTCCGTCCTGATCATCGGATACGGATCGATCGGCGCCGCCATCGAGGACCGGCTCGCGCCCTTCGAATGCGCGCGGGTGGTACGTGTCGCGCGCTCCGCGCGCACCACGGAGCGCGGCCGGGTGCACGCCTTCACCGAACTGCCCGCCCTGCTGCCCGAAGCCGACGTCGTGATCTTCTCGACCCCGCTCACCGAACAGACGAAGGGTCTGGCGGATGCCGCGTTCCTGGCCCGGATGAAGGACGGCGCGCTGCTCGTGAACGTCGCGCGCGGCGGCGTCGTCGACACCGAGGCACTCCTCGCGGAGCTGGCCGGTGGCCGGATAACGGCCGCCCTGGACGTCACGGACCCGGAACCGCTGCCCGCCGGCCATCCCCTCTGGCACGCCCCGGGCGTCCTCATCAGCCCCCACGTCGGCGGATCCACCTCGGCCTTCCAGCCACGCGCCAAGCGGCTGCTCGCCGCGCAGCTCACCCGGTTCGCCGCCGGGGAGGAGCCGCGCAACGTCGTGCTCACCACGGAAGGGCCGACCGCCTGAGCGACCGCGTGAGCGGTGGGGCCGCCGGGGCCGGCCGGACGAGCCGTCCCGGAAGCCCCGGGGAGCCTCCCCCGGCGGTCTTCCGGACCCCCGGCGCCGACAACACCCCTGGTCGTCACGGAGAGTAGAAGAACTATATCCCTGAGTGACGACTCTGGTGTATCGTCCCGATCTGGGGGCTGCGCCGCGCGCGGGGCGGCACGGCGGAGCGATCAGATTCCGAGGGGCGACGGACGATGTGTGGCCGATGGAGCAACGATCCGACGCGGCAGGGACGCCAGGAACGCCAGGGATATCAGGGGTGCCGGGGATGTCCGGGGCAGGGTCGGCGGCCTCCGGATGCCACGGCTCCCAGACCGGCCCCGACAGCAGTGGCCGTGACGTCTCCCGGGGCGCTCCGGTGAGCGCCGAGGGCGTGCTCACCGGCCGCCGCCCGCTTCCCGGCGGAGGGACGGGGCTGATCGCCCAGCTCGTCCTCGCGCTGATCTGCGGAGGCTACGCGGCCGGTGCGGCGCTCGGCTGGGGTTCTCCGGAACTGGCCCTGTTCATGGGCGATTTCGGGCTCAGCATCGCCGCCCTGATCGCCGCCGTCTCCTGCTTCTTCTACGCCCGGGGCCGCGACAGCCGCTTCCGGCCCGCCTGGCTGCTCTTCTCGTTCTCCTCCGTGATGGCCTCCGGGGGGAACGCCGTGTGGGGCTGGTACGAGGTCGTCCTCCACCGGTCCGTGCCCAGCCCCTCCCTCGCCGACCTCTTCTTCCTGTGCTTCGCGCCCCCCGCCATCGTGGGCCTGCTCGTCCTCGCCAAACGCCCGGTCAGCAAGGCCGGCTGGGTCTGCCTCGCGCTCGACTCCTGGCTGATCGGCGGCTCGCTCCTCACCCTCTCCTGGAGCCTCGCCCTCGCGCACACCGCGCACTACCGGGGCGAGAGCGTGGCCCAGGCGGCGCTCTCCCTCGCCTACCCGCTCCTCGACATCGTTCTGGTGAGCATGGTGCTCGCGCTGCACTTCCGGCGCGCGACCGGCAGCCGCTCCGCCGTGAACACCGCGATCGCCGCCCTCGCCCTCACCGTGCTGTGCGACGCCCTGTTCACCTCGCCGCTGCTGCGCGAGACCTACCGCTCGGGCCAGCTGCTGGACGCCGGCTGGTTCGCCGGCTCGCTGCTCCTCGCCTACGCGCCCTGGGGCGTACGCCGTGGCGTGGACACCGTCCCGTGTGCCCGCCAGGTGCGCTACGCGGGCCGTCCGGTCGCCGGCTCGCTCGCCGCGCTCACCCCGTACCTCGCCGCCGCCGTCTGCACCCTGGGAATCCTCTACAACGTCATCGAGGGCCGCCGCGTCGACCGGGTGGTGGTCCTCACCGGCTCCACGGTCGTGCTCGCCCTGGTCGTACGGCAGGGCATCATGCTCGTCGACAACGTGGCGCTCACCCATGAACTGGCCCAGAAGGAGAACCACTTCCGCTCCCTGGTGCAGGGGTCCAGCGACGTCATCATGATCGCCGAGCCGTCCGGCAAACTCCAGTACGTCAGCCCCGCCGCGTCGGGCGTCTACGGACGCGAGGCCGAGGAACTCATCGGCGCCGAACTCTCCTCGATCATCCACCCGGACGATCTCGGCCGCGTCGTCCACGAAGTGCGGCGGTTCCTGGCCGCCTCTCCCTCGGAGGAGCCGACGACCCGGATCGAATGCCGCTTCCAGTCCGGCACCGGGGGCTGGCTCAACGTGGAGTCCACCGTCAACCGCCACGAGGGCGGCCTGCTCTTCAACAGCCGCGACGTCACCGAACGGGTCAGACTCCAGGCCCAGTTGCAGCACAACGCCGAGCACGACCCGCTGACCGACCTGCCGAACCGGGCCCTGTTCACCGAGCGGGTCCGGCAGGTGCTCTCCGGCCGCCGGGTCACCGACCCCGGCACGGCGGTGCTCTTCATCGACCTCGACGGCTTCAAGGGCGTCAACGACCGCCTCGGTCATCAGGCCGGGGACGAACTGCTGATCCTGGCCGCCCACCGGCTCCAGGACTCCGTACGGGCCGGCGACACCGCGGCCCGCCTCGGCGGCGACGAATTCGCTGCCCTCGTCCTCGGCGACGGGAGCTCCGACCAGGCGGTCCGCGAGTGCCAGGTCCACGAGATCGCCGACCGGCTGCGCCTCAAGCTCGCCGAGCCCTATCGCATCGACGGCGGCGACGTCCGGGTGGCCGCCTCCATCGGCGTCGCCTTCGCCGAGCCCGGTGTCACCCCCACCGACCTGATGCGCAACGCCGACCTGGCGATGTACCGCGCCAAGGCAGGCGGCAAGAACCGCGTCGAGCTCTACGCACCCCAGATGCAGGCCGACGTCGTCCGCAGGACCGAGCTGGCCGCCCGGGTGCGCACGGCGCTGCACGACGGGGAATTCGCCCTCCTCCACCAGCCGGTCGTGCACCTCGGCACCGGCCGGGTCTCCGCCGTCGCCGCCCAGGCCCGCTGGCGCTCCGCCCAGGGCACCCTCTTCACCCCGGCCGAGTTCCTCCGTACCGCCGACGAGAGCGACCGCACCGCCGAACTCGGCCGCTGGCTCATCGAGGAGGCCGTCGCCCAGGCCGCCGAGCGCGGCCTGGCAGGCCACCCCGCCGCCGTGTCGGTACGGCTCCCGGCCCGCAGGCTGCTCGACAAGTCCCTGCCGCTCGGCTCCATCGAGGCCCTGCTGACCCGGCACGGGCTGCCCTCGGGGGCCCTGATGATCGAGCTGGCCGACAGTGACCCACGCGGCTCGCTGGACGAGCTGGAGCACCGCCTCGTCGCGCTGCGCCGGCTCGGTGTACGGATCGCGCTCGACGGCTTCGGCAGCGGCTACGCGGCCATAAACGCCCTGCGCCGGCTTCCCGTGGACGTACTGAAACTGGACCGCGGCCTGGTGGAGGGCGTCGTGGAGTCGGCCCGGCTGCACAAGATCACCGCAGGGCTGCTGCGCATCGCCGGCGATCTGGGCATGCAGTCCGTGGCCGACGGCGTGGACGTCCCCGAGCAGGTGCTGGTGCTGCGCGCCATGGGATGCACCCACGGTCAGGGGATGGCCTTCTCCGGCCCGCTCGACGAGTACCGGCTGCGCCGCGCCCTGGTGCGAGGGGTGTACCCGCTGCCGGCCGGCGCCGCCCGGCCCGCTGCGACCGGCGGCACCCTGCCCGTCCGGCACCCCCGCTCCCCGGTCTCCGACCGGATGGCGCACCCCACCATCCGCTCAAATGCTGAGACGCCCGTCCCACCTCCTTGACATGGATGGCGCGCCGGAGGGAGGGTCAATGCCATGCGCACCCGAATTCTCGTACTTGGAAAGCGCGTCGGCTGAAGCGGAGTCTGTTGCCTGACTCCGTGGACCACACCCGACGCGCTCCCCTCGCTTGCCTCACGGCACGAGGGGTTTTTTGTTGCACCGGACCATTTCAAACCATCGCAAACCTCAGCTTCGAGAAGAGAATGCCGATGACCGAGCAGGCCACCGGGGCCCACCATCCGCAGCCGCGGGCCCGTAACGGCGGACCGTCCTCCGCCACCGTTGAGCACGTGACGGGCGCGCAGTCACTCATCCGTTCCCTCGAGGAGGTCGGGGCCGACACGGTATTCGGCATCCCGGGCGGCGCCATCCTCCCCGCGTACGACCCGATGATGGACTCCACCCGCGTGCGGCACATCCTCGTCCGCCACGAGCAGGGGGCGGGCCACGCGGCCACCGGATACGCCCAGGCCACCGGGAAGGTGGGCGTCTGCATGGCCACCTCGGGTCCCGGCGCCACCAACCTGGTCACCCCGATCGCCGACGCGCACATGGACTCCGTGCCGATGGTCGCGATCACCGGCCAGGTGGCCAGCAGCCACATCGGCACGGACGCCTTCCAGGAGGCGGACATCTGCGGCATCACGATGCCGATCACCAAGCACAACTTCCTGGTCACCAAGGCCGAGGACATCCCGCGCACCATCGCGGAGGCCTTCCACATCGCGGCCACCGGCCGTCCGGGCCCCGTCCTGGTCGACATCGCCAAGGACGCCCTCCAGGCGCGTACGACCTTCAGCTGGCCGCCCGGCCAGGACCTGCCCGGCTACCGTCCGGTCACCAAGCCGCACGCCAAGCAGATCCGCGAGGCCGCCAAGCTGATCACCCAGGCCAGGCGCCCGGTGCTGTACGTCGGCGGCGGTGTCATCAAGTCCGGCGCCAGCGCCGAGCTGAAGGTCCTCGCGGAGCTGACCGGAGCCCCCGTCACCACCACCCTGATGGCGCTGGGCGCGTTCCCCGACAGCCACCCCCTGCACGTGGGAATGCCGGGTATGCACGGTGCGGTCACCGCCGTCACCGCGCTGCAGAAGGCCGACGTGATCGTCGCCCTCGGTGCCCGCTTCGACGACCGCGTCACCGGCAAGCTGGACAGCTTCGCGCCGCACGCCAAGATCATCCACGCCGATATCGACCCCGCGGAGATCGGTAAGAACCGCGCCGCCGACGTGCCGATCGTGGGCGACGCCCGCGAGGTCCTCGCCGACCTGGTCCAGGCCGTCCAGGCCGAGCACACCGAGGGGACCCTCGGCGAGTCCGCCCGTACCGGATACGCGGCCTGGTGGAAGGACCTCAACCGCTGGCGCGAGACCTACCCGCTCGGCTACGACCAGCCCGGGGACGGCACCCTCTCCCCGCAACACGTCATCCAGCGGATCGGGCAACTGGCGCCGGAGGACACCATCTACGCCGCGGGTGTGGGCCAGCACCAGATGTGGGCCGCGCACTTCATCGAGTACGAGAAGCCCGCCACCTGGCTCAACTCCGGCGGCGCCGGGACCATGGGCTACGCCGTGCCGGCCGCCATGGGCGCCAAGGCCGGCCGGCCGGACCGCACCGTCTGGGCGATCGACGGCGACGGCTGCTTCCAGATGACCAATCAGGAACTCACCACCTGCGCGCTCAACAACATCCCGATCAAGGTCGCCATCATCAACAACGGCGCGCTCGGGATGGTCCGCCAGTGGCAGACCCTCTTCTACAACCAGCGCTACTCGAACACCGTGCTGCACGCCGGTCAGGAGACGGAGGGCGGCCCCAGCGGCGGTACCCGCGTCCCGGACTTCGTGAAACTGTCCGAGGCCATGGGCTGCGTCGCGATGCGCTGCGAATCCCCGGACGAGCTGGACGCGGTGATCGCCCAGGCGAACGCCATCAACGACCGGCCCGTGGTCATCGACTTCATCGTCCACGAGGACGCCCAGGTCTGGCCGATGGTCGCCGCGGGTACCTCCAACGACGAGGTCATGGCGGCCCGGGGCATCCGCCCCGACTTCGGCGACGACACCGACGACTGAGCGAGAGAGACCGACACATGTCCAAGCACACGCTCTCCGTCCTGGTGCAGAACACCCCCGGCATCCTCGCCCGGATCGCCGCGCTGTTCTCCCGCCGCGGCTTCAACATCGACTCGCTCGCCGTCGGCGTCACGGAACACCCCGACATCTCCCGCATCACCATCGTGGTGAGTGTCGACAAACTCCCCCTGGAGCAGGTGACGAAGCAGCTCAACAAGCTCGTCAACGTCCTGAAGATCGTCGAACTCGAGCCCACCGCCGCGATCCAGCGTGAGCTCGTCCTGGTGAAGGTCCGCGCCGACAACGAGACCCGCTCCCAGATCGTCGAGATCGTGCAGCTGTTCCGCGCCAAGACCGTGGACGTGTCGCCCGACGCCGTCACCATCGAGGCCACCGGGTCGACCGACAAGCTGGAGGCGATGCTCAAGATGCTGGAGCAGTTCGGCATCAAGGAGCTGGTCCAGTCCGGCACGATCGCCATAGGGCGCGGCGCGCGGTCCATCACGGACCGCAGCCTGCGGGCCCTCGACCGCAGCGCCTGAACGAAGCGCCTGAACGAGTCGTTCCACACCCCGGGTCCGGTCCGGTTCGTATGCCGAGACCGGGCGACCCGCTCCACCCCGCCCGCCGTACGGTGGGACGCAAGCCGCACCATGCCGAAGCTGTGGTTGTTCCACGCAGCGCACACCAAGGAGAAGAACCAGTGGCCGAGCTGTTCTACGACGACGATGCCGACCTGTCCATCATTCAGAACCGCAAGGTCGCGGTCATCGGTTACGGCAGCCAGGGCCACGCCCACGCGCTGTCGCTCCGTGACTCGGGTGTCGACGTCCGGGTCGGTCTGCACGAGGGCTCCAACTCCAAGGCCAAGGCCGAGGAGCAGGGCCTGCGCGTGGTGACGCCGGCGGAGGCCGCCGCCGAGGCCGACGTCATCATGATCCTGGTGCCGGACCCGATCCAGGCGCAGGTCTACGAGGAGTCCATCAAGGACAACCTGAAGGACGGCGACGCGCTGTTCTTCGGCCACGGCCTCAACATCCGCTTCGGCTTCATCAAGCCGCCGGCCAACGTCGACGTCGCGATGGTCGCCCCGAAGGGCCCCGGCCACCTGGTCCGCCGTCAGTACGAGGAGGGCCGCGGCGTTCCGTGTATCGCCGCCGTCGAGCAGGACGCCTCCGGCAAGGCGTTCGCGCTGGCGCTCTCGTACGCGAAGGGCATCGGCGGCACCCGCGCCGGTGTCATCAAGACGACCTTCACCGAGGAGACCGAGACCGACCTGTTCGGTGAGCAGGCCGTGCTCTGCGGCGGCACCGCCGCGCTGGTCAAGGCGGGCTTCGAGACCCTGACCGAGGCCGGCTACCAGCCGGAGATCGCCTACTTCGAGTGCCTCCACGAGCTGAAGCTGATCGTGGACCTCATGTACGAGGGCGGCCTGGAGAAGATGCGCTGGTCCATCTCGGAGACCGCCGAGTGGGGCGACTACGTCACCGGCCCGCGCATCATCACGGACCAGACCAAGGCCGAGATGAAGAAGATCCTGGGCGAGATCCAGGACGGTACGTTCGCGCAGCAGTGGATGGACGAGTACCACGGCGGTCTGAAGAAGTACAACGAGTACAAGAAGGCCGACGACGAGCACCTGCTGGAGACCACGGGCCGTGAGCTGCGCAAGCTCATGAGCTGGGTCGACAACGAGGACGCGTAACACCGTGTGGGTGGGGCCCCGTCAATCTGACGGGGCCCCACTCGCGTGACGCCGACGTGGGACCGCACGTACGGGTGATCCTGCTGTTACAGCGGGGATTTCGCCGAGCCGCAGCACTACACTGCTCTCCACATACGCGTCAGGCCCACAGCGTCGTGCGTCTTCCACGCGGCTGACCAGCACACCCCCTCCACCGCCTGCGGCCGTCGGGACGGCCGTCCGCAATGGGATTTGTGAGGACTCACGTGAGCTCGAAACCTGTCGTACTCATCGCTGAAGAGCTTTCGCCGGCCACGGTCGACGCACTCGGCCCGGACTTCGAGATCCGGCACTGCAACGGCGCCGACCGCGCGGAGCTGCTGTCGGCGATCGCCGACGTGGACGCGATTCTCGTCCGCTCCGCGACGAAGGTCGACGCCGAGGCGGTCGCCGCGGCGAACAAGCTGAAGGTGGTCGCCCGCGCCGGGGTCGGCCTCGACAACGTCGACGTCTCCGCCGCCACCAAGGCCGGCGTGATGGTCGTCAACGCGCCGACCTCGAACATCGTGACCGCCGCCGAGCTGGCCTGCGGTCTGCTGGTCGCCACCGCACGCCACATCCCGCAGGCCAACACCGCCCTGAAGAACGGCGAGTGGAAGCGCTCGAAGTACACGGGCGTCGAGCTGAGCGAGAAGACCCTGGGCGTCGTCGGCCTCGGCCGCATCGGTGTGCTGGTCGCACAGCGCATGTCCGCCTTCGGCATGAAGATCGTCGCGTACGACCCCTATGTGCAGCCGGCCCGCGCCGCCCAGATGGGTGTCAAGCTGCTCACGCTCGACGAGCTGCTGGAGGTGTCGGACTTCATCACCGTGCACCTGCCCAAGACCCCCGAGACGCTCGGCCTGATCGGCGACGAGGCACTGCACAAGGTCAAGCCGAGCGTGCGCATCGTCAACGCCGCGCGGGGCGGGATCGTCGACGAGGAGGCGCTCGCCTCCGCCCTCAAGGAGGGCCGCGTCGCCGGTGCCGGTCTGGACGTGTACACCAAGGAGCCCTGCACGGACTCCCCGCTCTTCCAGTTCGACCAGGTCGTCTGCACCCCGCACCTCGGAGCCTCCACCGACGAGGCGCAGGAGAAGGCCGGTGTCTCGGTCGCCCGGTCGGTCCGTCTCGCGCTCGCCGGTGAGCTGGTCCCGGACGCGGTCAATGTCCAGGGCGGGGTCATCGCCGAGGACGTTCGCCCGGGGCTGCCGCTCGCCGAGAAGCTCGGCCGTATCTTCACCGCGCTCGCGGGCGAGGTCGCGCTCCGCCTCGATGTCGAGGTCTACGGCGAGATCACCCAGCACGATGTGAAGGTGCTCGAACTCTCCGCGCTCAAGGGCGTGTTCGAGGATGTCGTCGCCGAGACGGTGTCGTACGTCAATGCCCCGCTGTTCGCCCAGGAGCGGGGTGTCGAGGTCCGGCTCACCACGTCGAGTGAGTCGCCCAACCACCGTAATGTGGTCACGGTGCGCGGCACCCTCACCGGCGGCGAGGAGGTGTCGGTCTCCGGCACCCTGGCGGGTCCGAAGCACCTGCAGAAGATCGTCGCGATCGGCGAGCACGACATCGATCTGGCGCTGGCCGACCACATGGTCGTGCTGCGCTACGACGACCGCCCGGGCGTGGTCGGCACGGTCGGCCGGATCCTCGGTGAGGCCGGGCTGAACATCGCCGGTATGCAGGTCTCGCGCAAGGAGGAGGGCGGCGAGGCGCTGGTCGTCCTCACCGTCGACGACAACGTGCCGGCGGCGGTGCTCACCGAGATCTCCGAGGAGATCGGCGCGGCCTCGGCCCGCACGGTGAACCTGACCGGCTGAACCTGACCGGCTGAACCCGGCCTGCTGAACCCGGCCTGCTGAACCCCGGCCCGTTGAACCTGACCGGCGGTGAACCTGGCCGGTGGTTGGATCTGACCGGCTGAGTCCGGCCGGCCGAGTGTGACCGCTCATGTGAGGGGCCCGGTGTCCACCGGGCCCCTCACGCGTTCTCCGGGCCGGGCGGCTGTCGCCGGTCCGCCGGGTGGTGGGAAGACGGGACCAACGGGGACAATAGGGATATGGCGGTCGGCTCGTACCGGCCGGCCGCTGTCCACGCCGGGCAGGCGTCCGCCTGTCTCACGTTGCTGAGTGATCAAGGAGCGACCATGGCTGGACAGTTTGAGGCGACCACGGAGATCGACCGGCCCATCGAGGAGGTCTTCGCCTTCCTCGCCGACGGCAGGAACGACCCGAAGTTCAGCCCCAGGGTGCAAGAGATCATGAAGACTCCGGAGGGCCCCACGACGGCGGGCACCGTCTACCTGAGCACGGTCAAGGACGCCGGGATGACGACCAAGCGGGAGTTCCGGATCAGTGAGTTCGATCCGCCCCGCAGGATCCGCTGGACGGAGACGTCCAAGAACCTCGTCACGTCCAAGGAAGGCGGCTACGACCTGGAGCCCGCCCCGGACGGGAAGACCAAGGTCCGGATCTACAACGTCCTGGAGGGCCACGGCGTCGGCAAGCTACTCACCGGCTTCGCACTGAGCGCGGCCCGCAAGGACGCGCCCGCCTTCGGCGACCGCATCAGGACCGCCGTCGAGGAGGAGCAGGTCTGAGACTCCCGGCACGGACGTACCCCCGCCCCACCGAGGTGGAGCGGGGGCGGAACGGGTCTGTCAGTAGGGGCCGTTCACGTTGTCGATCGAGCCGTACCGCGCGGCGGCGTAGTTGCAGGCGGCGGTGATGTTGGCGACCGGGTCGTAACTGTCCATCGACGTGCCGGGTACGTGATACGCCTGGAAGGTCGGGTCGATGACCTGGAGCAGACCCTTGGACGGAGTTCCGGCCGCGGCGTTGGAGTCCCAGTTGTTGATGGCGGACGGGTTGCCCGAGGACTCGCGCATGATGTTGCGGTGGATACCGTCGTAGGAACCGGGAATGCCGTGCGCGGCCATGATGTCCAGCGACTCCCTGATCCAGCCGTCCAGATCGTCGGAGTACGTCTTCTCGGCCGCCTGGACGACGGCGCCGCCGTCCGCGGTGGGCCCGCTCTCCGTGGCGGCGGGCGCGGCCTTCTGCCCGGCGGCGGACGGGGCGGCCGTTCGCGGCGCGGCCGTTCGCGGCGCGGCCTTCTCGCCCAGGACCAGCGTGAGGCCGGGGTGGATGAGTGACGGATTGCCGCCCACGGCCCGCCGGTTGTCCTGGTAGAGCTTCTTCCATCCACCGCTCAGCGCGTGGGCTTCCGCGATCTTGGAAAGGGAATCGCCCCGGACCACGAGGTGGGTCGCGGGGGCTTCCCGCAGAGCGGTTTCCTTCGCGGCGGCGGCGGTGACCGCGGTCACCGGGTGGGCGCTCACCTGCCGGGCCTGCGGAGCCGCCTCGGCGGTGGTCGCGGCTATCAGCGGCAGGGCCAGTGCGGCGCTGCCCGTGCCCGCGGCGACGAGACGCCGGGCGAGCGGGCTGCTTCCGGGACGACGGTGCTTTCCCTTGGTGGGCATGACGCATTCCTCTCCGTCGCCTGCGAGGTGAGCTGTCGGGTTCGGGCTGGAGATGCCCGGCCGCGCTGTGCGCGCGGCTTCACCCCGAGCCGATCCGGATCGCGGATCGGCGACTTACCTGGGTTCCCCGCTCCTGCCGGAAGTGAGTGGGTGTGGTTTCCGGACGGTGGCAGGATTCGGCGTCCATCCGGATGTAGGTGAACCTAAGCGGGAATCTCCGGGCGAAACAAGTCCTGAATGTGCGGCTCCATGTCATCAATGAATCGGGTCGGGAAACATTCGGTTAATCGCTCGGTGCCGGAGAACTCAAATTCCTTTCCCCTGAGGGAAGTCGGTGGAGGGACCGGGGGAGAGCGGCCGCCTCCCGACGTGACACGGATCACGATCGGGGCGGAAATGCCTCTCTGAATGACACCCGAAAGTGATCGATTTGCGTGAAAGGTACATTCCGCCTTCGTGGGAAGAATGGTCTACTTCGCCCGTGCGGGAGTCCCGTGCGGGAGTCCCGTGCGGGAGTGGAGTGTCGACGTGACCTTCGGGTCGCGCCCCGGCCGGCGGGAAATGGATCACCCCGCGCGGTGGCGCGGGTGCGGCGGACGAACAGCGGTCCGGTCCCGAATGCGCGGGGCTTTTCCTCTTTCTGATGGCCCGTCGTGCAGCATTCCTTTTCCATGGCACGTCAGGAGAAAGGAGAAACATCCCCGAGCCGCTCGCGTCCGTGTATGTGAATCCATTCCGGGAAGGAACAGGACGGCGCGGACGCGGGCACCCGCGTCCGAACTCACGGGCACTCAGCGGCATGGGGGCGGCGGGCAATTCCGGGCGCCGCCGCCCAAGGCGCCCCGCCCCGCGCCGTATCGGACGCGCCGCCCCTTCCCTCCCGCTCGCCGGCCCGGACCCCGCGTCGCGGTCAGAGCCGGGCGGCCTTCAGGGCCATGTGCAGCAGCAGCCGGTCCTCGCCCTCGTCCAGGTCCAGGCCGGTCAGCTGTTCGATGCGGGAGAGCCGGTAGTAAAGGGTCTGGCGGTGGATGCCGAGCGCCCCGGCCGTGCGGCTCGCCTGGCCCGCGCAGTCGAGGAACACCTCGGCGGTGTGGGCCAGCTCCGCGTGCGCCGGCTCCAGCAGTGGCCGGACCACCGGATCGGGCTCCGGAGGGAGCGCGGTCAGCAGGCGGTACGGGCCGATCGCCGGCCACTGGGCCACCGGGCCGAGGCGGGGCTGGGCCACGGACGCGCGGGCGGCGGAGACCGCTTCCCGCCAGGCCGCGGGCAGCTCCGCCAGGCCCCGGCGCGGCGTCCCGGATCCGGCGGCCGCGCCCCGGCCCGCGCCCTCGCGCAGCCGGGCCAGCGCCGTGAGCGCGGGAGCCAGCGCGTCCGGTGAGCGGAGCCGTACGAGCAGGGCGAGCGCCACGGCGTCCGCCGCGTAGGGCAGCGTGCACAGCGCCGCCGTCCCCGGCACCGCCCGTACCTGCGGTTCCTCTCCCCGCCAGGGCGCCACGCACAGCATCACGTGCAGGCCGTCCGCACTCGGCCCGAGAGCCGTACGCAGCGCCGCGGCCGCCATGTCCCGCTCCCAGCCGCCCCCCGCCGTGAGCACGGCCCGCAGTTCACGCGCCAGATCCGCGCCGGCCTTCACCTCTTCGGCGAGCAGGTCACCGATCCGCGTGGTCACCTCCATGGCCGCGGCCAGCCGTGACGCGCTCGGCCCCGGGGCGGAGTCGTCGAGCAGCCAGACGTATCCGAGCACCGTGCCCCGGTGCCGTACGGGCAGGCAGATCCGGCCCCGGAAGACGCCCGCGTCCGGAACAGCCGGGATATGGACCGGGCCGGTCGCCCGCGCGATGCCGAAGCCCTCGAACCACGCCCGGACCGCCGGTGTGGACTTCCTGGTCATGATCGAGCGGGTCCTGACCGGGTCCATCGCCGCGTCGTCGTCGCTGTCGTGCGCGCCGAAGGCGATCAGGCCGAAGTCGCGGTTCTCCAGGGTCGCGGGCACCCCGAGCATCGCCGAGATCTCGTCGACCAGGTCCTGGTAATCGCCCTTCACCCCGACATTCTCCCACCGCTTTCAGACACATGTCTGAGATCAGGGCCACGGATGCGTGACAGCTGTCGATGGCAGAGGATCGGACCGGTCCCTAGGTTTCACCGTGGTTCTCCGTGCCGTGCCGGAACCGATCGCGGTTCTGTTCCGTTCCGCTACGTACTCGCTCGATCTCTTCCGTGGAGGTGCCCTGTGCTGGGTCCCGTGATCCTTGCCGCGTCGCGCAGCGACAGAATGCGCCGTATCGTCTCGGCCGCCCCGGTCACCAAGCCGGTGGTCAACCGCTTCATCGCCGGTGAGACGGTCGAGGAGACCACCCCCGTCATCGCGTCCAAGGCCGCCCGCGGCCTGGAGGTCACCCTCGACGTCCTCGGCGAGGACATCACCGACCCGGCCGAGGCGACCCGGGCCCGGGACGCGTACCTGCGGCTCATCGAGGCCCTCGCGCCGCTGGAGCTGGGTGTACGCGCCGAGATGTCCGTGAAGCTGTCGTCCTTCGGCCAGGCGCTGGCCGGCGGCCACGACCTCGCGCTGAAGAACCTCGCCCCCGTCGTCGAGGCCGCCGACGCCATCGGCACCACGGTCACCCTCGACATGGAGGACCACACCACCATCGACTCGACGCTCGCCATCCACGCGGAGATGCGCGCGCGCTTCCCGCAGACGGGCGCCGTGATCCAGTCGTATCTGTTCCGCACCGAGGACGACGCCCGGGCGCTCGCCGCCGCCGGCTCCCGCGTGCGGCTGGTGAAGGGCGCCTACAAGGAGCCCGCCTCCGTCGCGTACCAGGACAAGAGCGACGTCGACAAGGCATACATCCGCTCCCTGAAGATCCTGATGGACGGCGACGGCTACCCGATGGTCGGGTCCCACGACCCGCGCATCATCGCGATCTCCCAGGACCTCGCCCACCGCGCGGGCCGTAAGCTCGACGAGTACGAGTTCCAGATGCTGTACGGCATCCGCGAGGCCGAGCAGGACCGGCTGGCGGCCGAAGGCCACCGGATGCGCGTCTACATCGCGTACGGCACCGACTGGTACGGCTACTTCATGCGCCGCCTCGCCGAGCGCCCCGCCAACCTCGCGTTCTTCCTGCGTTCGCTGGTCAGCCGCGGCTGAACCCCCCACCTGACCTACTGATTAAGGAGATACGGCCCCCATGGACGCAGTGACCAAGGTCCCCACCCCGGTCAACGAACCGGTGCACGGCTACGCCCCCGGTTCCCCCGAGCGTGCCCGTCTGGAGGTCAAGCTCAAGGAGCTGGCCGAGAACCCCGTCGACCTGCCGATGACCATCGGCGGCGAGAAGCGGATGGGTGGCGGCGCCCGCGTCGACGTCGTCCAGCCGCACAACCACAAGGCCGTCCTCGGTACCTTCGCCGGCGCCAATGAGCAGGACGCGCAGGACGCGGTCGACGCCGCGCTCGCCGCCGCTCCGGCCTGGCGCGCGATGTCCTTCGACGACCGCGCCGCGATCATCCTGCGCGCCGCCGAGCTGCTGGCGGGCCCCTGGCGCGAGACCATGGCCGCCGCGACCATGCTCGGCCAGTCGAAGACCGCCCAGCAGGCCGAGATCGACTGTCCGTGCGAGCTCGTCGACTTCTGGCGCTTCAATGTGGCGTACGCCCGTGACCTGCTCGCCGAGCAGCCGCCGGCCAACTCGCCGGGCGTGTGGAACCGTCTCGACCACCGCCCGCTCGAAGGCTTCGTCTACGCGATCACGCCGTTCAACTTCACGGCCATCGCGGGCAACCTGCCCACCGCGCCCGCGCTCATGGGCAACGTCGTGGTCTGGAAGCCGTCCCCCACGCAGACCCTCTCCGCCGTGCTCCTGATGGAGCTGCTGGAGGAGGCCGGCCTGCCCAAGGGCGTCATCAACCTGGTGACCGGCGACGGCATCGCCGTCTCCGAGGTGGCGCTGAACCACCGCGAGCTGGCGGGCATCCACTTCACCGGCTCGACCAAGACCTTCCAGCACCTGTGGAAGACGGTCGGCAACAACATCGAGAAGTACCGCTCCTACCCGCGCATCGTCGGCGAGACGGGCGGCAAGGACTTCGTCGTCGCCCACCCGAGCGCCGACCGCGCGATCCTGAAGACGGCGCTGACCCGCGGCTCCTTCGAGTACCAGGGCCAGAAGTGCTCGGCGTCCTCGCGTGCGTACGTCCCCGCGTCGATCTGGAACGACGGCTTCAAGGAGGAGTTCGCGGCTGAGGTCGACGGCCTCACCATGGGTGACGTCACCGAACTGTCGCACTTCATGGGCGCCGTCATCGACGAGCGTTCCTTCGCGAAGAACAAGGCCGCCATCGACCGCGCCGCGGCCGACCCGGCCTGCACGATCATCGCGGGCGGTACGTACGACGACTCCGTCGGCTACTTCGTCCGGCCGACCGTCATCGCCTGCACCGACCCGGAGAACGAGGTCTTCACGACCGAGTACTTCGGCCCGGTCCTCGCGGTGCACGTCTACGACGACGCCGACTACGAGACGATGCTGGCCCAGATGGAGTCCGTCTCGGCGTACGCCCTGACCGGCTCGATCATCGCCGGTGACCGCGCGGCCGCGGCCGACGCGATGGCGAAGCTGCGCTTCGCGGCCGGCAACTTCTACATCAACGACAAGTCGACCGGCGCCGTCGTCGGCCAGCAGCCTTTCGGTGGCGGCCGCGCGTCCGGCACCAACGACAAGGCCGGCGCCCCGCAGAACCTGATGCGCTGGACGCTGACCCGCGCCATCAAGGAGACGCTGGTCCCGCCGACGGACTACCGCTACCCGCACATGGGCTGATCCGGCGGGCGTCTCGCGGGGCGCCGCCGGTCACACCCCGAAGCCGCCCCCGTTCCGGTCTCCGACCGGTTCGGGGGCGGCTTCATGTCGTCAGGGCGGTCGGTGTGATCGGTGTGATCGGTGTGATCGGGGTGGTCGGTCTGGTCAGACCCTGCGCCAGCGGGCCATCCCGAAGGAGAAGATCCCGAACAGCGCCAGTCCCACCGCCACCACGGCCAGCAGCCACGGTCCCGCCGGGGTGCCCGTGAAGGAGCGCAGGGTGTCGTCGAATCCCTTGGCCTGGTCCGGCTCGTACTCCACCGCGGCCCGGACGACGAACACCCCCACCGCCGTGAAGAGCACCCCGCGCGCCGTCCCGCCCCCGACGCCCGTCACATCGACGAACCTGCGGGCCTTGCGTGACATCTCGGCGAGCTTCAGATGCTTGTGGTACTCGCGCAGCGCCGCGCGGGCACCGATCCACAGTCCCGCGACGGCGATCCCGACCCCCGCGATCCCGACGATCCACTGCCCGCCGGGCAGCCCCAGCGCCCTGGCCGTGACGTCCTGGGACTGCTGGTCGCTGGAGCCGCTGCCGCTGCTCTTGTCACCCGCGGCGAACGCCAGGACCGAGTAGGCCATGAATCCGTAGAAGACGAAGCGCCCCGCCGACAGCAGCCGCTTGGTCGTCTTGCGCCCCTCCTGCCCCGCCGCGCCGAACAGGGCCTCGGAGAGCCGCCACAGCGCCATCCCCACCAGCCCGATCCCGAGGACCCAGAGCACGACGGTGCCCATCGGCTTCCCGGCTATCTCCTGCAGCGCGCCGCCCCGGTCGGCCTGTTGGCCACCGCCGCCGAACGCGATCTGCAGGGCCAGCACGCCGATGAGCAGGTAGATCACCCCGCGCGCGCCGAAGCCCCAGCGGGCTGCCGCCTCCATGGCCGGGCTGTTCGCCGCCTGGCGTGCCTTGTCCCGACCGTTGAGTGACATCGTCTGTGCGTTCATGTCGGCCTCGCCTCCCGCCCTCCGGGTGCCCTGGCCCGTCCGGTGGAAACGGCCGGGCGGCGCCCCGGAGCGGGGCGCCGGTCATGATCGCGTCTCAGATAGTAGGAAGTCCGAGTAATCCTGGAGACAGAGCGGCCCGACTCCCTTAGCTTGGAATGAGCCGAACGTCTCGCTCCATCCAGCGAATGGCGGTCGCGGGTCGACGCCCTCACGCAGGCAACCCCTGCGGCGTTCGCCCCCCGCCCCTTCCGGCGCCTCGTCGATGCGTCCTGCGGCCCTTCGCCGCGTGGCTCAGCAATCACCAGGAGTCGATCACCATGGCTGAGAAGACTGTCCGCCGTCGTGTCCGTCACACCCCCCGTACCAGCGAGTCCGACCGCAAGAACGCCGCCGCGGCCCTGCAGCGCGCTCTCGACCGCAGGGACAACGGCGGCTCGACCGGCCACTCGGCCTAGAGGCCGGCAAACACCGGCAACCGGCAACCGGGCAGGTACCGGCAACCCGGGCGGACACCGGCAACCCGGGCAGGTACCGGCAACCCGGGCGGACACCGGCAGGCACCGGGAGAAACAGCCGGGGCCGGTGCGCGCGGGCGCGTCAGCGCGTGATGGTGAAGTGGTCCACCCGCTGCCCGGTCTCGGCGAGCGCCGCGACCCGCAGTTCCGGGCGGTGCCCCGCCGTCACCTCGACGGCGAGGAACGAGAAGCCGGTGTACCGCACCCGCGACCACTCCACGGTCTCGGTGGCCTTCACCCCGTCCGGATCCCAGTGGTACGACGGCACGCTCTCCAGGTCGGCGGCGTGGTGCTCGTAGCTGTCCGGCACCGGGAAGTCGAACAGCGTTCGGCCGCCGCCGCCCGCTGTGACGTAGACGACGCCGTCCCGCACCGAGCTGACGGACTCGCCGATCGGCACCGGCCGCCGGAGCGTGCCGCCGCGCAGTGCGTCGGTGCGCTCGTACACATGGTTGTGGCCGTTGACGACCAGGTCGACGCGGTGCTTGTCGAAGAGCGGCACCCACGCGTCGCGCACCCCGCCGTCGGAGGCGTGCGCCCTGGTCGTGGAGAAGGCGCAGTGGTGGAAGAACACCACGATGAAGTCGATGTCCCCGTCCCGCCGCAGTTCACCGAGGCGCCGGTCGAGCCAGCGGGTCTGGGCGCCGCCGGTGTAGCCGGTGTTCGCGCGGATCTCGTACGAGACGTCGTTGGCGTCCAGGGCGACCACCCCGACATTGCCGTACGTGAACGAGTACACGCCCGGTGACTTCACCGGGTCGAGCCCGCCGTCCGGCAGCGACCAGCGCGCGGTCTGGCCTCCGTAGCCGTGCGGTGAATACCACGCCTCCATGTCGTGGTTGCCGGTCGTCGCCATCCACGGCACCCGGGAGGCGACCGTCTCGGTCTGCGCCAGGAACTGGTCCCAGACGCGGGCGTCGTACGTGTCCCTGGTGGTGCCCCAGCCGTTGATGTCGGCATAGCAGAGGTCCCCGGCGTGCAGGTGGAAGGCCGGGTTCTGGCCGAGGATCACCTGGTCGTTGGCGAGGGCGTCGTACGAGACGCCCTGGTCGCCGAAGGCGGTGAAGACGAACGGCTCGCCGGCGCGGTCCGGGGCCGTACGGAAGGTCCCGACGGTGCCGAAGCGACGGGGGTCGGCCGGATCGAAGCCCTCGTGCCCGACGCCGTAGTAGTACGTCGTGCCCGGGCGCAGCCGTTCCAGCGACACATGCAGGTAGTACTGGTCCACCGCGGGCAGGGTGGCCGACAGCGAGGGCGTGTGCAGCGGCCGTACCTCCGCACTGATCCTCCGGCTGAGGTCCCCCGGCTTCAGGCCGATCCGGACGTACGGGTTCCTGACCGGGAACGGCACCTGCCAGGACACCGCCATCCGGGTCTTCGGATCGGAGCCGAATGCGAGATGGCGGCCGAAGGGGGCGACCAGCGAGCCGTCGATGTGCGCCGTGGCCGTGGTGGTGGCGGCCCTGGTGCGCGCGGTGGCCGTGCCCGGGCCGGGCAGCCCGGCGCCCAGGGTGGCGGAGGCGGCGAGCGTGCCGGCGCCCAGCAGCCTGCGGCGGCCGATCCGGGCGTGGAGGTACTCGTGCTGCTCCGGCATGGTCATGCGGGAGGCGAGGTGGTCGGGAATCCCGACGCGCGGCGTTTCCATGCGCACGAAGCTGACACGGCAGGACGCCGGATCCGGGTATCCCCGGCCGTCCGGGCGGTGTCGAGCCCGCCACGTGTCCACAGAATGGACGCGTCATGTCATTCCATGGGACGCGGGAGTACGGTGCTGTCATGTCTCGCGCCATCAATCTCGCAGTGATCCCCGGTGACGGCATCGGCCAGGAGGTCGTGGCCCAGGGCCTGAAAGTCCTGCGCGCCGTCCTCCCGCAGGACGTCAAGCTGGAGACCAAGGAGTACGACCTCGGCGCGAGCCGCTGGCACCGCACCGGAGAGACCCTCCCGGACGCGGAGCTGGAGGCCCTCACGGGCCATGACGCGATTCTGCTCGGCGCGATCGGCGACCCGACCGTGCCGTCCGGCGTCCTGGAGCGCGGTCTGCTGCTGAAGCTCCGCTTCGCCTTCGACCACTATGTGAACCTGCGCCCCTCCAAGCTCTTCCCCCACACGGCCACCCCGCTGGCCGGCCGCCCCGACATCGACTTCGTCGTCGTGCGCGAGGGCACCGAGGGCCCGTACACCGGCAACGGCGGTTCGCTGCGCACCGGTACACCCGCCGAGGTGGCCACCGAGGTCAGCCTCAACACGGCGTACGGGGTGGAGCGGGTCGTCCGGGACGCGTACGAGCGGGCCCAGGCCCGTCCGCGCAAGAAGCTGACGCTGGTCCACAAGAACAACGTCCTCGTCTACGCCGGTCACCTGTGGAAGAACATCTTCGACCGGGTCGGACGGGAGTATCCCGAGGTCACCACCGACTATCTGCATGTCGACGCCGCGACGATCTTCTTCGTCACCCAGCCCGAGCGTTTCGACGTGATCGTCACCGACAACCTCTTCGGTGACATCCTCACCGACCTCGCCGCTGCCGTGACCGGCGGTATCGGCCTGGCCGCGTCCGCGAACATCAATCCGGACCGCACCTTCCCGTCCATGTTCGAGCCGGTCCACGGCTCGGCGCCGGACATCGCGGGCCAGGGGAAGGCCGATCCCACGGCCACGGTCCTCTCCGTCGCCCTGCTGCTGCGCCACCTCGGCCTCGACGCCGAGGCCCTCCGGGTCGAGGAGGCCGTCGCGGCCGATCTCGCCGGGCGGGACGGGGCGGCGGCCACCCCGCGGACGACCGACGAGATCGGTGACGCGCTCGCCGTACGCGTAGCGAGCTGACCCGACCCGTCGACTTCTCTCCAGCCGCCGGGTTCTCGGAACCCGGCGGCTGCGCTGTGTCCGCGCCGGGCGCCGGGGCCGGTGGCGGGTACCTCTCTCATACACGGCCCGTTCACCCCGTTTCCCGCACCGCCCCGCCCGAGCGATAATCAGCTTGGGCCGTGGCACCATGCGGGAATGCTCGGACGTCCTAGCAGCAGTAGCGGCGTGAGCACGGTCCGTCACACACAACCGGTGAAGGACGAGTATTCATGACCACGCCCACGATCGAGCTCAAGCCCTCCTCGAATCCGCTGTCCGACGCGGAACGCGAGGCGATCCTGGCCAGCCCCGGGTTCGGCCGCCACTTCACCGATCACATGGTGACGATCAGGTGGACGGAGGGGCGGGGCTGGCACGACGCGCAGCTCGTCCCGTACGGGCCGCTCTCGATCGACCCGGCCAACATGACGCTGCACTACGCACAGGAGATCTTCGAGGGGCTCAAGGCGTACCGCCGCCCCGACGGCACGGTCGCCATGTTCCGCCCCGAGGCGAACGCCGAGCGCTTCCAGGTGTCCGCCCGCCGCATCGCCATGCCGGAGCTTCCGGTCGAGACGTTCCTCGCCGCGTGCGACGCGCTGGTCCAGCAGGACAAGGCGTGGGTGCCCGAGCACGGCGGGGAATCCTCCCTCTACCTGCGCCCCTTCATGATCGCGGCCGAGGTCGGTCTCGGCGTGCGGCCGGCCAACGAGTACCTGTTCCTCGTCATCGCCTCGCCCGCCGGCGCGTACTTCCCCGGCGGTGTGCGCCCGGTCTCCGTCTGGATCTCGGAGGACTACGTCCGCGCGGTCCCCGGCGGTGTCGGCTTCGCCAAGACCGGCGGCAACTACGCGGCCTCCCTGCTCGCCCAGGCCGAGGCGGCGGCGAAGGGCTGCGACCAGGTGGTCTACCTGGACGCGCTGGAGCACCGCTGGGTCGAGGAGCTGGGCGGGATGAACCTGTACTTCGTGTACGGGGACCGCATCGTCACCCCCGAACTCACCGGCTCCCTGCTGGCCGGCATCACCCGCGACTCGCTGCTGAAGCTGGCCGGTGACCTCGGCTACAGCTTCGAGGAAGGCCGTATCTCCAAGGAGGACTGGCGCCGCGACACCGAGAACGGCACGCTCACCGAGGTCTTCGCCTGCGGCACCGCCGCCGTGATCACCCCGGTCGGCCTGGTCAAGACCGTGGCCGGTGACTGGAGCCAGTCGGGCGGCGAGCCCGGCGAGGTCACGATGAAGCTGCGCAAGGCCCTGCTGGACATCCAGACGGGCGTGGCTGCCGACACCCATGGCTGGATGCGCGAACTGGGCTGACCGTCCGTGTCCCCGCCGTGGGGGCCGGGCTCCGGGTACACCCCCGGGGCCCGGCCCCCACGCACGCTCCCGGACGGACACGCGCCGGGCCCGCCCCCGAACACGCATCGAACGAATAACCGCACGCGCACCGAACGCCTGTCGGACGCCGCGACCGCATCGTGAGACGGGGGTTACCGGGAGGGGGAGACGTGCGAAAATCGTCTCGTGCTCTCGTTCGCCATGATTATCGGCAGCAAGCGCGCCGGTCCGCAGTGACCGCCTCGTACCACCACGTACGGCGCGGCCATCGTGCCTCGACCCGCGCGCAGACCTCTCGCACCCGCGAGGGGTTTTTTCGTTTTCCGGCCTCACCCCGGCCGGTGGCGGAGCGCACGCGGAGAACGGGGGCAAGTGGAGCCGGACCATCCACACTCGACAGGAGCCACACACCATGTCCACTCAGCCCACTGAGTCCACGGGGACCACGGGGAGCACGGTGAACGACGACAGCTTTCATGTCTTCGACACGACACTGCGCGACGGCGCACAGCGCGAGGGCATCAACCTGACGGTCGCCGACAAACTGGCCATCGCCCGGTACCTGGACGAGTTCGGTGTGGGTTTCATCGAGGGCGGCTGGCCCGGCGCCAACCCCCGGGACACCGAGTTCTTCGCGCGCGCCAAGGAGGAGATCGACTTCCGGCACGCGCAGCTCGTCGCCTTCGGCTCCACCCGCCGGCCGGGTGCCAAGGCATCGGAGGACCACCAGGTCAGAGCGCTGGTCGAGTCCGGCGCCCCGGTGGTCACCCTGGTCGCGAAATCACATGACCGCCATGTCGAGCTCGCGCTGCGCACCACCCTCGACGAGAACGTGGCGATGGTCCGCGACACCGTCTCCTACCTGTGCGAACAGGGCCGCCGCGTCTTCGTCGACTGTGAGCACTTCTTCGACGGCTACCGGGCCAACCCCGAATACGCCAAGGCCGTCGTCCGGGCCGCCGCCGAGGCCGGCGCCGACGTGGTCATCCTCTGCGACACCAACGGTGGCATGCTGCCCGCCCAGATCCAGGCCATCGTCGCCACGGTCCTCGCCGACACCGGCGCCCGGCTCGGCATCCACGCCCAGGACGACACCGGCTGCGCCGTCGCCAACACCCTCGCCGCCGTCGACGCGGGCGCCACCCACGTCCAGTGCACCGCCAACGGCTACGGCGAGCGCGTCGGCAACGCGAATCTCTTCCCGGTCGTCGCCGCCCTGGAGCTGAAGTACGACAAGCGGGTCCTGCCCACCGGCGCGCTCGCCGAGATGACCCGGATCTCGCACGCCATCGCCGAGGTGGTCAACCTCGCGCCCTCCACGCACCAGCCGTACGTCGGTGTCTCCGCCTTCGCGCACAAGGCCGGTCTGCACGCCTCCGCGATCAAGGTCGACCCCGACCTCTACCAGCACATCGCCCCCGAACGCGTCGGTAACTCCATGCGGATGCTCGTCTCCGACATGGCGGGCCGCGCCTCCATCGAGCTCAAGGGCAGGGAACTCGGTGTCGATCTCGGTGGCGACCGCGATCTGATCGGCCGGGTCGTCGGCCGGGTCAAGGAGCGCGAGCTGAGGGGCTACACCTACGAGGCGGCCGACGCCTCCTTCGAGCTGCTGCTGCGCGAGGAGGCGGAAGGGCGGCCCCGCAGTTACTTCCGTACGGAGTCCTGGCGCGCGATCGTCGAGGACCGCCCCGACGGTACGCACGCCAACGAGGCCACCGTGAAGCTGTGGGCCAAGGGCGAGCGCATCGTCGCCACCGCCGAGGGCAACGGGCCGGTGAACGCCCTGGACCGGGCCATGCGGGTCGGCCTGGAGCAGATCTACCCGCAGCTGGCCAAGCTGGAGCTGGTGGACTACAAGGTCCGCATCCTGGAAGGCCGGCACGGCACGGAATCCATCACCCGGGTCCTGATCACCACGGCGGACGGCGACGGCGAATGGGCCACGGTCGGGGTCGCCGAGAACGTCATCGCGGCCTCCTGGCAGGCACTGGAGGACGCGTACACCTATGGACTGCTGCGCGCCGGGGTCGAACCGGTGGAGTAGGTCCTGTCCGGGCGATCCGGTCCGGGCGATCCTCTGCGGGCGATCCTGCCCGGGCGATGCTGTCCGGGCCCGGCGAAGACCGGCCGGACAGGGCCTGGCCCGGCCCGGGCCGTACGGCACCCACCCCCCGTCACGGTGTGCGGCAGGGGGTGGGTACACGGTGGCATCACGCCGAGGTCACTGCCTCGTCACTCGCGTCACTGCAGGTGCCACTTCTGGTTGGCGGCCCCGGTGCAGCTCCAGATCTGCGCGCGGGCGCCGTTCGCCGGGGAATTGTCGGTCACGTCCAGGCACTTGTTCGCCGCCACGTTGACGACGTCACCGGTCGAGGCGTTGTACGTCCACTGCTGGGCGCCGCTGCCGTTGCAGTCGTACAACTGGACCTTGGCGCCGTTCGCCGTCGACGCCGATGTCACGTCCAGGCACTTGCCGAGCGTCCTGACCGTGGAGTCCGTGCCGACCGTCCAGCGCTGGGCCGTCGTGCCGTTGCAGTCGTAGAGCTGGACCGCCGCCCCGTTGGCGCTGGAGCCGTTCGCCACGTCCAGGCACTTGCCGGCCAGGCCGGTGAAGACGCCCGTGGTGCCGGAGCCGCTGCCGGACTGCGTACCGGACCAGGTGAAGGTGGCCGAGGTCTTGCCGGGCAGCGAGTAACTGAAGTTCTGGCCACCCCAGTTGACCCGCAGCGTCTGGGCGCCGGAGCCGTCGTTGTACGCGATCAGCGCCTTCGACCCGTCCGTGTTGCGCCAGGCCACGTTCGGGATCGTGCCGCTCGCGGTGGACGAGATCCGTTCCGCGCCGGGCCGGACGAACTTCGTCAGGTGGCCCATCGTGTAGTACTCGATGTTGTAGTCGACCTGGCCGCCGCGGCTGTCGCCGTTGTGCACCGTGATCAGACCGTCGCAGGTGCCGCAGCCGCCGTTGTGCGGGCCCCGGTTCTGGTCCACCGCCAGGGACCACTTGGTCACCGACTTCGCCCAGTTGCGGGTGTAGTCGATGATGTTCGACATGTCCTCGCGCTGCTGATTGGCGATCCAGGTGCCGCCGGAGTGCTCGGTCGCGAAGGCGTTCAGCTGCGGATACTGGTTGTGGATGTCCGTCTGCTTCTGCACGTTGCCGCCGTAGCCGTGCCAGGCGATCCCGCCGAAGTTCGGGTGGCTGCGCACGGCCGCGTCGTTCACGGTCTCCGCCGCGTACGCGTCGTACGTGTCCCAGTTCCAGTCGTGCGCCAGCACCTTGGTGGGCAGGCCGGCGCCCTGGAGCTTCGGCAGCAGCTCACTCTTGGTGAAGTACGCCAGCCCGGAGCCGTTCCAGCTCATGGACGGGTAACCGTCGCAGCACGTCGGCTCGTTCTGCACCGAGACGTAGTCGACCGGGATGCCCTGGTCACGGTAGGCCTGGAGGTACTTGACGAAGTAGTTGGCGTACGTTCCGTAGTCCTCGGCCTTCAGCCAGCCGCCGTTGAGCTGCCCGCTGTCCTTCATCCAGGCCGGCGCCGTCCACGGCGAGGCCATCGTCGACAGTGCCGGATTGAGCTGCTTGGCCTGCTTGGTCAGCGGCAGGACATCCGCCAGGTCATGGGCGATGGAGAACTGGGCCAGTGAGGTGTCCGTCTGGCCGGCCGGGATGTCGTCGAACGTGTAGCCGCTGCGGGCCAGGTCGGAGGCGCCCATCGGGTTGCGGATGAAGGACAGCCCGATGCCGTCGGTGGGGGAGAACAGCTTCTTCATGGTGTCGTCGCGGGTCGCCTGGGAGAGCGCCCCGCTGCTCTTCATGAGCCAGGCCGCGGTGTCCGTGAACGAGGCGCCGCCGCCCGTGAAGGTCTGGTAGCGCGTTCCCTCGTCGACGCTGATGTTCGTGCCGGTGCCGCCGCTGCCCGCCTGGAAGTTCACGGGGGTCTGCTGCTGGAGACCGCGGGTGACATGGCGCCCGCCGGTGTCGTCGGTGGTCGTCAGCCAGATGTTGACCTGTTCGCCCGCGGCCTGCGCCGTACCGGCCGAAATGCCGGTGAGTCCGGCGGTGGCCAGGGCGCCCGCGAGGAGAACTCCGGTCAGACGCCGCCCGGTGCCAGTCGATCTCGACATAAGTCTGCTGCCCTTCTCGGCAGTGAGGTGGGGGGTGCTGCGGTGGTGCGTGCGGTGGTGCCTGGGATGACGTGTGCGGTGGTGTGTGCGACGGTGCGTGACGCGCGAAGTGATCCGTGCGCCGGCGCCGTCCCGCATTGCGGTGTGCGGCGTGAGTGAACTGCCGTTGTGAACTCCCGTCAAGGGGTCGCGCATTCACTTTCCGAACACGCAACGTCCCTGACCTGGGGCCGGCCTGGTACGTAACAAAGGTTCGGACCAATCTCGGCGTGAAGTATTGACGGCTGTGTGGCGCGGCGGTTAACTCACCGCCCAACGCCGGTACCGGTTCCGGAATCGGTTCCGGTACCGGTTCCATTCCTCGACGCGGAGGCCCCGATGCGTGTCACGATCGCCGATGTCGCCCGCGAGGCCGGCGTCAGCAAGACGACCGTGTCCCGGGTGCTCAACACCAAGGGTGAGGTCGACCGGGGTACGGCCGCCCGCGTCCGCGCCGTGATCGCCCAGCTCGGCTACGTACCCAGCTCGGGCGCCGTCGGTCTGGCGCGCGGCAGCAGCCGTACGGTCGGCATGCTGGTGCCCTCGCTGGGCTGGCCGTGGATGGCCGAGGTCCTCCAGGGTGTCGTCGACACCGTCGAGGCCGCCGGTTACGGGCTGCTGCTCTTCAGCTGCAACCGGGGCGCCGAGTCGGTCGAGCACTTCACCACCCAGGTCTCGGCCCGCGCCTTCGACGGCCTGCTCGTGGTGGAACCGGAGAACACCCTCGACACCATCATCGGTCTGCGCCGCAAGGGCCTGCCGGTCGTCCTGATCGACGACCGGGGCAGCCACCCCGAGGACTTTCCCTCCGTCGTGACCACCAACTACGAAGGAGGAGCGTCCGCCGCCCGCCATCTGCTGGCCGACGGGCGCACCAAACCCCTGGTCATCACGGGCCCCGCCCACTTCGGGTGTGTGCGTGACCGGCTCCGGGGCTTCCGTGAGGTCCTGCCCACCGACCGGGTCGTGACGGGGGACTTCACCGAACGCTCCGGACGTCTCGCGGTCGAGCGACTTCTCGCGGGCGGCGCCCGGTTCGACGCGGTGTTCGCGCACAACGACATCAGCGCGGCCGGCGCGCTGCGGGCCCTGCGCGCCGCGGGACGGACCGTCCCCGACGACATCTCGGTGGTCGGGTTCGACAACATCCCGATGGCCCGGCACACCGAGCCGCCGCTGACCACCGTGCACCAGCCCGCGCGGCAGATGGGCGAGAGGGCGGCGCGGATGCTCCTCCAGCACCTCGGCGGGATGTCCGGAACGGACGAACCCGCCGTGCTGCCCACCGAACTCGTCGTGCGGCAGTCGGCTCCGTAACTCCGCCGAAGCCGCCACCGTAACGCCGCTCAGCACCACAGCCGCTCAGCATCACAGCCCAGCACCACAGCTCAGCACCACCGACGCTGCCCAGCACCGTGGCCCAGCACCACCGCCGCACCGCCGCACCGTGCTTCACCCTGCCCTTTTCCGTCCTTCCAGGAGTCGCCATGTCCGCACCCCGCAAGCTCCGGGCGCTGGCCGCCGCCACCGTCGTGGCAGCGCTCGCCGCCGGATGTTCCTCGGCCAACTCGGACGCCAACCGGTCGGCGGGTGGCGCCTCGGGCGTCCTGACCGTCGGTATGCCGAACGGCCCGCAGACCAACAACAGCAACCCGTTCCTGGGAACGTCCGCGGGTGCCTCGCTCGGCTACCGCTTCATGATCTACGAGCCGCTGGTGATGACCAACCCGGTGCGGCCCAGCGAGAAGGGCAAGCCCTGGCTGGCCAGCGCCTGGAACTGGGAGGCGAACTTCACGAAGGTCACCTTCACCATCGACTCCAAGGCCAAGTGGTCCGACGGGAAGCCGCTCACGGCCGAGGACGCGGCCTACACCTTCGGCCTCCTCAAGAAGTTCCCGGCGCTCAACGGCAACGGCATCGCGTACGACGGCATCGAGGCGCAGGGCGACAAGGTCGTCCTGACCTTCAAGGAATCGCAGTTCGTCAACCAGAACAAGATCGCCAACACCTTCGTGGTGCCGAAGCACATCTGGGAGACCGTGAAGGACCCGGCGACCTGGCCCAACCGCACCCCGGTCGGCTCGGGGCCGTACCAGCTCAAGACGTTCACCCCGCAGACCACCACCCTCACCGCGACGCCCTCCTACTGGAAGGGCAAGACGCAGGTGAAGGAGCTCCGCTACACCTCGTACAACGACAACAGCGCGCAGACCACCGCCCTCGCGAGCGGCAAGTCCGAGTGGTCCTTCGTCTTCCTGCCGAACTACAAGCAGCTGTACATCGCCAAGGACCCCAAGAACAACAAGCTGTGGTTCCCGTCCGGACTCGGCATCCACGGCCTCTGGTTCAACACCACCAAGGGCGCGCTGAGCAACGCGTCGCTGCGCAAGGCCATGGCCATGGTCATCGACCGGAAATCCATCTACGTCCAGGCCGAGGCCACGCTCTACCCGGAGATCACCAGCCCGACCGGCCTCCCGCTGCCCGCCGGTGACCCGTTCCTGGCCCCCGAGTACAAGGGCGCCACCACCGAACCCGATGTCGCGGGCGCGAAGAAGGTCCTCGCCGACGCCGGTTTCACACTCGCCGGCGGGGTGCTCAAGGACCCCTCGGGCAAGCCCGTGACGCTCACCCTCACCGACCCGTCCGGCTGGAACGACTACATCACCGGACTCTCGATCATCAAGGACAACGTCAAGCAGCTCGGTATCGAGGCGAAGGTCAGGACCCAGACCGCGGACGCCTGGACCTCCGACGTCTCCAACGGCAACTTCGACGCCGTACTCCACTGGACCAACAGCGGCCCCACGCCGTACGACATGTACCAGAACATCATGGACGGCGCGCTGCTCCAGCCCATCGGCAAGAGCGCCCCGCTCGGCAACTTCGGCCGGTTCGACAGCCCCGAGGCGACCGCGGCGCTCAAGGAGTACGCGAACGCCACGGAGGACGCCACCCGCACCACGGCCATGAACGCCCTCCAGAAGATCATGGTCGAGCAGGTGCCGATGGTCCCGACGTCGGCGGCCCCGATCGGAGCGGAGTACTCCACGAAGAACTGGGTCGGCTGGCCCACCGAGGCCGACCCGTACGCCGCCCCGCAGCCCACCCAGCCCAACGCGGTGGACATCGTGCTGCACCTCAAGCCCGCCAAGTGATGACGGGACCGGCCATGACCATCCAGGACACGCAGGACGCCCCCGAGCACGACCCCGCCGTCGTCCTCGAAGCGCGCGGCGTCACCAAGCACTTCCCCGTCAAGCGGACCGGCGCCGATCTGCTCGCCCGCCGGCGCCGTACCGTCCACGCCGTCGACGACGTCTCGCTGCTGCTGCGGCGGGGCACGGTCACCGCGCTGGTGGGGGAGTCGGGCTCGGGGAAATCCACCGTCGCCCGGCTGCTCGCGCAGCTGTATCCGCTCACCGGAGGGGAGATACGGCTCGGAGGCAGACCGGTCAAGGCCGGGCGTGGCCGGTCCTTCCGCTCGTACGTCCGACAGGTCCAGCTGATCTTCCAGGACCCGTTCGCCTCGCTCAACCCCGTCCACACCGTGCGCTACCACCTCACCCGCTCGCTGAAGATCCACGGCAAGCGGGCCACCGAGGCGGAGACGGCGGAGCTGCTGGAGCGCGTCCAGCTGACCCCGCCGGGGCAGTACCTGGACAAGTTCCCGCACGAGCTGTCCGGCGGGCAGCGCCAGCGCGTCGCCATCGCCCGCGCGCTGGGAGCCGATCCGCAGGTGCTGCTGGCCGACGAGCCGGTCTCGATGCTCGACGTCTCCATCCGGCTCGGTGTCCTCAACCTCCTGCGCGACCTCAAGGAACGCCTGCGGCTCGCGATCCTCTACATCACCCACGACATCGCCTCCGCACGGTACTTCGCGGACACGACGCTGGTGATGTACGCGGGCCGGATCGTCGAGGGCGGGGACAGTGAGACCGTCACCCAGCGCCCCGCCCACCCCTACACCCAGCTGCTCATCGCCTCCGCGCCGGACCCCGACCGGATCGTGGCCGAGGGACCGGAGGGCGCCGAGGGTGAGGAGGACGAGGAGGCGCGGGAGGAGGCGCGGGAGGACCGGGGCGGCGGAGAACCGCCCTCGCTCATCACCCCGCCCGGAGGCTGCCGCTTCCACCCCCGCTGCCCCCGGGCGATGGAGCGCTGCCGCACCGAGCTGCCGCCGCGCTTCGCGCTGGACGGCGGCCAGTGGGCCGCCTGCTGGCTGTACGCGGACCGCCCGGTGAGCGCCGCCGAGGAGGTGACCGCACGGTGAAGTACGTACTCCAGCGGCTCGCCTTCTACGCCGTCACCGCGTGGGCCGCGATCACCATCAACTTCCTGATCCCCCGGCTGATGCCCGGCGACCCCGTCCAGTCGCTGATCTCCCGCTTCCAGGGCCAGCTCGACAGCCACGCGGTCACCTCCCTCAAGGCCCTCTTCGGCCTCGACAAGGAACGCTCGCTCTGGCAGCAGTACACCGACTACTGGTCGCACCTCCTCCAGGGCGACCTCGGGCTGAGCTTCACCTTCTTCCCCACCCCGGTGGCCGAGGTGATCTCCCAGTCACTGCCCTGGACGCTGGCCCTCGTCGGCACCACCACCCTGATCAGCTTCCTGCTCGGCACCGGCATCGGCGTCTACAGCGGCTGGCGGCGCGGTTCCTGGCTGGACGGACTGCTGCCCGTCACCACCTTCATCTCGTCGATCCCGTACTTCTGGCTCGGCCTGATCGCCATCGCGCTCTTCGCCGTGAAGTGGCCCTTCTTCCCGGCCGCCGGGGGCTACGACAGCTCGCTGGTGCCCGCCTTCGACGTGCCGTTCATCTCCAGCGCGCTCTACCACGCCGTCCTGCCGGGCGTGACGATCGTGCTGAGCGCCGTCGCCGGCTGGATCCTCGGCATGCGCAACATGATGGTGACCGTCTCCTCCGAGGACTACGTGATGGTCGCCCAGGCCAAGGGGCTCTCGGAGCGGCGCGTGATGTTCTCGTACGCCGCCAGGAACGCGATCCTCCCCAACATCTCCGGCTTCGCCCTGTCCCTCGGCTTCATCGTCGGCGGCACCCTGCTGGTCGAGATGGTCTTCTCCTATCCCGGCATCGGCTACCAGCTCTTCCAGGCCGTCGGCGCCAAGGACTATCCGCTGATGCAGGGCGTCTTCCTGATCATCACGTTGTCGGTGCTCGCCGCGAACCTGCTGGCCGACATGGTCTACCTGCTGCTCGACCCCCGTACCCGAAGGGAGGCCTGAGCCATGGCCGTCACCGCTGCCGAAGTCGCCGTACTCGACGTGGCCGAAACGCCCGCGCCCGGCCGGCGGACCAGGCTGCGCTTCCTGCGCGGCGGTAAGACCGTCACCGGCCTCGCGATCCTCGGATTCTTCGCCCTGATCGCGGTCATCGGGCCCTGGATCGCGCCGTACGACCCCGACAAGATGAGCGACGCCATCCTCCGGTCGCCCTCCGCAGCGCACTGGTTCGGGACCACCCAGACCGGTCAGGACGTGCTCTCGCAGATCCTCATCGGGACCCGGGGCGTCCTCGTCGTCGGCTTCGTCGCCGGAATCTTCGCGACGGTGCTGTCCGTGCTGATCGGCGTCAGCGCCGGCTTCCTGGGCGGCGCCGCCGACGAACTGCTCTCGGCGCTCTCCAACATCTTCCTGGTCATCCCCGCGCTGCCCCTGATCATCATCATCGCCAGCTTCGTCGCGGACGCCGGGGATCTGCTGATCGCCTGCGTCATCGCCTTCACCTCATGGGCGTGGGGTGCCCGGGTGCTGCGCGCCCAGACGCTCTCCTTGCGCCGCCGCGACTACGTGGAGGCGGCCCGGGCCACCGGCGAACCCACCTGGCGGATCATCTGCTTCGAGATCATGCCCAACCTGACCGCCGTGATCGCGTCCGGTTTCGTCGGCACCGTCATCTTCGCCGTCCTGCTGGAGATCACCCTCGCCTTCACGGGCGTCGCCGACATCTCCCAGTGGAACTGGGGGACGGTGCTCTTCTGGGCCCAGTCGAATCAGGCCCTGGCGCAGGGCGCGTGGTGGTGGTTCGTCCCCGCCGGGCTCTGCATCGCCCTGCTCGGCGCGGCCCTCTCGCTCATCAACTTCGGCATCGACGAATTCATCAACCCACGGCTGCGCACCGGGACGGGCGCCTCCCGCAAGGTCAGGATGCGGGTCGGCTTCACACCGGTGGTGCGCACCGCACCCGCGGACCGGCCGCCCGGCTCCGACGAGCACACCGGTGCCCGTCAACAGGCAGGTGCCCCGACGCACGCCGGTGCCCCCACGCACGCCGATGCCCCGACGCACGACAAGGAGCCGCGCGCATGACCGGCCGCCCCGTCCTCACCATCAGCGGCCTGCACGTCGACTACGGCACCGGAAGCGGCGCCGTGCACGCCCTGCGGGACATCGATCTGACCCTGCACCGGGGCGAAGTCCTCGGCCTCGCGGGCGAGTCGGGCTCCGGCAAGTCCACGCTCGCCTACGCCGTGACCCGGCTGCTCTCCCCGCCCGGGGTGATCACCGGGGGAGACGTCCACTACCACCCGCACGACGGGGAACCGGTGGATCTGCTGGGGCTCACCGCCGAGCAGCTGCGGGCCTTCCGCTGGCAGGAACTGTCGATCGTCTTCCAGGGCGCGATGAACTCCCTCAACCCGGTGCACACCGTCCACAGCCAGCTCACCGATGTCCTGCGGGCCCACCGGCCCCGGATGAAGGGCGCCGAGCGCACCGCGCGGGCCGAGGAGCTGCTCTCGCTGGTCGGGATCTCCCGGGACCGGCTGGTCGCGTATCCGCACCAGCTCTCCGGCGGCATGCGCCAGCGGGTGATGATCGCGATGGCTCTCGCACTGGAGCCCGAGGTCGTCATCATGGACGAACCGACCACCGCGCTCGATGTGGTGATGCAGCGTCAGATCCTACGGCAACTGGTCAGACTCCGCGAGGAGCTGGGCTTCTCGGTCGTCTTCATCACGCACGACATCTCGCTGCTGATCGAGTTCTCCGACCGGATCGCGATCATGTACGGCGGCCGGATCGTCGAGGAGGCCGGCGCCGCCGAGATCTACCGGGACCCCCGCCATCCGTACAGCGAAGGACTGCTGCACTCCTTCCCGGCCCTGCACGGTCCGCGCCGCGAACTGACCGGCATCCCGGGCTCGCCACCGCACCTGACCGCGATGCCGGCGGGGTGCGCGTTCCATCCGCGCTGCGGCAAGGCGTTCGCGCCGTGCTCCGGCGAGGTCCCGGTGCTGGCCGGCCGGGCCGGCGACACCACCCGGTCGGTGGCCTGCTGGCTGCACCACCCGGCCTGACCCGCGCCGATTCCGCGCCCATGCCGCGCCGATTCCGCGCCGATTCGGGCCGTTCCCGCGCACTTCGTGTGTTCCTTCTGACTCAGGAGCCCCATGGACACCACCCCCACCCCCACCACCCCCACCACCGCCGGCCAGGCCGCCGCCGCCCGCCCCGCCGTGGCGGTCCCCGGCCTGCCCGCGGACTTCCGCTGGGGCGTCGCCACCTCCGCCTACCAGATCGAGGGCGCGGCTGCCGAGGACGGCAGGACCCCCTCGATCTGGGACACCTTCTGCCGGGTCCCGGGCGCGGTCACCGGCGGCGAGCACGGTGATGTGGCGTGCGACCACTACCACCGGATGCCCGAGGACGTGGCGCTGATCGCCGGGCTCGGCGTCGACACCTACCGCTTCTCGCTCGCCTGGCCGCGCATCCAGCCCGGCGGCAGCGGCCCCGCCAACGCCAAGGGCCTGGACTTCTACAAGCGGCTGATCGACGAGTTGCGCGGGAAGGACATCACCCCCTGGATCACCCTCTACCACTGGGACCTCCCGCAGGAGCTGGAGGACGCGGGCGGCTGGCCGGCCCGCGACACCGCCTACCGGTTCGCCGACTACGCGATGCTCGCCTACGAAGCACTCGGCGACCGGGTCGAGCACTGGACGACCCTCAACGAGCCCTGGTGCTCGGCCATGCTCGGGTACGACATCGGCGTCCACGCCCCCGGCCGGCGGAACTTCGGCGAGGCCATCCACGCCGTCCACCACCTCCTCCTCGGCCACGGCCTCGCCTCCCGGCGCATCCGCGAGGCGGCCGGCGCCAACCCCCTCGAACTCGGCATCACCCTCAACCTCGGCACCGCCACCCCGGAGACCGCCGGCGCCGCGGACGCCGAGGCCTGCCGCCGCGCCGACGGCCTGGGCCGGCGGCTCTACCTCGACCCGCTCGTCCACGGCCGCTACCCCGAGGACGTCCTCGCCGACCTGGCGCTGCGGGACGTCGAGATCCCGGTACGCGACGGCGACCTGGAGATCATCTCCGCGCCGCTCGACGTCCTCGGCGTCAATTTTTACCGGGGCACCCTCTTCTCCGGGGTCACCGAAGAGGGCTCACCGGTGGACGCCGACGGGCTGCCCGTCACCCGGGCCGTCCCGCGCGACCTCCCCCGAACGGCCATGGACTGGGAGATCACCCCCACCGAACTCACCGACCTGCTGCTGCGCCTCCAGGAGGAGTACGGCGTGCCGACGGTCATCACCGAGAACGGCGCCGCGTTCGATGACACCGTCGCCGCCGACGGCTCGGTCCCGGACGCCGACCGCACCGCCTATCTCGCCGACCACATCGCGGCCGTCACCGAGGCGCGCGCCCAAGGAGCCGACGTACGCGGCTACTTCGCCTGGTCCCTGATGGACAACTTCGAGTGGGCGTACGGCTACGACAAGCGCTTCGGCATCGTCCGGGTCGACTACGACACCCAGGCCAGGACCCTCAAGGACAGCGCCAAGTGGTACCGCGACACGATCCGCCTCACCCGCGACGCGAAGCCGTAACACCACTGCGCACACCACCCCTTACCCGTACACCTCCCCGTGCGGGCTGTGCGGCGGCGACCGGAAAGCCATTCCGGGCGCCGCCGCATTTTTTGTCCGGGAGTGCCCCGCTTCGGGTAGCGTCCTGCCCATGAGGACCAGGGTGCTTTTCCCACTGTCCGCGCTGCTGCTCGCCTTGTCGGCGGCCGTCTTCGTGACCGCGCCGGACGCGCGGGCGGCCACCGGCCCCGCGACCGTGGCCGAGACCCTCAAGAAGGGCCCGGGGTACGTGGATCCGCGTGCCGCCTCCCGGGGCAGTGGCACCGCCCCGGTCGACGGGGCGGATGACGCGGGCAGCGTCTCGACCGTACTGATCGTCCTCGGCTCGGTGGTCGTCCTGGGCGGCGCGGGTGCCTACGCGGCGGTGCGCCGGGGCCACCGCAAGCGGGCCGAGCGCGAGCGCGCGGCGCTGGACACGCTGCGGGTCGTCGTCGACGAGGACATCACGGCCTTCGGCGAGGAACTCGACCGGCTGGACTTCCACCCCGCCGAGGCCGGCGCCGACGACGCGATGCGCGCCGAGTACGAACGCTCCCTGGACGCGTACGAGAAGGCCAAGTCCCTGATGGGCTCCGCCCGGCGGCCCGATGGCGTGCGCGGGGTGACCTCGGCGCTGGAGGACGGCCGGTTCTCCCTCGCCGCCCTGGACGCGCGCAGGAGAGGTGCTCCGCTTCCGGAGCGCCGCTCGCCGTGCTTCTTCGACCCGCGCCACGGCCCGTCCATGACCGACGCGCGGTGGGCCCCGCCCGCAGGTGTCCCGCGCACGGTCCCGGTCTGCGCGGCCGACGAGGCCAGGCTGCACGACGGCGAGGACCCGATGACCCGCACGGTGCGGACCGAGCTGGGACCGCGCCCGTACTGGGAGGCCGGCCCCGCGTACGGTCCCTGGGCCGGCGGCTACTTCGGCGGCGGCCCGCTGCCCGGGCTGCTCGCGGGCACGATGCTCGGCTCGATGATGGCGACCCCCGCGTACGCGGCCGACTTCGGCGGTGACGATGCGGGCGGTGACCACTCCGCCGGGGATTCACCGGGGGGCGATCACGACCCGGGTGACTTCGGCGGCGGAAGCTTCGGCGGCGGAGGCTTCGACGGGGGCGGGTTCGGCGGGGGCGGGGATTCCGGCGGGGGCGGGGATTCCGGCGGAGGCTTCGACGGGGGCGGGTTCGACGGCGGGGGCGGGTTCTAGACCCGGCCGGTCCTCTGCCCCGCCCCGCCCGTCCCCGCCCGTACCGTCCCCGCCCGTTCCCCCATCGTCGGTCCCGTCACCACGGCGGTCGCCGGATCAGGCGGCTTCGGGGGCCTTCTTGATCGCGGAGACGTCGAAGTTCAGCTTGACCTTGTCGCTGACCAGAACGCCGCCGGTCTCCAGCGCCGCGTTCCAGGTCAGGCCCCAGTCGGCGCGCAGGATGGTCGTGCTGCCCTCGAAGCCGACACGCTGGTTGCCGAACGGGTCGGTCGCGGAGCCCGTGAACTCCAGGTCGACGGTGAACGGCTTGGTGACGTCCTTGATCGTGAGGTCGCCGGTGACGCGGTAGGTCTCGTCGTCGACCGGCTCGATGGCGGTGGAGCGGAAGGTCATCTTCGGGAACTGCTCGACGTCGAAGAAGTCGGCGCTGCGCAGGTGGCCGTCACGGTCGGCCACGCCGGTGTCGATGCTGGTCATCGAGACATCGAAGGAGGCCGAGGAGGCCGAGGGGTTCGAGCCGTCCAGCTGGAGGAAGCCCTCGACCTCGCCGAAGGTGCCCCGGACGTTGGTGACCATCGCGTGACGGACGGTGAAGCTGAGGCTGGTGTGGGTGGGGTCGGTGGTGTACTCGCCGGTCAGCGCGGCCAGCGCCGGGTTCACCTCGCCGGTGGCGGTGGTGACCTGGGCGTTGTTCTTGCGGCCGAAGAGGGCCATGAAATCTCCCGTGGAAAGTTTGGTTGAAGCTTGAACGATATCGACTGTAAACCATCCTCGTTCAACGTTCAACAATATGCGCGAATCCTCTCTTGTCCGAGCCGCAATCGGCCGGTATGCCCTCTGGCGGACGCGCGTAGACATCGGGCAGGATCTCCCTGCTCCACCTGCACAACCGCCTCCATCGCCCCAACGATTCTGGTCTCAGCAGGAGGGATCCCCCCATGAAAATCCGCTCGGTACTCACCGCGCTCGCCCTGGTCCTCGGCGCGCTCTTCGCCCCCGCCGTCGGTGTCCTCAGTACGGCCACCGACGCACAGGCGGCGACCAAGCTCAGCCACGCCTCCGCGACCTCGATGTTCAGCTCGTCCGG
This sequence comes from Streptomyces sp. NPDC051569, assembly GCF_044454085.1. NCBI lineage: Bacteria > Bacillati > Actinomycetota > Actinomycetes > Kitasatosporales > Streptomycetaceae > Streptomyces > Streptomyces sp. NPDC051569. Next base: position 557,414 of record NZ_JBITDJ010000001.1, read on the forward strand.
GATCACCTGGTCCTCGTCCGGCGGCTGCTCCAACCGCAACGTCTCGACCTGTACCTCGTTCGACCAGCTCAACCTCACCTCGGCCCAGGGCGCGCAGACCCTGAAGAGCGCCTCCGGCTGCGCCCTGAACATCACCGGCGGTACGGAGACCGGGCACGCGAGCGGCACGTACTCGCACTGGAACGGCTACAAGCTCGACTTCGGCAAGAACACCTGCATCACGAACTACGTCAAGAACACCTTCACCTACATAGGGCTGCGCGGTGACGGCTACCCGCAGTGGCAGTCCGCCGCCGGCAACCTCTACGCGGACGAGGGCAGCCACTGGGACGTGACCTTCATGACCTGCGGCGGCTGCTGATCACTCGTGTGACGTGACGGTGCCCTGCCCTCCGGTGAACGGGGAGGGCAGGGCACCGGATCGCGCCGAGCCGGGCGTCAGGAGCCGACGGACACCGTCCAGCGGCGCGGATTGCCGTCGTGCGCGGCGCCCGAGACGTCCGGCTGGCCGTCCGGCTGGACGTCGTCGTACGGGAAGGCGTAACCGATCGGGGTGTTCGCGTGCAGCACCCGCGCGAAGTGGTTGGTGACCGGATCGCGGTAGTAGTCCGCCGCCGTGGCGCCGTTCGGCTGATCGGCGTGGCTGAGGACCGTCGAGCGGTTGAAGGCGGCCGCGAGCCGTGCGAGCAGCCCCTTCTTGTCGTCCGAGTCGCCGGGGTTGTTGGCGAAGGGACCGCTGTTGCACGTGAAGATGTCCATCGAGGTCGGCCTGGCGAAGGTGTGGCCACCGTTGAAGGTGAGCGTGTCGCCGCTGACCCGGCCGGTGAACACGCCCCGGCCGCCCTGGAGATCGATGGTCAGGTCCGTCGACCTGTACTTCTCCCAGACCTGGTCGACATAGCTGGTGAAGACGTCCGCGAAGGGCGTCTCGCCGGCCAGATTCTGCGGCGAGATCACCCGCAGTACCTGTCCGTCCGTGCCGCGCAGGACAAGCCTGTCCCAGGGGTGCCCGTCGACGGCCGCCTGCGCCGTGAGCCCGTCCGCGATCTTCTCCAGGGCGCCCTGGGGCAGCGGGGCGACCGTGTGGGTGGCGTCGCCCTCCAGGGTGATGCCGATGGGCAGCGCCGTCACCAGGTCGACGTAGCTGATGTTCGAGTACAGCTGGTCCTGGTTGAAGGTGAACTCGCAGAACGACCAGGTGCGGCCGTAGTTCGAGTCGGCCGAGGTCGCGAAGGCCGGCTCGACCAGGGCGGGGCCCGGGTTGAGGAAGAAGTCCAGCGTGTCGTCCCGCACGAAGTAGACCCGCGCACCGTACATCTGAGGCAGTGTCAGGACGACGGGAGCGCTGCCCGCCGCACCCAGCGGAATGGCGCAGTCGACCGGCAGCGGGGTCCCCGGCGCGCCCGGGGAGTCCGGCCGGTAGACGCTGCCGTCGGCGCGCAGCAGCGCCCAGCCGCCGGTGGCCTGTTCGTGGCCGGTGACGTACGCGTTGACCGAGCCGGGCAACGACACGTTCCGCAGGGCGATTTCACAGGTGTCCGCGGCCGCCATCGCGCGGGGGCTGAGGCCGCTTCCCCAGAGGGGGTAGGTGAGCGCGGCCGCGGTGGCGGCCGTACCGGTCAGGAAGAGTCGTCGCGATATCACGGATGTTCTCCTGAGAGTGTGGGGGGAACGCAGGGGGCGCGGTGTGTGGGGGGTCGCGCCTGCGTCCCGACCACTCTCGCGAGGCGGGGGAAAGGCGTCAAGGGGTATGACTGAGAGCGCTCTCAGAAAGCTGTCCGGCTGGTCCCGTCGTGCGCTGCTGGCCGCCACCGGAGCCGGCGCGCTCTCCCTCGCGCTCCCCGGGGCCGCTTCCGGCGACCGGACCGGCCCCGCCCGGCCCACCGACGTGTTCGAGGCGCTGCGGCTGCGCTGGGTGGACCTGCAGCTCGGTACCGGCTACGACCCGGCCGCCGAGCCGTTCGCCTCCCGCCTCGCGGAGACCGGCCAACTGGCCGAAGCGTTAAGGAAGTCGATGAAGCCGGCCGCCACCTCACTCTGGCCGGACCGCCCCTTCGACCCACCGGCCGGCATCACGGCCGGCTACACCAGGCTCTGGACCATGACCCAGGCGTACGGGCAGCCGGGCACCGGACTCACCGGCGACCCCGCTCTCCTCGCCGCCCTCCTGCGCGGCCTCGACCATCTCGCCGAGACCGTTTACCACCCCGCGACCACCCCCTACGGCAACTGGTGGGAGTGGCGGATCGGCAGCCCCCGTCCGCTCCTGGACATCCTCGCCGTGCTGGGCGACCGGCTCACCGAGGAGCGGCGGGCCGCAGCCCACGCCGCCGTCGACCACTTCATCCCCGACGCCCTGCTCGGCGCCTACACGGGCACGTCCACCGGCGCCAACCGTGTCGATCTCTGCCGCTCCGTCGCCCTGCGCGGAGTCCTCGGCGGGAATCCCGCCAAGATCGCCCTCGCCCGGGACGCGCTCTCGCCCGTCTTCCCGTACGTCACGCGGGGCGACGGCCTCTACGCCGACGGCTCCTTCATCCAGCACACCTGGGTCGCCTACTCGGGGACGTACGGACAGGTCATGCTGGACGGCCTCGGCCGGCTCCTCACCCTGCTCGCCGGATCCGACTGGGCCGTCACCGACCCCGACCGGCAGATCGTCCTCGACAGTGTCGAGCGCTCCTACGCCCCGCTGATCCTCAACGGGCTGATGATGGACTGCGTCAACGGCCGCGCCATCAGCCGCGGTTACCTCGAAGGCGACGACCGCCGCGTGATGCGCGGCGACCACTTCCACGGACAGGCGCTGATCGCGGCGATCCCGCTGCTCGCGGGCGGCGCCGGCCCGGCCGCGCGCGAGCGCTGGAACGCGCTGGTCAAGGGATGGATCGAGCGGGACAGGACCGCCCCCGTGCTCACCGCACGCCAGCTCGACGTCGCCGACCTCGCCCGGCTGCACGCCGTCGCCGCGTCGGACGTTCCCGCCGCGCCCGAGCCGGTCGGCCACACCCTCTTCGCCGCGATGGACCGGGCGGTGCACCGCCGGCCCGGCTGGGCCGCCGCCATCGCCATGGCGTCCGAGCGGATCACCCACTACGAATGCGGCAACGGCGAGAACCAGCGCGGGTGGCACACCGGCGCCGGAATGCTCTACCGGTGGGGCTCGGAGAACGGCCCGGAGGAGGGGAACGACCAGTACACCGACTGGTTCTGGCCCACCGTGGACCCGTACCGGCTGCCGGGGACGACCGTCTCCACGCTACGGCTCGCGGACCGGGCCGGCGGCGAGTGGGGAGCGCCCCGGCCGGCCACCCGGTGGGTCGGCGGCACGACCGACGGGGAGTTCGCCGCCGTCGGGCAGCACCTGCGGGGGCTCGGCTCCACCCTCGAAGCCCGGAAGTCCTGGTTCTGCGTCGCCGACACGATCGTCTGCCTGGGCGCCGGGATCACCAGCACGGACGGCGTACCCGTCGAGACGGTCATCGACAACCGCAATCTCGGCGAGAAGGGCGAGAAGGGCGAGAAGGGCGAGAAGGGCGAGAAGGGCGAACAGGGCGACGGCGGCTTCACGCTCGACGGCCGGGGGCCCCGCCCCCGCTGGGCGCACCTGGCCGGCCACGGCGGCTGGGTCTTCCCCGGCGGCGCCGCCGTCCGGACCCTGGCCGAGGGCCGCACCGGCTCCTGGCACGACATCAACACCACCAGCACCACCGAACGGCGCACCCGCCACTACCGCACCCTCTGGCTGGACCACGGCACCGACCCCGTGGACGCCTCGTACACGTACCTCCTGATGCCGGCGGCCTCCCGGCAGGTCCTCGCGGCCCGCGCCGCCGACCGGCACTGGCTGGAGGTTCTCGCCAACACGGCCGCCCGGCAGGCGGTGGCGATCCGCTCGATCGGCTGCACCGCCGCGAATTTCTGGGCGCCCGGGAGGGCGGGCCCGCTCACCGCGACCGCACCCGCGAGCGTCCTCGTCGTGGTGCGCGGCCGGACCGCGACGCTGCACGTCAGCGACCCCATGAGGAGCGGGCGGCCGCTGGAGATCGGCTGGGACCGGCCGGTACGGCGGATCACCGCCCGGGACCCGGCCGTCGAGGTGCTCACGGCGGGGCACGCCGTACGGCTGCGGATCACTCCCGGTATGGCGGGCCGCACGCACCGGTGTGAGATGGCGCTGCCATGACATCTAGGGGAATCCCACAAGCGAGGGGGGTAGCTTGCTGTCCGGGGACCCCGCATCGGGCAGGGTTCTGTCCAGGCCCACCAGGAATACAGCCGTGAGACTGTGTGGAGTCGACGGCATGTTTTCCTTGGCTCTGTTCGTAGGGTTGATACATGACCGTAGTGGACGAGACGCTGAGCGAGCCCGCCGACGCCCGGGGGCGTGTGGCCGAACTGCACGCCCTGCGTGAGGAGGCCCGACGAGGGCCCAGCGAGCGCGCGACCGAGGCCCAGCGCGCCAAGGGCAAGCTGACCGCCCGCGAGCGCATCGACCTGCTGCTCGACGAGGGGTCCTTCAAGGAAGTCGAGCAGCTGCGCAGGCACCGCGCGACCGGCTTCGGCCTGGAGGCGAAGAGGCCGTACACGGACGGTGTCATCACCGGCTGGGGCACGGTCGAGGGCCGCACGGTCTTCGTCTACGCCCACGACTTCCGGATCTTCGGCGGCGCGCTGGGCGAGGCCCACGCCACCAAGATCCACAAGATCATGGACATGGCCATCTCGGCCGGTGCCCCGCTGGTGTCGCTGAACGACGGCGCCGGTGCCCGTATCCAGGAGGGCGTCTCCGCGCTCGCCGGTTACGGCGGCATCTTCCAGCGCAACACCCGCGCCTCCGGTGTCATCCCGCAGATCAGCGTGATGCTCGGCCCGTGCGCGGGCGGCGCCGCCTACAGCCCGGCCCTCACGGACTTCGTGTTCATGGTCCGCGAGACCTCGCAGATGTTCATCACCGGGCCGGACGTGGTCAAGGCCGTCACCGGCGAGGAGATCAGCCAGAACGGCCTCGGCGGCGCCGATGTGCACGCCGAGACCTCGGGCGTCGCGCACTTCGCGTACGACGACGAGGAGACCTGCATCGCCGAGGTGCGCTACCTCCTGTCGATGCTCCCGCAGAACAACCGCGAGAACCCGCCGACGACCCCGTCCGAGGACCCCGCGGACCGCCGCTCCGACGTGCTGCTCGACCTGGTGCCCGCCGACGGCAACCGCCCGTACGACATGCACAAGGTGATCGAGGAGCTCGTCGACGACGGCGACTTCCTGGAGATCCACGAGCGCTGGGCCCGCAACATCATCTGCGCGCTGGCCCGGCTCGACGGCCAGGTCATCGGCATCGTCGCCAACCAGCCGCAGTCGCTGGCCGGTGTGCTGGACATCGAGGCGTCCGAGAAGGCCGCGCGCTTTGTCCAGATGTGTGATGCTTTCAATATCCCGATCGTCACGCTGCTGGACGTGCCCGGCTTCCTGCCGGGCGTCGACCAGGAGCACGGCGGCATCATCCGGCACGGTGCCAAGCTGCTCTACGCCTACTGCAACGCCACCGTGCCGCGGATCTCGCTGATCCTGCGCAAGGCATACGGAGGCGCGTACATCGTCATGGACTCCCAGTCCATCGGGGCCGACCTCACCTACGCCTGGCCCACCAACGAGATCGCGGTGATGGGCGCCGAGGGCGCGGCCAACGTCATCTTCCGCAAGCAGATCGCCGAGGCCGAGGACTCCGAGGCCATGCGCGCCCGCATGGTGAAGGAGTACAAGGCGGAGCTGATGCACCCCTACTACGCGGCCGAGCGTGGTCTGGTCGACGACGTCATCGACCCCGCCGAGACCCGCGAGGTGCTCGCCGGAGCGCTCGCGATGCTGCGTACCAAGCACGCCGACCTGCCGTCCCGCAAGCACGGCAACCCCCCGCAGTAGTACCGCGTCCCGCGCCCTCCTGCCGAGAAGACGGAGACACCACCCTCATGAGCGATCCGACGAACAAGTCCCTGCTCCGCGTCGAGAAGGGCCACGCCGGCCCCGAGGAACTGGCCGCCATCACCGCGGTCCTGCTCGCCCGCGCCGCCGCCCAGCCCGCGGCCCCGGCAGGACGCGCCGCGCAGTCGGTGGCCGGCTGGCGCCGGCTGGAGCGCACGCCCGGCTTCCGTGCCCCGCACAGCTGGCAGGGCTGAGCCCCACCGGGCGGACCCGCTCACCGGACAACGCCGAAGGCCCCGCACTCCTCGGAGTGCGGGGCCTTCGGCGTCGGTAGGGGTACGGCTTACCGGAGTCGTGCCATGAGGGCGTGTTCGACGAGGGTGATGAGGCCGCTTTTGGCGTCGGCGCGGTGGCGGGCGTCGGTGGTGATGATGGGGGTGTCGGGGCCGATCTGGAGTGCTTCGCGTACTTCGTCGGGGGTGTAGGGCTGGTGTCCGTCGAAGCCGTTGAGGGCGATGACGAAGGGGAGTCCTGAGTTTTCGAAGTAGTCGACGGCGGGGAAGCAGTCGGCGAGGCGGCGGGTGTCGACGAGGACGACGGCGCCGATGGCGCCGCGGACGAGGTCGTCCCACATGAACCAGAAGCGGTCCTGTCCGGGGGTGCCGAACAGGTAGAGGATGAGGTCTTGGTCGAGGGTGATGCGGCCGAAGTCCATGGCCACGGTGGTGGTGGTCTTGTCTCCGGTGTGGGTGAGGTCGTCGATGCCGGCTGATGCGCTGGTCATGACGGCTTCGGTACGCAGCGGGTTGATCTCCGAGACGGCGCCGACGAACGTGGTCTTGCCCACGCCGAAGCCGCCCGCCACCACGATCTTCGCGCTGGTGGTTGAGCGGGCCGCACCGCCGCTAGAGCTTGCGAAGTCCACTGAGCACCCTTTCGAGCAGTGTCACGTCTGGTTGGCCCCCGACGGCTTCGTCGCCGCCGGGCTGATGGATGGCGACAAGCCCGGCCTCCGCCAGGTCGGCTACGAGGATCCGGGCCACGCCGAGGGGGATGGAGAGGAGCGCCGAAATCTCGGCGACCGATTTGATCTCGAAACAAAGCCGGCAGATCCGCTGATGCTCGGGCAACTGCCCCTGCAACTGCGACGGATCAGCCGTCGTACTGACCAGCGCCTCGATGGCGAGCTGGTATCGCGGCCGGGTCCGTCCGCCGGTCATGGCGTACGGGCGTACCAACGGATTGTGGTGGCCCATGGAGGGATCGGATTCGGGTTCCGGCGGGCGGCGCGGCGGAACCGGCTGGATGCGGGACCCCCGGGGCTGCTCGTACGGCTGATCCGACTCGTACGGCTGCTCGTACGGCTGCTCGTACGGCTGCTCATACGACGGGTCGTACGGCTGCCGCCGGGAAGGCCGCTGCGGTACGGACCGGCCGCCCTGGCTCCCCTGCCCCCCCGGGCCGCTCTGTCTGCTCGGTGTGGAGGGGAAGTTGAAGCGGTTCCGGGCGTGCTCACCCGGGGACTGCTGGGCACCGTCATAGGGGTGTCCGCCTGGGGATGTAGCCACGTTTCCTCCTCCGACAGCCGGTCGCCGGTCCCTGTCCCTGTGGAGCCGCGCCACCGCACCCTAATGGTGCGGCGGCGAGAAGCGCATTGTCTGTCAGTTGAGCAGACTTCCCTGGAGCTCGGCCCGCAGGTCCGGGGTGAGGACGGTGCCGGCGCGGTCGACCAGCAGGGCCATCTCGTAGCCCACCAGGCCGATGTCGGCCTCCGGGTGGGCGAGCACGGCCAGCGAGGAGCCGTCCGAGATGGACATGAGGAAGAGGAAACCGCGCTCCATCTCGACGACCGTCTGGTTCACGGCGCCGCCCTCGAAGATCCGGGAGGCCCCGGCGGTCAGCGAGGTCAGGCCGGAGGCGACCGCCGCGAGCTGGTCGGCCCGGTCACGCGGGAAACCTTCGGACATGGCCAGCAGGAGTCCGTCTGCGGAGACCACCACCGTGTGGGACACCCCGGGGGTGTTGTCCACGAAGTTGGTGATCAACCAGTTCAGATTCTGCGCCGCCTGGCTCATCGGGCTCACACTAACGCTCCTGGTGGTAGGTACTGCCCGGGCCGTGGCCCGGTCCGTTCGTGTCCGTTCCCGCGTCACGCCCCCGCTGGACACCGCGCCGCAGGTTGCTCAACCTGCCGCGCACGTCCTCCGGGTCGCGGGAGACCTGTGGGCCGCCCTGCGGGGTCTGCTCCGCCGCTCCCTCGACCAGGTTGGCCTTGGGCACGCGGCGGGGGAGACCGGACGAGGTGACCCCGCCCGCCTTGGGCTCACGGAGTTTCTCGGCCCGCTGCCAGCGATCGTCGTTCTGGGAACGCCAGTCGTCGGAACCGTCCGCCTCGTGCTGCCCGTTCAGCGGGGTCTGTCCGGCCTCCTGGGTCGGTCCGTCGTGCTGACCGGAGGGCTCCCACTGCTGCGCCTGCTGGCTGCTGCCACGGCGCGGCAGGCCCGCGCCGGTCAGCGTGTGACTGGCGCTCGGAGAGGGACCCGGACGGTCGAAGCCTACGCGGTCCCGGGCGTTCTCGGGAGCGCCGGGGGCGGATTCCGGTTCTGTCCGCCGCTCCAGCGCGTAACTGCCGCCGTACGCACCCTGATCCGGCCACTCACCCTGGTGGGCCCGGGGGGTGGCCGCGTCCTCGAACGGCGTACCGGAGCCGCCCTGAGCCCACAGGGACGATTCCGCATAGGACCGCTCCGGCTGCTCCGGGTACGCGTCCCGCCGCTGCGGCGCGAACGCCGGTCCGTGCGGGGCCTCTTGCGGCGCGTAGCGGCCGTCCACCTCGTCGCGGTACCGGCCGTCCGTCTGCTCGGGGAAGAGCGGCGGGCGGCCGTCCGCCGGGGCATCGAGGGCCAGGCGCGGCTGAACGCCCGTCAGCGGGCCGCTGAGCGGCTCGTGTTGACGTGTGGCGTCCGCCGACTGGTCCTCGTACCGGGAGTCGTCGAAGCCCAGGTCCGCGGCGGTCAGCACGGGTGCGGTCGGGAAGCCCCGCTCCTCCGGCTGGGCCTGCTGCCCCGGGATGATCTGCGAGACGGTGAAGTCGTCGGGAGCGGTCGGTTCGCCGCCACCGCCGTGGGTGATCGCGTCGGGGAGCATGACCAGCGAGGTCGTACCGGCCTGTTCGCCCGAGGGGCGCAGCTGGACGCGGATGCCGTGCCGGTCGGCGAGGCGGCCGACCACGAAGAGCCCCATGCGCTGGGAGACGGCGGCGTCCACGGTCGGCGGGTTGGCCAGCTTGTGGTTGATGTCCGCGAAGTCCTCGGCGGTCAGGCCGATGCCCTTGTCGTGGATCTCGACCATCACGCGGCCGTCCGGCAGCCGGGTCGCGGTGACCCGGACCTTTGTCTGCGGCGAGGAGAACGTGGTGGCGTTCTCCAGCAGCTCGGCGAGCAGATGCACCAGGTCGGTCACGGACTCGCCGTGAATGTCCGTCTCGGGGACACCGGTCAGCTCGACGCGCTCGTACGACTCGACCTCCGAGGAGGCGGCACGGAGTACGTCGACCAGCGGCACCGGCTGGTTCCAGCGCCGGCCCGGCTCCTCGCCCGCGAGAACCAGCAGGTTCTCGCCGTTGCGGCGCATACGGGTCGCGAGGTGGTCCAGCCGGAAGAGGGAGGACAGCTGGTCCGGGTCCGCCGCGTTGTTCTCCAGATCCGAGATGAGGGTCAACTGCCCCTCGATCAGCGACTGGTTGCGGCGCGACAGGTTGGTGAAGATGGCGTTGACGTTGCCGCGCAGCATGGCCTGCTCGGCGGCGAGCCTGACCGCCTCGCGGTGGACCTGGTCGAAGGCCCGGGCGACCTCGCCGATCTCGTCGCGCGAATCGATCGGGATCGGCTTGACGCGGGTGTCGACCCGGCCGGGTTCGGCGCGCGAGAGCTGGTCGACCAGCATCGGCAGCCGCTGCTCGGCGATGCCGAACGCGGCCGTACGCAGCGACCGCATCGAGCGGCTCATCTGCCGGGCCATCATCCCGGCCAGGATGAACGCGGCCAGCAGCGCGAGCACGACGATCGCCCCGTTGGTGATCGCGTCGTTCCTGGCGTTCGCCGAGATCTGCGCCGCTTCGGCCACGGCCTTGTCGACGAGCTCCTTCTCGATCACCGTGTAGCCGTCGAACTCGGAGGTGGCGGCGGCCATCCAGGCCTCCGGCGTCACCCCGCGGGCGGCGAGCTGCTCGGGGGCGGCGCCGGTGGCGATCGCGGCGACCATGCCGTCGAGGACGGAGCCCTCCACGCTCGGCGGGGCGGTGAAGTCCTTGCCGGCGGCTTCCGCGTCCTGCTGGGCGGCGGAGAGCTTCCTGGCCCCTTCGACCGCCTGCTGCCGCATGACGTCCTGGAGCCTGACGGTGTCCGCCTCGGTGCCGCCGGAGACGTACTCCCCGACGGCGACGGTCTCCAGATAGGCGTACGAGGAGAACGCGACCGTCTGGCCGGCCCTGACGCCGTCCTTCTGGCTCGGCCTGACCAGCAGATGCGTCCCGATCGAGCGCTGGAGCGACTCGGCGGCCTTCGCGAGCTGGAGCGCGTAGACCGTACGGCCGTAACTGGTGATGTTGCCGGTACCGAGACCGAGCTCGTTGGCGAACTCCATGAGGGAGTGCTGGATCAGCACATAGCCCTCCTCGGTCGCCACCGGGCCGCCGTTCCCGCCGGTCTTGTCAGGGGTCTCGACGGCCGCCGTGTACGCGGACTTCCGCAGGGCCGCCAGCTTGGGCTCCTCGCTCCTGAACAGCGTGAGGCGGCGCCGCAGTCCCTCCTTCACGGGCATGTCCCGCACCGCCAGGTCGAACGCCGCCTTCGCGGCGTCCGTCGCCGCGCGGGTCCTGCCCACGACCGGCGCGTCGCGTCTGCCGGTCAGCAGCGGCTGAGCGGTGAGGTCACGTTCGTTCAGCAGCGCCTGGCCGTACGCGGAGGCGGCCCGCACGACGAGCGCCGTCCGCTCGGCGTCCTGCGCCTCCTGCCAGGTGTCCACGGACGCCTTGACCTGGAAGCCGCCCATCACGAGGCCGACCAGTGCGGGTATGAGGAGAATGGCGTTCAGCCGCGTGGGCACCCGCCAGTTGCGCGGGGCGAACCGGCTGGAGCTGCCCGGCGCCGGGGCGGAGTCGGCCGGGGGCCCGGCCGACTCCGCCGCACGCGGTGGCGGGGTGAAGTTGCCCCGCGTCTGCTGTGCGGAGCCCGCCTTGCTTCGCCTCACTCGACCAACAACCTCTCGGCGTCTGTACCTACGTCATGCCGTGTTCTGTTCAGGGCCGTACTACGGGGAAGTCTTCGAATTCCAGCACGGGGAACGGCCGCCTTCCAAACAGCGGGAATCAGTCGTTCCGCGTGTCAGGGCCTCCAATAAAAGGGGCAAAAAGAGCGAGCCCCGTCAAAAGCCGGGGCTGACGTGTGCGCAGGGGTACCGGTCGAGTGCGTCGGGTGTCCGGGTCCCGTCAATTCTCTCTCGAAATGTTATGGAAGCGGAGGTGGGCCGTGCCGGGAGACACAGCCCACCTCCGGAGTCACCTACGACAACCGCCGTAGGCGGCCGTCTACTTGAGTCGTGCCATGAGGGCGTGTTCGACGAGGGTGATGAGGCCGCTTTTGGCGTCGGCGCGGTGGCGGGCGTCGGTGGTGATGATGGGGGTGTCGGGGCCGATCTGGAGTGCTTCGCGTACTTCGTCGGGGGTGTAGGGCTGGTGTCCGTCGAAGCCGTTGAGGGCGATGACGAAGGGGAGTCCTGAGTTTTCGAAGTAGTCGACGGCGGGGAAGCAGTCGGCGAGGCGGCGGGTGTCGACGAGGACGACGGCGCCGATGGCGCCGCGGACGAGGTCGTCCCACATGAACCAGAAGCGGTCCTGTCCGGGGGTGCCGAACAGGTAGAGGATGAGGTCTTGGTCGAGGGTGATGCGGCCGAAGTCCATGGCCACGGTGGTGGTGGTCTTGTCTCCGGTGTGGGTGAGGTCGTCGATGCCGGCTGATGCGCTGGTCATGACGGCTTCGGTACGCAGCGGGTTGATCTCCGAGACGGCGCCGACGAACGTGGTCTTGCCCACGCCGAAGCCGCCCGCCACCACGATCTTCGCGCTGGTGGTTGAGCGGGCCGCACCGCCGCTAGAGCTTGCGAAGTCCACTGAGCACCCTTTCGAGCAGTGTCACATCCGGCGTGCCGCCGGCCTCTCCGTTACCCGGCTGGTGGATGGCCACCATGCCGGCCTCCGCCAGGTCGGCCACAAGGATGCGGGCGACCCCGAGCGGCATCGTCAGCAGCGCCGACACCTCCGCCACCGACTTGACCTCACGGCACAGGTGGCAGATCCGCTGATGCTCGGGGAGCAGGGTGGCGAGATGCGCCGGGTCTGCTGTCGTACTGACCAGCGCCTCGATGGCGAGCTGGTACCGCGGCCGGGTCCGTCCGCCGGTCATGGCGTACGGGCGTACCAACGGCTGGTCGCCCTCGGGTCCGTACGACGCGTCGACCGAGGCGCCGTACGGATCGTGAGAGGCGGGTGGCGGGGTCATTAATCCTCCGGGCGTGACAGCAAGATGTCTGCGTGCCGTCTGACTTGGCCGGTGGGGGGCCGGTTGGGCGGCCTGACGGTGTTGGAGCTGTGGGGCGTTCCTCAAAACCTCTAGTGCAACAGACTTCCCTGGAGCTCGGCGCGCAGGTCCGGGGTGAGGACCGTACCGGCGCGGTCGACCAGGAGGGCCATTTCGTATCCGACCAGGCCGATGTCGCACTCGGGATGGGCGAGCACGGCCAGGGAGGAACCGTCGGAGACGGACATGAGGAAGAGGAAGCCGCGCTCCATCTCCACCACGGTCTGGTTGACCGGGCCGCCTTCGAAGATCCGGGACGCCCCCGCGGTCAGCGAGGTCAGACCGGACGCCACGGCCGCGAGCTGGTCGGCTCGGTCGCGGGGGAAGCCCTCGGACATGGCCAGCAGAAGTCCGTCTGCGGAGACCACCACCGTGTGGGACACCCCGGGGGTGTTGTCCACGAAGTTGGTGATCAACCAGTTCAGATTCTGCGCAGCCTGACTCATCGGACTCAACTAACGCTCCTGCTGGTGAGAGGTGCCGAGGTTGAAGCCGTTGCCCGCCGGACCGGTGTTACCGGCCTGGCGACCCTGCTGAATACCCCGACGGAGATTGGTCAGCCGGCCACGTACGTCCGCTGGCGCACGTGAAACCTGCGGACCGGCCTGGTTGTTCTGTTCCTGCGCGGTGCCGGGCACCAGATTGGCACGCGGTACCCGGCGGGGCAGACCGGAGGTGGTGATACCGCCCGCCGCGGGCTTCTTGACCCGCTCCGCCTGGCGTACCAGCTCGTCGTTGGGCGACGTGCGCCAGGAGGAGGTCGCGCCGGCGCCGTGGGCACCGGAACCGTTCGTACTCGGAGCGGGCAGGCCGGGGCCGCCCGCTCCGCCGGTGGAACCGCGCTGGGGCATCGGCTCACGGCGCGGCATCGAGGCGGGCCCGGACGGCCCACCCTGCTGCGGCGCCTGCTGCTCCTGCGGGCGGCCGCCCGGCTGCGTGCCGTGGAACCAGTTCGTCTCCAGCGAGTCGAACAGCGGCGTGCGGCCGTCACCGGGACCGGCCGGCGGCAGCGCCTCGGGCCCCGGCTGCTGCGGCAGACCCGGCTGGCGGTACCCGCCGCCCGGACCGGACGCGGGTGACGGCGCCTGCGGACGCGGGGCGTTGAAGTCCTGCTGCGGGGCGCTGTAGCCCTGCTGCGGGGCGTTGAAGTCGGCCGGCCCCCGGTAGCCGGACTGCGGCGCGGCGTAGTTCTGCTGCGCGTTGTAGTCCGGCTGATAGCCGCTGCCGGCAGGGGTGCCGCTGCCGCCGGCGTTGCCGGTGGTGCCCGGGTTGTCGTAGCCCGCCGGGGCGTTGTCGAAGTCCGGGCGGGGGAACTGGGCCGTGGCCGCGGCGTCCTGCTGTTCGCCGCCGCGCCCCTGGTTCAGGTCGGGCCGGGGCCCGTTGTAGTCCGGGCGCTGGAACTCGGCGGTGGAGCCGGGCCCCTGCCGCTCGGCCATCGGCCTGCCGTACTGGCCGGTGGTCTCGTGCTCCTCGTGGCCGCGCGGGGCGTCCAGCGAGGGGCGCTGCGGTGCGGACGGCTGCTCGCTGCCCCAGCTGGTGGTCTCGGGACGCTGCTGCCGGGGCTGCGGGTTGCCGCCGGGCAGTTCGGCGCGCGGCCCGCCGGGCGGCGGGAGCTGCCGGCCGTGGTCGGGGGCGCCGCCCTGCTGGAAGGCGTTCTGGGCGTGGCCGCCGTAGCCGTTCTGGCCCCCCTGGCCGTGCTGGCCCTGCTGGCCGACCGGCGCCCCGGGATGGTCCGTACGGCCCTGCCCCTGATGCTGACCCTGGCTCTGGTCGCCGTGGCCCTGACCACCCTGACCGCCCTGGCCGTTTTGGCCGGGGCCCTGGTTCTGCGCGCCGAAGGCGTTCTGGCCGAAGACGCTGGGCTGGCCGGATCCCTGACGCTGCTGGTCCTGCGCTCCGCCGGCCTGGGGTCCGCCCTGCGATCCGTCACGCGACGGCAGCGCGGCGCGCGGGCTCGTACCGGCCCCGACCTGGCCGCGCGGCGCACCCGCGGCGAGACCGGGACGGCCGCCACCGGCCGCACCGGGACCGCTGGTCAGCTGGCCGCCCACAGCGCCGGGACCGGCGCTCACGCCGTTCTGGCCGCCGGGTGCGCCCACACCGGGCCGGCCGACCGGGCCCTTCTTGCCGCCGTGGGCGACATCGACCGGCAGCATGACGAGCGCGGTCGTACCGCCGGAGTCGGACGGACGCAGCTGGATCCGGATGCCGTGGCGCAGGGACAGCCGGCCGACCACGAACAGACCCATCCGGCGCGAGACCGAGACGTCCACGGTGGGCGGCGAGGCGAGCCGCTCGTTGATCGCCGCGAGGTCCTCGGGGGAGAGACCGATGCCCGTGTCGTGGATCTCGACCAGCACCCGCCCGTCGGGCAGCGCGTGACCGGTGACCCGGACCTTCGTCTGCGGCGAGGAGAACGACGTGGCGTTCTCCAGCAGCTCGGCGAGGAGGTGCACGAGGTCGTTGACGACGCGTCCGGCGACCTCGGTCGCCGGGACCGAGGTCAGCTCGATGCGCTCGTACTGCTCCACCTCGGAGGCGGCGGCACGGAGTACGTCGACCAGCGGGACCGGCCGGGTCCACCGGCGGCCCGGCTCCTCACCGGCGAGGACCAGGAGGTTTTCGCCGTTACGGCGCATACGGGTCGCGAGGTGGTCCAGCTTGAAGAGCGAGGAGAGCTGGTCCGGGTCGGCCTCACGGGACTCCAGCTCGGAGATCAGTGACAGCTGACGCTGGATGAGGCCCTGGCTGCGGCGCGAGAGGTTGGTGAACATCGCGTTGACGTTGCCTCGCAGGAGGGCCTGCTCGGCGGCGAGCCGGACGGCCTCGCGGTGCACGTCGTCGAAGGCCGCGGCGACCTGTCCGATCTCGTCCCGGGAGTGCACACCGACCGACTCGACGGACGTGTCGACATCCTGCGGGTCCGACTCGGAGAGCTGCTTGACCAGCTCGGGCAGCCGTTCCTGGGCGACCTTGGTCGCCGTGTCCTGGAGCCGGCGCAGCGAGCGGATCATGGAGCGGGCCACCACGAAGGCGCCGACGAGCGAGACGCCGAGGACGACGAGGATCAGCGCACCGTTGATGAGCGCCTCGCGCTGCGAGTCCTGCCGCAGCTCACGGGCCTTGCCCTCCATCTCGCCCAGCAGCGTGGCCTCGATGGTCTTCATCGCGTTGATCCGGGTGGACGCCTGGTCGGTCCAGTCCAGATACGAGCGGTTGGGCCGGTCCCGCAGTCCGTCCTCGGTACCGAGGACGCGGTCCGCGTACTTGGCGGCCGCCTCGATCTCCGGGTTGCCCTGGCCGTTGAGCGGTGCCATCAGCTCTTCGGCGTCGCCGCCCATGGATTCGTACAGCGAGCTGAAGGAGGTGAGGGCGTTCTTCTCCTTGGTCGCCGCGGCCAGACCGTAGAGCCGGTCGTTCTCGCTGAGCTTGCCCTTGATCTTGGGGTCGGCGGGCAGCGCGGCGGCGATGATCGCCCGCTGGATGGAGGCGTACTCCTTGGCGGACGAGAACGCGGCCAGCGCACGGGTCCGCTTGATCATGTCCGGGTTGCTGGTCGCCTGGGCCATGTCCTGCGAAAGGCTCAGCAGGGAGTCGATCAGTCCGCTGTACGCGTCGACCGTCAGGGCGTCCGAGTCCGAGGTGTAGGCGGACTTGCGGATCTTGTTGATCTCGTTGACCTGGCTGGCGATCTGGTTGACGTTGGAGCGGATGCTCTCCAGCGCCTCGTCACCGTCGGTGTTGCCGATGTCGACGGTGGCGTCGAGGAAGGCCTTCTTCGCCCGGTCGGTCTTCGTACGGCGGTCCTGGACCTTGAAGTCCTTGGAGCCCTGGCCGTTGGTGAGCGGACCGGCCGACTCGTCACGCTCCGCCTGGAGCGCGGCGGCGAGGCTGGTCGCCTCCTTGGTCATCTTGGTCAGCAGCTGCATGTGCTCCAGCTGCTGCATGTCGTTCATCGACTCGTTGATCCGGAGGCCGCCCAGCGTGGTGGCCGCGACCACCGGAAGAGCGAGCAGGGAGACGAGACGGGTGCTGATGCGCCAGTTGCGCAGCGCTATTCGGGAGCCCGCGTCAGGGGGGCCCACGGGCTCGGGCGCGGCCACGGGACTCTCGCCGACGGGCGCGGCTCCGGAGTGGCCGCCACGGCCGCCGTTCTCGCCCGAGGCTGCCGGGCCCGGGTTCTGGGTGTGCTGGGGCGAGGAGCCGCGGTCGGTTCCGCCACGGGACTCCTGCTCCGCCGCAGCGCTGCTATCCCTCTTGAAACGTCCCTGCACTAGCGTCGCAACCTCTGGACCAGGCGTCCCTCCGCTGAACGGCGGGACGGTGTCGGCGTCGTGGGGTGCAGAACGCTCCCCAGTGGTGGTCGTGAGTGACCGGCGCAGCTCCCCTTCCCCCGCCGCCACTCGGCGCTCTGCAGCGCCTCTGCGCGCCGGTTTGAAACCCGCGGCGGTGGGGGGAATTCCAGCACAGTGCAGGATCTCCAACAAGGGCGGCCGGTTCGGCCGCGGTCGCATGACACGGCGTGAGCGCCGCATCACGAGCCGTAGAAGCGGTTCGTGGAGGAAGCGGACTTTTCTTTACAAAGCACTTACGGGCAGGGGGTGTCGAGGCCCCCGTGGGCCTGAGTGGAATGAAACGTTCAGTGAGGCAATGTCCGTTTCTGTGGCGGCCCGCGACTGTCCGTAATGAGGTAAATGCCTGTCCAGTCGTGAGCAAACTCACATGTGATTCGGCGGGAGATCCCGGCCCGCGCCGGGAATCGGATGTTTAGCCTGACGCTTTACAGGGATGGAACATCCGACCACCGGCGCCCTGGGCGCCCCGCCGCGAACAGGGCTCAGAGACCACAGATGAAGACGACAACGTCCGGCAATACGGCCAACCCCCGGCGCACCACGCTCGCGCACCTCAAGGACGCCGCGCACCTGATCCCCACCGAACGGCCGGAGCACCCGCTCACCCTGCCGACCCGGACCGCCAACCCGCGCCGCACGATCCTGATGGTCGCCCCCGCCGCGTCGGCCGCCTCCACGGCGCAGGACCTCTCCCCGGCCCCGGAGACCGCCGCGCCGGACGCCGCCACCGCCCAGGACGCGTCCACCGGGCAGTAGGACGCGTCCGCCGGGCAGTGGAGGGGATCCGCCCGCCGCCCATCGGCATGATCCGCATCGGCCCGCACGGAAAGCCGCGAGGCCGCCTTCACCCGCCGCGCTAGCCTGGAGCGTCAGTCTCCAGTACCAGCCAGCAAGTGAAGGGCGACAGCATCCCGTGCGCATCGCCAGATTCTCCATCGACGGCAATGTCGCCTTCGGCGCGGTCGAGGGCGAAGGCAGCGGCGACCCCGCCGGCCTCGTCCTCGACATCATCAAGGGCATTCCGTACACCGACTTCGAGCTCTCCGGGGTCAAGGTCCCGCTGAGCAAGGTACGGCTCCTCCCGCCCGTGCTCCCCAACAAGGTCGTGGGTATCGGCCGCAACTACGCGGAGCACGCGGCGGAGCTGGGCAACGCGGTCCCCGAGGCGCCCGTCGCCTTCTTCAAGCCCACCACCTCGGTGATCGGCTCCGGCGACGCGATCGAGTACCCGGCCTTCTCGAACGAGGTCCATCACGAGGCCGAACTGGCCGTCGTCATCG
Source organism: Streptomyces sp. NPDC051569 (assembly GCF_044454085.1). NCBI lineage: Bacteria > Bacillati > Actinomycetota > Actinomycetes > Kitasatosporales > Streptomycetaceae > Streptomyces > Streptomyces sp. NPDC051569. The sequence goes on from NZ_JBITDJ010000001.1 coordinate 575,606, forward strand.
GCCGGATGTGCCGCGAGGTCCCCCGTGAGCGCGTCAAGGACGTCATCTTCGGCTACACGTGTGCCAATGACGTCACCGCCCGCGACGCGCAGGAGCGCGAGAAGCAGTGGGCCCGCGCCAAGGGCTTCGACACCTCGTGCCCGCTCGGCCCCTGGGTGGAGACCGACTTCGACCCCTCCGATGTCACCATCCAGTGCACGGTCAACGGCGAACAGCGCCAGCTCGGCCGTACGAGCGACATGATCCGCTCCATCGAGGACCTGGTCGTCCACATCACCGAGGCCATGACGCTGCTCCCGGGCGACGTCATCCTCACGGGCACCCCCGCCGGGGTCGGCCCCCTCAGTGTCGGCGACGAGGTCGCCGTCACCATCGAAGGCATCGGCACTCTCACCAACAGGGTGATCAAGCGTGGCTAGCGCACACAGCGGTACGGACACGTCCGTCCGCGTACGTTTCTGTCCCTCGCCGACCGGCAACCCGCACGTGGGCCTGGTCCGCACCGCCCTCTTCAACTGGGCGTTCGCCCGCCACAACGGCGGCACCATGGTCTTCCGCATCGAGGACACCGACGCGGCGCGCGACTCCGAGGAGTCGTACCAGGCGCTGCTCGACTCGATGCGCTGGCTGGGGCTCGACTGGGACGAGGGCCCCGAGATCGGCGGCCCGCACGCCCCCTACCGCCAGTCGCAGCGGATGGACCTCTACCGCGACACCGCCGAGAAGCTGCTGGCCGCGGGGCACGCGTACCACTGCTACTGCACGGCCGAGGAGCTGGAGGCCCGCCGCGACGCCGCCCGCGCCGCCGGCAGGCCCTCGGGCTACGACGGGCACTGCCGCGACCTGTCGGACGCGCGGGTGGCCGCGTACGAGGCCGAGGGGCGCACCTTCATCGTGCGCTTCCGGATGCCCGACGAGCCGATCACCTTCACGGACCTGGTCCGCGGTGAGCTGACCTTCACCCCGGAGAACGTCCCGGACTACGGGATCGTCCGCGCCAACGGGGCCCCTCTCTACACGCTCGTCAACCCGGTCGACGACGCGCTGATGGAGATCACGCACGTACTGCGCGGTGAGGACCTGCTGTCCTCCACCCCGCGCCAGGTCGCGCTCTACAAGGCGCTGATCGAGCTGGGCATCGCCAAGGAGATCCCGGCGTTCGGGCACCTCCCGTACGTGATGGGCGAGGGCAACAAGAAGCTCTCCAAGCGTGACCCGCAGGCGTCCCTCAACCTCTACCGCGAGCGCGGGTTCCTGCCCGAGGGGCTGCTCAACTACCTCTCGCTGCTGGGCTGGTCCCTCTCGCACGACCGCGATCTCTTCTCCATGGAGGAGATGGTCGCCGCGTTCGACATCGCGGACGTCAACGCCAACCCGGCCCGCTTCGACCTGAAGAAGGCCGAGGCGATCAACGCCGACCACATCCGGCAGCTGGACGTGAAGACGTTCGCCGAGGCCTGCGGCCCCTGGCTGAAGGCCCCGCACGCGCCCTGGTCCCCGGAGTCCTTCGACGCCGCCGCCTTCGACGCGCTGGCCCCGCTGGCCCAGACCCGGCTCACGGTGCTCTCGGACATCACCGCCAACGTCGATTTCCTCTTCCTCGACGAGCCGGTCGAGGACGAGGCGTCCTGGGCGAAGGCGATGAAGCCGGGCGCCAACGCCCTGCTGGCCACCGCCCGTACGAAGATCGCCGAGGCGGACTGGAACACCGAGGCGCTCAAGAACGCGGTCCTCACCGCCGGCGAGGAGCACGGCCTCAAGCTGGGCAAGGCCCAGGCCCCGGTCCGCGTGGCCGTCACCGGCCGCACGGTGGGCCTGCCGCTGTTCGAGTCCCTGGAGCTCCTGGGCCGCGACCGCACCCTGTCCCGCATCGACGCGGCCCTGGCGAAGCTCGCCGCGTAGGTACGGTCCGTACGGCGAAAGGGCGGCCCCCGGTAACCCGGTGGCCGCCCGGCGCTTACCCGTTTTGGAGCGCTGTCCACCTTCGGGTAATGTTCTTCCTGCGCCGCCCGAGAAGGCCGAAAGGCCGGACCGAGAGGCGCAAGCCAAGCAAAGCCCCCTGGCGGGGGTTGAGTTTTGGTGGGCTATGGTGTAATTGGCAGCACGACGGTTTCTGGTTCCGTTAGTCTAGGTTCGAGTCCTGGTAGCCCAGCGCAGAAGATGTTCTGCAACGCCCCCGTTGTGTAGCGGCCTAGCACGCTGCCCTCTCACGGCAGTAGCGCCGGTTCGAATCCGGTCGGGGGTACAGATCCTTCTCTCCGATGTCTTCGGGTCGCACCCGGACGCGTCGATGCAGGATCGCTAGGGCCCCCGTTGTGTAGCGGCCTAGCACGCTGCCCTCTCACGGCAGTAGCGCCGGTTCGAATCCGGTCGGGGGTACGCACAGTAATCACCATGGGCTATGGTGTAATTGGCAACACGACGGTTTCTGGTTCCGTTGTTCTAGGTTCGAGTCCTGGTAGCCCAGCTGGACCTCTGGTCCTTGCCCCCGTTGTGTAGCGGCCTAGCACGCTGCCCTCTCACGGCAGTAGCGCCGGTTCGAATCCGGTCGGGGGTACAACAAGACGCAGGAAGGCCCTCCGCATCGCGGAGGGCCTTCCTGCTTTTCTCCGTTCCGTGCCGTTCCCGCGCCCGTCCCACGTCGCAAGCCTCCTCGGCCGAGCGCCGGTTGGATCCCTCGGTCTCCGACCGGGCGCCGCCCGCGCGGCTGCTCCTCATGGGATGCGCGTCAGCAAGTTCCGCGCGCCGCGCAGCTGGTGGCCGGTCGCGGGAGTGCGAGGGCCGACAGGGCCGGGTGCCGGGCCGGTCGCTGCGGCGCTGGAGCGGCCGGCCGGTGGCGGTGAGCGCGGCGGTGAACGCGGCGGTTCGCGCGGACGCGCGGGCGTCAGCTCGTGCGGCGCAGGGCCTCGCTGAGCCGCCCCGCCGCGTCGATCACGGCCTGGGCGTGCATCCGCCCCGGGTGCCGGGTGAGGCGCTCGATCGGTCCGGACACCGACACGGCGGCGACCACACGGTTGGACGGGCCGCGCACCGGCGCCGAGACCGAGGCCACGCCCGGCTCCCGTTCGCCGATCGACTGGGCCCAGCCCCTGCGCCGTACGCCCGAGAGCGCCGTCGCCGTGAAACGGGCCCCCTGCAGTCCTCGGTGCAGCCGCTCGGGCTCCTCCCAGGCCATCAGGATCTGGGCCGAGGAGCCCGCCTTCATGGTGAGGGTCGAGCCGACCGGGACGGTGTCCCGCAGACCGGACAGCCGCTCCGCCGCCGCCACGCAGATCCGCATGTCGCCCTGACGGCGATAGAGCTGAGCGCTCTCGCCGGTCACGTCCCGCAGATGCGTGAGTACGGGCCCGGCCGTGGCCAGCAGGCGGTCCTCGCCCGCCGCCGCGGCCAGCTCGGCCAGCCGGGGGCCGAGGATGAACCGGCCCTGCATGTCCCTCGCCACCATCCGGTGGTGTTCCAGAGCCACGGCCAGCCGGTGGGCCGTGGGTCGTGCGAGCCCGGTCGCCGCGACCAGCCCGGCGAGGGTGGCCGGACCGGACTCCAGGGCGCTCAGTACGAGAGCAGCCTTGTCGAGAACGCCGACGCCGCTAGAGTTGTCCATGCAACGATATTCGCGTCTCACTCTGTGAAACGCAAGTTCCTTTTCGCGGCGAACTTGTCAACCTGTAACTACGGGCCCGCGGACCATCGGGTCCCCGGCCGGCGTCCAGCACGTGGGACAGAGCGCGTGCGGCAGGACATGGCCGCATATCTCTAGGAGCGCCGGCCGCACCAGGCCGGCCGGAGGGAAAGCGATGGGTAGGACACTCGCGGAGAAGGTCTGGGACGACCATGTCGTCCGGCGCGCGGAGGGCGAGCCCGACCTTCTCTTCATCGATCTGCACCTGCTGCACGAGGTGACCAGCCCCCAGGCGTTCGACGGCCTGCGCCAGAACGACCGCCAGGTGCGGCGGCTCGACCTCACCATCGCGACCGAGGACCACAACACCCCGACCCTCGACATCGACAAGCCCATCGCGGACCCGGTCTCCCGTGTGCAGCTGGAGACGCTCCGCAAGAACTGCGCCGACTTCGGCGTCCGGCTGCACCCGCTGGGCGATGTCGAGCAGGGCGTCGTCCATGTCGTCGGCCCCCAGCTGGGGCTGACCCAGCCCGGCACCACCGTGGTCTGCGGCGACAGCCACACCTCCACCCACGGCGCCTTCGGCGCGCTCGCGTTCGGCATCGGCACCAGCCAGGTCGAGCACGTCCTGGCCACCCAGACACTGCCGCTGGCCCGCCCCAGGACCATGGCCATCACGGTGGAGGGCGAGCTGCCCGACGCCGTCACCGCCAAGGACCTGATCCTCGCCATCATCGCCAGGATCGGCACCGGCGGCGGCCAGGGCTACATCCTCGAATACCGGGGCTCGGCCATCGAGAAACTCTCGATGGAGGCCCGGATGACCATCTGCAACATGTCGATCGAGGCCGGCGCCCGCGCGGGCATGATCGCCCCGGACGAGACCACCTTCGCCTACCTGGAGGGCCGCGACCACGCCCCCCGGGGCGAGGACTGGGACGCGGCCGTCGCGTACTGGAAGACGCTGCGCACCGACGACGACGCGGTCTTCGACGCCGAGGTCTTCATCGACGCCACGGAACTCGCGCCGTTCGTCACCTGGGGCACCAACCCGGGCCAGGGCGCACCGCTCTCCGCACGGGTCCCCGACCCTGCCTCGTACGAGGACGCTTCGGAGCGCCACGCCGCCGAAAAGGCCCTGGAATACATGGGGTTGACCGCCGGGCAGGCGCTGCGTGACATCAGCGTCGACACCGTCTTCGTAGGCTCCTGCACCAACGGCCGTATCGAGGACCTGCGCTCCGCCGCCTCGATCCTGGACGGCCGCAAAGTCGCCGACGGCGTGCGGATGCTGGTGGTCCCCGGCTCGGTACGGGTCGCGCTCCAGGCGGTCGAAGAGGGCCTGGACAAGGTCTTCACCACCGCCGGAGCCGAATGGCGGCACGCGGGCTGCTCCATGTGTCTGGGCATGAACCCCGACCAACTCGCGCCCGGCGAACGCTCCGCCTCCACCTCCAACCGCAACTTCGAGGGCAGGCAGGGCAAGGGCGGCCGCACCCATCTGGTCTCTCCCCAGGTCGCCGCCGCCACCGCCGTGCTGGGCCATCTGGCCTCGCCCGCCGACCTGTCCGACGAAGCCGCCGACGTCCGTACGCCCGCTGGAGCGCGATAACCATGGAAGCCTTCACCACGCACACCGGCCGCGCCGTCCCGCTGCGCCGCGGCAACGTCGACACGGACCAGATCATCCCGGCCCACTGGCTCAAGAAGGTCACCCGCGACGGCTTCGAGGACGGGCTCTTCGAGGCGTGGCGCAAGCAGCCCGACTTCGTCCTCAACCAGCCCGTGTACGCCGGGGCGACCGTCCTGGTGGCCGGACCCGACTTCGGTACGGGTTCCTCCCGGGAACACGCCGTCTGGGCCCTGCAGAACTACGGCTTCAAGGCCGTCATCTCCTCGCGGTTCGCGGATATCTTCCGTGGCAACTCGCTCAAGAACGGTCTGCTGACCGTGGTTCTGGAGCAGTCGGTCGTCGACGCCCTCTGGGAGATCGCCGAGAGCGACCCGCGGTCCGAGGTCACCGTCGACCTGGAGCGGCGCCAGGTCCGTGCCGCCGCTCCCGGCGGCGTGGAGCTGTTGGCCGATTTCGAGCTTGACGAAGACGCCCGCTGGCGCCTGCTGAACGGGCTCGACGACATCAGCCTCACCCTTCGGAGCGAAGCGGACATCGCCGCTTACGAGACGGCCCGACCGGCCTTCAAACCCCGCACGATTACCGCCTGAGCAGCGCTTTTCCCCCACTGCACCCCCTGCCGTCCGGCAGGGGGTGCAGTTGCTTGTTGACACCCCCTGAAGCGACAACTCGCCCCAGATGGCACAATCGGTGCATGGAACGCGACAACCAACTCAAGCTTTACGGGTTGGTCGCCGAACAACTGAAAGAAGCGCACACAACAGTGCGCGGACTGCAAGTCCCGGAGAGCGTACGGATGGCGCTCTCCCGGAAGCTGCTGGTCATCACGGCCGCGGCGAAACACGATCTCCCGGACGCGGCAAGGCGTCTGGACCGCTTCAAGAAGGACCTCGACGAGGGCCGTTTTCCCGAAGGTGTCTGACCTCGGCGGAACTCCGCCAGGTCGACTTCGTTGCGGCACTAGGGTGATTAGCCCGTTTCGTGTTTGATTTGCGGTATATATCTGCCTAACGTGCGAAAACGCTTGAACACTTTCGTTCTGGCAATGTCTCCGAAGGGGAAGACGTGAACAAGGCGCAGCTCGTAGAAGCGATTGCGGACAAGGTCGGCGGCCGCCAGCAGGCCGCGGACGCGGTCGACGCGGTACTCGACGCGATCGTCCGCGCGGTGGTCGCGGGCGACCGGGTCTCGGTCACCGGCTTCGGCTCGTTCGAGAAGGTCGACCGTCCGGCCCGTTACGCCCGCAACCCGCAGACGGGTGAGCGCGTACGGGTCAAGAAGACCTCCGTTCCGCGCTTCCGCGCGGGTCAGGGCTTCAAGGACCTGGTCAGCGGCTCGAAGAAGCTCCCCAAGAACGACGTGGCCGTCAAGAAGGCCCCCAAGGGCAGCCTCTCGGGCGGTTCTTCCACCCGTACGACCGCCAAGGCCGCGGCCAAGAAGGCCACCGCCAAGAAGGCGACGGCGGCGAAGACGACCGCCAGGAAGACCGCGCCCGCGAAGACCGCGCCCGCGAAGACCGCGGCGAAGAAGACCACGACGGCGGCGAAGAAGACCACCGCCAAGAAGGCCACTCCGGCGGCGAAGAAGACCGCCGCCACCACGACCGCGGCCAAGAAGACCGCCGCGAAGAAGACCGCGCCGGCCAAGAAGGCCATCGCCAAGAAGGCGCCCGCGAGGAAGACCACCGCGCGTACGACGACCGCCAAGAAGACCGCCGCCGCCAAGTAAGCGGCGACATGGCCACACGCGCCGGGCCGGGCTCCCCTCGGGGAGCCCGGCCCGCGGTGTTGTACGGGGCGATCGGCCCGCTCAGAACGTCTGGAGCGTCACCAGGGTGATCCGGCGGGCCGCGCCCTCGCCCTCGGTCTCGATCCGCACCCGCTGGCCCGCCCGGAGCAGCCGCAGGCCGCCGGCGTCGAAGGCCGCCGCGTCGAACTCCACCGGGGTGCCGTCGTCCAGCAGCACACTCCCGCTGCGGGATTCGGATGCGTATGTGTACGCGGTCGCCTGCATACCGCCAGCGTATCGGTCCCGCCTCCGGAGCCCGCCCTCAGTGGCCCGGCCGCGGCCGGACACCTGGCTCCGTCCGTGGCTCCGGTCGGGCTTCGGCCCGTGCCGCGGGCCGTGTCCCGGTCCGCTGCTGGGTCCTCCCCTCCGGTTCGGACCGCGGCGGCGATCCGTACGCCGCGTACCGCCGGGCCGTGTACGGGCCGAGGCCCAGCGCCGCGGCCACCAGCAGATCGTCACCCGTATCGACGTCCCGCCGCACGGAATCCACCCCCGCCAGTTCTATTTCCACCGCGCCCGAGGACAAATGCCGGTGCCTCGACGGGCCGCCGAATGCCGGATTCAATTCCGTACCCGGAGCGGTCGTCAGCAATGTCGTACCGATTTCGGCGGCATCCGCGAGAAAAGCACGCGGAAATGCCCCGGCGGCGGTCAGGACCCGGGCCAGTTCCCCGGGCCGGAGCGCCGGCAGATCCGCGTTGAGCGCGGCCACCGCCGCGCCGGGCCGGGCTGCCCTGACGGCGTCCACACCATGCGCCAGCGCCGCGTTGAGGCCGCCCGCCGGGGTGTCCGCCACGATGCGCGCCCCCAGCGCGGCGAGCTCCGCCGCCGCCGTCGCATCGTCCGTGATGACCACCACATCCAGGACAGCGGGGCAGGCCAGCGCGGCGGCGACCGTGTCCTGCGCGAACGCCAGGGCGAGCAGCGGACGCAGGGCGTCCCCGGCGGACCGGGCGAGCCTGCTCTTGGCCAGCCGGAGCGGTTTGAGCGGAACGACCAGGGACCAGCGCCCGGTCGGGTCGGTGTTCGTGGCGAACTCTCCGTCCATGTGTATCGGCCCTCTATTGTGGCCCGGCACCCTCGCGGCCCACGGGACCGGTCCCGCCACCGGGGCGTACGGTGTTCTCGACAGAGCAGGGGGCCGGGGCGACACTTGGCCTCCCGCGGCCGGGCGTCAGCCGGGCCGGAACAGGAAGGTGTCCGAGTGTCCCGCCGCAGAATCGGCTTCTGGTACCGCCTGGCGGCGGTCATCGCCAAACCGCCGCTCGTCGTTCTGTTCAAGCGGGACTGGCAGGGTCTGGAGCACATTCCGGCCGACGGTGGATTCATCACCGCGGTCAACCACAACTCCTATCTGGACCCTCTCTCCTACGCCCACTTCCAGTACAACACCGGACGCGTCCCGCGATTCCTGGCGAAGGCGGCGCTCTTCAGGGGTTCCTTCGTCGGCGCGATACTCCGTGGCACCGGGCAGATTCCCGTCTACCGCGAGAGCACCGACGCACTGGACGCGTTCCGGGCGGCGGTCGACGCCATCGAGCGCGGCGAATGCGTCGCCTTCTACCCGGAAGGCACCCTCACCCGCGACCCCGAGATGTGGCCGATGGCCGGCAAGACCGGCGCGGCCCGGGTGGCGCTGCTCACCAAGGCCCCCGTCATCCCCGTCGCGCAGTGGGGCGCCAACCTGGCGATGCCGCCGTACGCCAAGGAGAAGCGCTTCCGGCTCTTCCCGCGCAAGACGCTGAAGGTCCTGGCCGGACCGCCGGTCGACCTCTCCCGGTTCGAGGACCGGGAAGCCACGCCTGAACTGCTGCGCGAGGCGACCGAGGTCATCATGGCCGCCATCACGGAGCTGCTCTCCGAGGTACGCGGGGAGCCGGTGCCCACGGCCACCTACGACCATCGCAAAGCCAGGGCGGAACAGCGGCGCAAGGCCGCGGAAGAGGGGTCGAAGTGACGCGGGTCGCCGTTTTCGGAGCGGGTTCCTGGGGGACCGCGTTCGCCATGATCCTCGCCGACGCCGGGTGCGAGGTGACCATCTGGGGCCGGCGCCAGGAGATCGCCGACATCATCAACACCACCCGTACCAACCCCGACTATCTGCCGGGCCTCGAACTGCCCGCCGGGGTAACGGCCACGACCGACCCGGCGGCCGCCGCGAGCGGCGCCGACTTCACCGTGCTCACCGTGCCCTCGCAGACGCTGCGCGGCAATCTCGCCGAGTGGGCGCCCCTGCTGCCCGGCGACACCGTGCTCGTCTCGCTGATGAAGGGCGTCGAACTCGGCACCGCCAAGCGGATGAGCGAGGTGATCGAGGAGGTCGCCAAGGTGCCGGCCGAGCGGGTCGCCGTGGTCACCGGGCCCAACCTCGCCGCGGAGATCGCCGCCCGGATGCCGGCCGCGGCCGTGGTCGCCTGCCGGGACGAGGCGGTCGCCCAGCGGCTCCAGTCCGCCTGCCACACGCCCTACTACCGCCCCTACACCAACACCGATGTCGTCGGCTGCGAACTCGGCGGAGCGGTCAAGAACGTGATCGGTCTCGCCGTCGGCATCGCCGACGGCATGGGCCTCGGCGACAACACCAAAGCCTCCCTGATGACCCGGGGCCTCGCCGAGACCACCCGGCTCGGGATGGCCATGGGCGCCGACCCGCACACCTTCTCCGGCCTCGCCGGCATGGGTGATCTGATCGCCACCTGCTCCTCGCCGCTCTCCCGCAACCACACCTTCGGCACCAACCTGGGCCGCGGCATGACACTCCAGGAGACCATCGCCGTCACCAAACGGACCGCCGAGGGCGTCAAGTCCTGCGAATCCGTACTGGATCTGGCCCGGCGCCACCGGGTCGACATGCCGATCACCGAAACCGTGGTGGACATCGTGCACAACGGCAAGCCGCCGCTCGTCGCGCTCAAGGAGCTGATGTCGCGCAGCGCCAAGGCCGAACGCCACTGAACGGCGGTCTCCGAACGGCGGTCTCCGAACGGCGGTCACCGAACGGCGCTCTCCGAACGCCATCGACCGGCACGCCGGTGCGACCGACCGCGTCAGCCGCGCCCGGCCAGGCCCTGTCGCCGCTGACTCCCGCGCGGTCAACAGGTACTCTCATCGCGATATGAGCAGCGAGAACCCCTCCCAGAGCCCTGAGCAGCAGCTCCGCAAGCCGCGTGTCGCCGTCGTGTTCGGCGGCCGGAGCTCCGAGCACGCCATTTCGGTGGTCACGGCCGGCGCCGTGCTGCGGTCCATCGACCGGACCAAGTACGACGTCCTGCCGATCGGCATCACCACCGACGGCCGCTGGGCGCTCACCGCCGACGACCCGGAGCGGATGGCCATCGCCGACCGCACCCTGCCGAGCGTCGAGCAGATCGCCGAGTCCACGGAGGGCGGGATCGTCCTCTCCGTCGATCCGGGCAACCGCGAGGTCGTCTACAGCGAGCCGGGCTCCGTGCCCAAGGCGCTGGGCGAGGTCGACGTCGTCTTCCCCGTGCTGCACGGCCCGTACGGTGAGGACGGCACCCTGCAGGGCCTGCTGGAACTCTCCGGAGTCCCCTACGTCGGCGCGGGCGTCCTCGCCTCGGCCGTCGGCCAGGACAAGGAGTACATGAAGCGGGTGTTCACCTCCTTCGGGCTGCCTGTCGGCCCGTACGTGGTGATCCGCCCCCGCGAATGGGAGCAGGGCCCGGACGGGGGCACCGCCGGCAAGGGCGCCGCGGCCCGCGAGAAGATCGTGGACTTCGCCGCCGAGCACGGCTGGCCGCTCTTCGTGAAGCCCGCCCGGGCCGGTTCCTCCATCGGGATCACCAAGGTCGACGACATCTCAGGACTCGACGAGGCGATCGCCGAGGCCCAGCGCCACGACCCCAAGATCCTGGTGGAGGCGCTGCTGCGCGGCCGCGAGATCGAGTGCGGTGTGCTGGAGTTCGAGGACGGGCCGCGGGCGAGCGTGCCCGCCGAGATCCCGCCCGTCACGGCGCACGACTTCTACGACTTCGAGGCCAAGTACATCGACTCGGCGGCCGGTCTGGTGCCCGCGCCGCTGACCGAGGAGCAGACGGCCGAGGTGCGGCGGCTCGCGGTCGACGCGTTCGAGGCCGCGTCCTGCGAGGGGCTGGTCCGCGCGGACTTCTTCCTCACCGAGGACGGCGAGTTCGTCATCAACGAGATCAACACGATGCCGGGCTTCACCCCGATCTCCATGTACCCGCGGATGTGGCAGGAGAGCGGTGTCGGCTACGCGGAACTGGTCGACCGGCTGATCGAGGCGGCCCTGCGCCGCCCGACCGGCCTGCGCTGACCCGTCAGGTCCCGCAGGCCCCAGAGGTCCCGCACCCGGTCCCGTTCCGCCTGTCCGTCACAGGCTGGACGGGACCGTCCTCGCGACCGGCCCGGCGAGCTCGGTGAGCGGACCCGCGTCATGGGTGAACCGCGTGCTCAGGGAGACCTCGACATAGGTCTCGCGATACGTGGTGGTGAACCGGGGCCCCGAGTCGCGTTCTTCCAGCATCCAGTTGACGCCGTTGACCTCCACGCCCCGCGCCTGGGGGTCGCTCATCCGGTCGGGCCGGGGGACGCCGCAGCGCAGCACGATCGCGCCGTCGCCCCAGCCGGCGGTCAGCTCGGAACGGGGTGCGGGATCCTCCCGGCCGAGCCCCGCCACCTTCTCCGGCAGCTCCTGGTGCAGCGACCCGCAGAGCGCCGCCTCCTTCTGGGGCGGGCTCGGGACGGCGACCCGCGCCGCCCCTCCCGTGGCGGAGCAGCCCGCCGCCGTCAGCAGGACGACGGCGGGAAGCCAGCCGAGCGGACGGCCGGATAGCCTGCGGCATGACAGCGGGCGGCGGGAAGATGTCACCGCCCAAGCGTAGACGGGGGCTACAGGTGCACGACCGGGCAGGTCAGGGTGCGGGTGATGCCGTCCACTTGCTGGACTCTGGCGACCACCATGCGGCCCAGCTCGTCGACGGTGTCCGCCTGAGCGCGCACGATCACGTCGTAGGGACCGGTGACGTCCTCGGCCTGGATCACTCCCGGGAGCTTGGCGATGGTCTCGGCGATGATGGTCGCCTTGCCCACCTCGGTCTGAATAAGGATGTACGCCTGTACCACGGAACCTCCAGGGCGGCCACGAGGATCGTGTGGGGGAAAGAGACGCCACGGTATCGCGTCGCCGCGGGCCACGGGGAGACCCGGGCGTTCGGTGGCGCCCCCGGTGGGGCGTACACAGGACAGAAGTTGACGTTCGTCTTGACGGTACCTACAGCAGTGACGGCCCGCGACCGCACGTGCGGCCCGGCGATCAGAGGGGAGACTCGGTGAAGGGAACCGTGGGCGAGTTGGGGGAGTTCGGCCTCATCAGGGAGCTCACATCCCGGCTCACCACCACTCCGGCGGTCCGGCTCGGTCCGGGCGACGACGCCGCGGTGGTGGCCGCGCCCGACGGCAGGGTCGTGGCGAGTACGGACCTGCTGCTGGAGGGGCGGCACTTCCGCCGGGACTGGTCGACAGCGTACGACGTGGGGCGCAAGGCGGCCGCCCAGAATCTCGCCGACATCGCCGCGATGGGCGCGGTGCCCACCGCGCTGCTGCTCGGCCTGGTCGTCCCGGCCGAACTCCCGGTCACCTGGCCCACCGAGCTGATGGACGGTATCCGGGACGAGTGCCAGGTCGCGGGCGCGGCGGTGGTGGGCGGCGATGTCGTACGCGGCGACACCATCACGATCGCCATCACGGCGCTCGGTGATCTGCGCGGCCACGAGCCGGTGACCAGGTCGGCCGCGCAGCCGGGCAATGTGGTCGCCTACACCGGCTGGTTGGGCTGGTCGGCCGCCGGACTGGCGGTGCTGTCGCGCGGTTTCCGCTCGCCGCGCGCCTTCGTGGAAGCGCACCGCAGGCCCGAACCGCCCTACCACGCGGGCCCTGCGGCGGCCGGGCTCGGCGCCACCGCCATGACCGACATCAGTGACGGGCTCGTCGCCGACCTCGGGCACATCGCGGAGGCCAGCAACGTCCGGATCGACCTGCGCTCCGGTCTGATCGACATCCCCTCGCAGATGCACGACATCGGCCAGGCGGTCGGGATCGACCCGCTCCAGTGGGTGCTGACCGGGGGAGAGGACCACGCGATCGTGGCCACGTTCCCGCCGGAGGTGAAGCTGCCGGCCCGCTGGAAGGTGATCGGCGAGGTCCTCGGCCCGTCCGCGCCGCCCCTGGTGACGGTCGACGGCGCCCCCTGGACCAGCACGGGCGGCTGGGACCACTTCGGGGACATCGAGGACGCGTAGATTCGGGTCCATGACGGTCCCCGCGCACGCGCCTCCCCGCGTTCTCACCGTCGCCGGTTCCGACTCCGGCGGCGGTGCGGGCCTGCAGGCGGACCTGAAGACCCTGCTGGCCTTCGGGGTGCACGGCATGAGCGTCGTCACGGCGGTCACCGCGCAGAACTCACGCGGCGTGCGGGGCATCTGGGAGCTGCCCGTGGACGCTGTGCGGGCCCAGTACCGCGCTGTCGTGGAGGACATCGGCGTCCAGGCCGTGAAGACCGGCATGCTCTCCTCCGCCGAAATCGTCGCCGCCGTCGCGGACCTCCTCGCCGGGACCGCCGCCCCCGTGGTCGTGGACCCGGTCGGGCTCTCCAAGCACGGTGACCCGCTGCTGGCCGCCTCGGCCCTGGACGCCGTACGGACGCGACTGCTGCCGGCCGCGACCGTCGCCACGCCCAACCTGGACGAAGTGGCGCAGCTCACGGGCGTACAGGTGACGGACGAGGCGGGGATGCGCCGGGGAGCGGACGCCGTACTCGCCCTCGGGCCGCGCTGGGCGCTGATCAAGGGCGGTCATCTGCCGGGCGGCGGCGACGCGGTGGATCTGCTGACCGACGGCGGCGAGGAGCACTGGCTGCGGGCGCCGCGCCACGACAACCGGCATACGCACGGGACGGGGTGCACCCTCGCGTCGGCGATCGCCGCCGGGCTGGCCAGGGGGCAGGACGTCGTGGCGGCCACGGTCGCCGCCAAGGAGTATGTGACCGGCGCGATCGCGCACGGCTTCCCGCTGGGCGCGGGCATCGGCCCGGTGGACCACGCCTGGCGCCTGCGCTGACCGGTTCCTGGCCGTACGGCCAGGAACGGCCAGGAGGGAAGGCGGGAAGGCGGGAAGGCGGGCTCACGGGCACGACAAAAAGCCGGCCCACCGAGGTGGACCGGCTTTTCAAGGCAACCGCAGGGGCTGCGCTACGACGCAGGCGTCAGCGCGAGACCTTGCCGGCCTTGATGCACGAGGTGCATACGTTGAGCCGCTTCGGCGTCCGACCGACCACGGCACGCACACGCTGGATGTTCGGGTTCCAGCGACGAGACGTACGGCGGTGCGAGTGCGAAATGTTGTTGCCGAAGCCCGGCCCCTTGCCACAGACGTCGCAGTTGGCAGCCACGGGTCACTCCAAAGACTTCAGATGCACTTACAGAGAAATCCGGCGTGCCCGAATCAATGAATGATGTGGCGTTACCGGGGGAATGGCCCGACTTTCGTCGGGCAACCGAAGCAGCATACAACGCCTGCTTCGGTGCAACGAAACTAGCATGACCTCCCGCCGTCTCCTCCCGGCCCCCTCGCCGTCACCGCTCCGGTCCGCGGTCCGGGCAGGCCGGGACCCGGCCGCGGGCTACCCTGCGTGCAGCCCGCTTCCAGGCCGCCAAGGAGGACCATCAGGTGCCGCACACCCTCGACGCCACCACGGTGCGGAACTGGTGCTCGCTGTCGCTGGAGGCCCTCGGCCGGGAGCGCGAGGAGATCGACGCGATCAACGTCTACCCCGTCGCGGACGGCGACACCGGCACCAATCTCTACCTGACCCTGGAGTCCGCGGCGCGGGCCGTCGAGGCGGTCTTCGCCGCGCACGAGACCGGTGACTCCGAGCCCGCCCCGGCCGACGCCGTACGCGCCATGGCGCACGGCGCGCTGATCGGCGCCCGGGGGAACTCCGGCACGATCCTGGCGCAGCTGCTGCGCGGGATGACGCAGGTACTGGCGGACGAGACGCCCGGTGACGGACATCACCTCGCCCCGGCGCTGCGCCGCGCCGCCGAACTCGCCCGCGAGGCCGTCGCGCACCCCGCCGAGGGCACCATCCTCACCGTGGCCGACGCGGCGGCGGAGGCGGCGGAACGCGCCGCGGAGGCCGGAGAGGCGCGGGCGGGGACGGCCGCCACCGTGCGCGCGGCGTACGCGGGGGCGCGCGCCGCGCTCGCCGCCACCCCGGGACAGCTGGCCGTGCTCGGACGGGCGGGTGTCGTCGACGCGGGCGGGCGGGGGCTGCTCGCCGTCCTCGGCGCGCTGGTGGGCTCCGTCACCGGGCACGCCCCGCCGGCCTTCCCGGTGAGCCACCGCCGCTACGAGGACCCGTCCGTACCGGGTGCGGCCGAGTCCTGCGCGGAGGGCGACGGGCCCGCCTTCGAAGTGATCTATCTGCTGGAGGCGGACGACAGCGCCGTGGCGCGGCTGCGGGACCGGCTCGACGGACTCGGCGACTCCCTGGTCGTCGTCGGCGGCGACGGTCTCTGGAACGTCCACATCCATGTCGACGACGCGGGCGCCGCCGTGGAGGCCGGGGTCGAGGCGGGGCGCCCGTACCGCATCCGGATCAGCCACTTCGGCGCCGTGGCCGAGCGACGGCCGGAGCGGGTCCAGCGGGCCGTCGTCGCGGTGGTCCCCGGCGAGGGGCTCGCCGGGCTCTGCGCGGAGGCGGGCGCGACGACCGTGCTCGCGCGCCCCGGGGAGCCGCCGGCCAGCGGCGAGCTGGTCGAGGCGATCCGGCGGGCCCACGCACACGAGGTGGTGCTGCTGCCGAACGACGCCGACCTGCGGCACACCGCGGCCGCCGCCGCCGAACAGGCGCGTACCGAAGGGGTGCGGGTCGCCCTCATCCCGACCCGGGCCGCCGTCCAGGGCATCGCGGCGCTCGCCGTGCACCAGCCGGACCGCCGCTTCGACGAGGACGTGGTGGCCATGACCTCCGCGGCCGGTGCCACCCGCTACGCCGAACTGGCCGTCGCCGAGCGGCAGTCCTGGACCATGGCGGGGGTCTGCCAGGCCGGGGACGTGCTGGGGCTCATCGACGGCGATGTGGCGGTGATCGGCGCCGACCTCGCCGCCACCGCCGAGGCGGTCCTGTCCCGGATGCTGGCCGCCGGCGGGGAACTGGTCACGCTGGTGCTCGGCGAGGGCCTGCCCGACGCCCTCGCGGAAGGACTGGAGCTCTACGTACGGGAGGGTCATCTCGCCGTCGACACCGTCGTCTACCGGGGCGGCCGGCAGTCCGCGCCGCTGCTCATCGGCGTCGAATAGCCGAGCCGGCCGGGCATCCGGGCAGCCGGGCAGCGGCCCGCGCCGCACGGCCCCCGACCCGCTGGAACCCGAGGGTGCGCGACGGCTGTCAGTGCCGTGGTGTGCAATGGATTCCGTGTCCGCGCTGGATGAACCCCTCAAGAAGACGCTCGGCCCCGCCACCGCGAAGGTGATGGCCGAACACCTCGACCTGCACACGGTCGGCGACCTGCTGCACCACTACCCCCGGCGGTACGAGGAGCGCGGCCAGCTGACCAAGCTGGCCGACCTGCCGCTGGACGAGGACGTCACCGTGGTCGCCCAGGTCGCCGACTCCCGGGTGCTGAAGTTCAACAACGGCCGGGGCCAGCGCCTGGAGATCACCCTCACCGACGGCAGCGGCCGGCTCCAGCTGGTCTTCTTCGGCAGGGGAATCCACAAGCCGCAGCACGACCTGCCGCCGGGCAGCCGCGGGATGTTCGCCGGCAAGGTGTCCGTCTTCAACCACAAGCTCCAGCTCGCCCACCCCACGTACGTCCCGCTGGGCGCGGCCACCGGCGACGCCGCCGACGCCACCGCGGAGGCGGCGGACACCTTCGCGGGCAAGCTGATCCCGATCTATCCGGCCTGCAAGGGGCTGGAGTCCTGGAAGATCACCAAGGCGGTCGACGCGGTCCTGCCCAGGGCCGCCGAAGCCGTCGACCCGCTGCCGCCCGCCCTGCGCGAGGGACGCGGCTTCGCCTCGCTGCCCGAGGCGCTGCTCAAGGTCCACCGGCCCGAGAGCCGGGCGGACATCGAGGGTGCCCGGCAACGTCTCAAGTGGGACGAGGCGTTCGTCCTCCAGGTCGCGCTCGCCCGGCGGCGGCACGCGGACGCGCAGCTCCCCGCCGTGGCCCGGAAACCGGTGCCGGACGGATTGCTCGACGCCTTCGACGCCGAGCTGCCGTTCACCCTCACCGACGGCCAGCGGAAGGTCACCGGCGAGATCTTCGCGGACCTCGCCACCGAACACCCCATGCACCGGCTGCTCCAGGGCGAGGTCGGCTCCGGGAAGACCCTCGTCGCGCTGCGGGCGATGCTCACCGTCGTCGACGCGGGCGGCCAGGCCGCCATGCTGGCGCCCACCGAGGTCCTCGCCCAGCAGCACCACCGCTCGATCACCGAGATGATGGGCGAGCTGGCCCGGGGCGGGATGCTGGGCGGCGCCGAACACGGCACCAAGGTCGTCCTGCTCACCGGCTCCATGGGCGCGGCGGCACGCCGCCGGGCGCTGCTCGACCTCGTCACCGGCGAGGCCGGGATCGTGATCGGTACGCACGCCCTGATCGAGGACAAGGTGCGGTTCCACGACCTGGGCCTGGTCGTCGTGGACGAGCAGCACCGCTTCGGCGTGGAGCAGCGCGACGCCCTGCGCTCCAAGGGCAAGCAGCCACCGCACCTGCTGGTCATGACGGCCACGCCCATTCCCCGCACCGTCGCGATGACCGTCTTCGGCGATCTGGAGACCTCCGTCCTGGACCAGCTCCCGGCCGGCCGCTCACCCATCGCCAGCCACGTCGTCCCGGCCCAGGACAAGCCGCACTTCCTCGCCCGCGCCTGGGAGCGGGTGCGCGAGGAGGTCGGCAAGGGCCATCAGGCGTACGTCGTCTGCCCGCGCATCGGTGACGACGAGGACGACCCGAAGAAGAAGGCAGCCGCCGAGGAGGCGGACAAGCGCCCGCCGCTCGCCGTCCTGGACATCGCCGCCCAGCTGGCCCGGGGACCGCTGGCCGGGCTGCGCGTCGAGGTCCTGCACGGCCGGATGCCACCCGACGACAAGGACGCCGTGATGCGGCGCTTCGCCTCGGGCGAGGTCGACGTCCTCGTCGCGACCACGGTCATCGAGGTCGGTGTGAACGTGCCCAACGCCACCGCGATGGTGATCATGGACGCGGACCGGTTCGGCGTCTCCCAGCTCCACCAGCTGCGCGGCCGGGTCGGCCGGGGGTCCGCCCCCGGTCTCTGCCTGCTGGTCACCGACATGCCGGAGGCGGCCCCCGCCCGGGCCAGGCTCGGCGCGGTCGCCGCCACCCTCGACGGCTTCGAGCTCTCCCGCATCGACCTCGAACAGCGCCGTGAGGGCGATGTCCTCGGCCAGGCCCAGTCCGGTGTCCGGTCCTCGCTGCGGATGCTCGCGGTCATCGAGGACGAGGAGATCATCGCGGCGGCCCGCGAGGAGGCCGTCGTGGTCGTCACCGAGGACCCGGAGCTGGCGGGACACCCGGAGCTGCGCACGGCACTGGACGCGCTGCTGGACGCGGAACGCGAGCAGTACCTCGAAAAGGGCTGAAAAAGGCTGACAAGGCTGAAAGGACTGACGAGGCTGTTGAGGGCTGCGAAGAGCTGAGAAGGGGTGGCAGGGGCCGGTGCCGCGCGGCCCCGTCGCGATGACCGCGCGCCCCCCGTCGCGATGCCCGTGCGCTCGCGGCCCCGCCGCGGTGGTACCCGTCGGGCCCGGGCCGGGGGAGGGCCATATCGTGGGGGGAGTAATCCGTCGTCCCACCACGAACCCGAGGACCCGACACCCATGACCCGCGTGATCGCCGGTGCCGCCGGCGGACGCCGTCTCGCCGTACCGCCCGGCACCGGTACCCGCCCCACCTCCGACCGGGCGCGCGAGGGACTCTTCTCCAGCTGGGAGTGGCTCCTCGGCACCCTCGACGGAATCCGCGTCGCCGACCTGTACGCGGGATCCGGCGCGGTCGGCCTGGAGGCCCTGTCGCGCGGCGCCTCGCACGCCCTCCTCGTCGAGGCGGACAGCCGTGCCGTCCGCACGGTGCGCGAGAACGTCCGCACCCTGGGACTGCCCGGTGCCGAGGTCCGGGCCGGCAAGGCCGAGCAGATCGTGACGGGTCCGGCCCCGGACGCTCCGTACGACCTGGTGTTCCTCGACCCCCCGTACGCCGTCACCGATGACGATCTTCGGGAGATCCTCCTCACACTCCGGACCAAAGGGTGGCTCACGGGCGATGCCGTCGCCACCGTGGAACGCAGCACCAGAGGCGGGGAATTCGGCTGGCCGGAAGGATTCGAGCCACTGCGCTCCCGTCGCTACGGCGAGGGGACGCTTTGGTACGGTCGCGCCGCCTCTACGTGCGAAGACGCACCATGACCGGACCGGAGAGCGAGGGAAATCAGTTGCGCCGCGCCGTCTGTCCGGGGTCCTTCGACCCCATCACCAATGGACATCTCGACATCATCGCCCGCGCCTCCAAGCTGTACGACGTCGTACATGTCGCGGTGATGATCAACCAGTCCAAACAGGGACTGTTCTCGATCGAGGAACGGATCGAGCTGATCCGCGAGGTCACCGGCGACTTCGGCAATGTCGAGGTGGAGTCCTTCCACGGCCTCCTGGTCGACTTCTGCAAGCAGCGCGACATCCCGGCCATCGTGAAGGGCCTGCGCGCCGTCAGCGACTTCGACTACGAACTCCAGATGGCCCAGATGAACAACGGGCTCTCGGGTGTGGAGACCCTGTTCGTCCCCACCAACCCCACGTACAGCTTCCTCTCCTCCTCCCTGGTCAAAGAGGTCGCCACCTGGGGCGGAGACGTCTCCCACCTGCTGCCCCCGGCCGTCCACGCGGCCGTCGTGGAGCGCATCGGCCGGCCCCGAGGGGTTTGACGGGCAGTCACCCGGTGTCCGAGGGGCCCGAACTGGCCGTACAGTCGTTGCGTCCGTCTCCCAACCAGCTGAGAGAGTGGCGAGCACACGGTGGACGTGCAGAAGAAGCTCGACGAGATCGTCGACACGGTGGGCAGTGCCCGCTCCATGCCCATGTCGGCGTCCTGCGTGGTGAACCGCGCCGAGCTGCTCGCGATGCTCGAAGAGGTACGGGACGCCCTCCCGGGCTCGCTGGCCCAGGCCCAGGAGCTGATCGGCGGGCGGGAGCAGCTCGCCGAGCAGGCCCGCCAGGAGGCCGAGCGCATCATCGAGGGAGCGCACGCGCAGCGCTCCACGCTGATCTCGGACACCGCGATCGCCCGCAGGTCGCAGGAGGAGGCCGACCGGATCCTCGCCGAGGCCCGCAGGGACGCCGAGGAGATCCGCGCCGAGGCGGACGACTACGTCGACTCCAAACTCGCCAACTTCGAGGTCGTCCTCACGAAGACCATCGGCTCCGTCGACCGCGGCCGCGACAAGCTCCTGGGCCGCGCCCCCGGCCCCGACGAGCAGGGCTACCACCCCGACGAGGACGACGCTCCCGAATACAGCGCCGACCCCGAGACCCTGATCCGGCGGGCGGACGACTACGTCGACGCCAAGATCGGCGCCTTCGAGGCGGTCCTCACCAAGACGCTCGAAGCGGTCGGCCGCGGCCGACAGAAGCTGCACGGCAGGACCGCCTCGGACGAGCTCGGGGCGCACATGGCGGCCCAGGACGCGGCGGGCCCGCAGGGGCGCACCAGCGACGCCGACTTCCTGGCGGACCTGGCCGGGACCCCGCGCGAGGCGCCGGAGGCTCCCGTACCGGCCCAGCAGCCCCGTATCCCGGCGCAGGCGCAGGCGCAGGAGCCGTACGTCGACCCCGCCTATCCGGCCACCCAGGCCGGTTACCAGGAGACGGGGTACGCCGGGACCGGCTACCGGGACCCCGGGTACGCCACCGAGACCGGCTACCCGGGATACCAGCAGCAGGACGCGTACGGCTACCAGCAGGACCCGTACGCGTACCAGCAGCAGGACTATCCGGCCCAGGACCAGGGGTACGACCAGAACTACGGCTGGCAGCAGCCCGAGGCCCAGCCGCAGCAGCACGCACTGCCCCCGGCCGCCGGGCAGCAGAGCGCCCTCGACGAGACCAGCCTCTTCGACACCAGCATGATCGACCTCGAACAGCTGCGCCGGTACGAGCAGGGCCGCTGAGCGGACTCCCGGCCCGGAAGGGCCGCCGGGAGGAGCCGGGAAGGACCGGATTGGGCCTATGGCGGCCCGTCCAGTACTCTGGCTCTTCGGTCGCGTGTATGTCCGCGGCCCCGGCTGCCCGCTTCGCTTTCCGCGACGGTGGCGGCCCCCCTCACGATCCGAAAGCGGGAAAAGCCCTGAACGCGCGCCTCGACCATCGCAACCCCCTCGTGTTCGACACACACGAGCTGGGGCGGCGTCCGGGCGCCCTCCGGAAGCTGACCCGCTCGGTGCCCGCCCCCAAGGATTTCGGGATCGCGGACGTCATCGGAACGCCCGAGGGCGCGCCCGTGGAGCTGGCCCTCCGCCTCGAATCGGTCATGGACGGAGTGCTCGTTACGGGTACCGCCCGTGCGACGGTCGAGGGGGAGTGCGTAAGGTGTCTGGAGCCGCTGAGCCAAGAGGTGAACGCGGACTTCCAGGAGATGTTCTCGTACCACGACGCCGATGACCGGGGCCGCCCTCGCGCGGAGCCGGCCGACGACGCCGAGGACGAGGACACACTCTTCATCGAGGACGGCTTGTTCGACCTCGACCCCGTGCTGCGTGATGCGGTGGTGCTCGCACTGCCGATGCAGCCGGTGTGCCGGGAGACCTGTGCCGGTCTGTGTTCCGAATGCGGGATCAGGCTGGACGAGAACCCGGACCACCACCATGACGCCCTCGACATCCGTTGGGCGGCACTGCAGGGACTCGCCGAGACCGTCAAGGACGGCGAGAAGGACAACATGGGCGGCGCCGAAGCGGGCGTCGACGAGAAGCAGGAGAAGTAGCCGTGGCTGTTCCGAAGCGGAAGATGTCGCGCAGCAACACGCGCCACCGCCGGTCGCAGTGGAAGGCTGCGGTCCCCACCCTGGTTTCGTGTGAGCGTTGCCAGGAGCCGAAGCTGCAGCACATCGCGTGCCCGAGCTGCGGCACCTATAACAAGCGCCAGGTCCTCGAGGTCTGAGCGGCTGGTGAGAGGCTCCATGTCTGAACTGTCCAACGCTAAGAAGCAGACAGACAACGTCAGCACAGCCTCGTCCCACACGCTTCTGGAAGGGCGGCTCGGCTATCAGCTCGAGTCCGCCCTTCTGGTGCGTGCGCTGACCCATCGTTCGTTCGCGTACGAGAACGGCGGTCTGCCCACCAACGAGCGGCTCGAATTCCTCGGGGATTCGGTGCTCGGCCTGGTGGTCACGGACACGCTGTACCGCACCCACCCCGACCTGCCTGAAGGCCAGCTGGCCAAATTGCGGGCCGCGGTGGTCAACTCGCGTGCGCTTGCGGAAGTGGGCCGCGGCCTCGAACTCGGCTCCTTCATCCGGCTCGGCCGGGGCGAAGAGGGCACGGGAGGCCGGGACAAGGCGTCCATTCTCGCCGACACCCTTGAAGCGGTGATCGGCGCTGTCTATCTCGACCAGGGCCTCGACGTGGCGGCCGAGCTGGTACACCGGCTCTTCGACCCGCTCATCGAGAAGTCCTCCAACCTCGGCGCCGGCCTGGACTGGAAGACCAGTCTCCAGGAACTCACCGCGGCGGAGAGTCTCGGCGTGCCCGAGTATCTCGTCACGGAGACCGGCCCGGACCACGAGAAAACCTTCACCGCTGCCGCCCGCGTCGGTGGTGTCTCGTACGGCACCGGCACCGGCCGCAGCAAGAAGGAAGCGGAGCAGCAGGCGGCGGAGTCCGCATGGCGGTCCATCCGGACCGCCGCGGACGAACGGCTCGCGGCGGCCAGTACCGTCGTGGTCGTCGAAGGGATCGCCGACACTCCTGCGGCCCCCACGGAGCCGGACTCGACGAGCCCGGCACCCGCGGAGCCGGCTCCGGCGGGATCCGCTCCGGCGGACACGGCCGGCGCCTGACCGTCCGTGCTTTCCTTCCTGGTACGCCCCTCACACCGACACCCGGCGTGAGGGGCGTCCCGCGTTCCCGACGCGTCGCCCCGAGCGACCACGCGTCGCCACGCGTCGCCACGAGTCGTCCTGAGGAGTCCCGCCCGTGCCCGAGCTGCCCGAGGTCGAAGTCGTCCGGCGTGGACTCGAACGCTGGGTGAGCGGCCGCACCATCGCCGAGACCGACGTGCTGCATCCGCGCTCGGTACGGCGCCATCTCGCCGGCGGTGACGATTTCGCCGCCCGCCTGAAGGGCCACACCATCGGGACCGCCCGCCGGCGCGGCAAGTACCTCTGGCTGCCGCTCGCCGACACGGACGCGTCGATCCTGGGCCACCTCGGGATGAGCGGCCAGCTGCTCGTCCAGCCGGAAACGGCGCCCGACGAGAAGCACCTGCGCATCCGGATCCGCTTCGCCGACGCCCTCGGCACCGAGCTGCGCTTCGTCGACCAGCGCACCTTCGGCGGACTCTCGCTGCACGACAACACTCCCGACGGGTTGCCGGACGTCATCGCGCACATCGCCCGGGATCCGCTCGACCCCGCCTTCGACGAGGCCGCCTTCCACACCGCGCTGCGGCTGCGCCGTACGACGGTCAAGCGCGCGCTGCTCGACCAGTCCCTGATCAGCGGGGTCGGCAACATCTACGCGGACGAGGCGCTCTGGCGCAGCAAGCTTCATTACGAACGGCCCACCGCGACCCTCGCCCGGCCGCGCTCGGTCGAGCTGCTCGGTCATGTGCGGGACGTGATGAACGCGGCCCTCGCCGTCGGAGGGACCAGCTTCGACAGCCTGTACGTCAACGTGAACGGCCAGTCCGGCTACTTCGACCGGTCGCTGGACGCGTACGGACGCGAGGGCGAGCCGTGCCGCCGTTGCGGCACCCCGATGCGCCGCCGCCCGTGGATGAACCGCTCCAGCTACTTCTGCCCGCACTGCCAGCGGCCGCCGCGCGCGTAGGTCCTGTCCGGCGGCCCCAGGCCGGGGTCAGAAGCCGAAGTCCTGCGTCCACCAGGGGCCGCCGGAGCCGGTGCGCACTCCCACGCCGATCCGGGTGTAGTCGCAGTTCAGGATGTTCGCGCGGTGGCCCTCGCTGTTCATCCAGGCGTCCATCACCGCCTGGGCGGTCGCCTGCCCCCGGGCTATGTTCTCGCCGCCCAGATTCTTGACGCCCGCCTTGTCGGCGCGGTCCCAGGGGGTCTTCCCGTCGGGGTCCGTGTGGTCGAAGAAGCCGCGCTCCGCCATGTCGTCGCTGAAGTTCTGCGCGAGCGCGCCCAGACCGGAGTCGGCGCGCAGCGGGCCGCAGCCCACCCTGGCCCGCTCCTTGTTGACCAGGGTCAGCACGGCCGACTCGGCCGCGTTCGGCCCCGCCGGGGCGGCCGGCGCCTCGGGCGCCGAAACGGCGCGGTCCGTCGTCTGCCCGGGCGCGGGGGCCTGGCTGGACGGGCTCTCGCTCTTCGGCGGCTCCGGCGGGGCGGTCGACGGCTTCGACTCCGGCGAAGGAGTGGCCGAGGGCTTCGCCGGGGCGGGCGACGACGGCTTCACCGGAGCCGGCGTCCAGCCGGTGCCCGTACTCGGGGACACCGGGGTCCCGGTGCTCGGGGCGGCGGCGGAGCCACCCTGCTGCTGCGGCTGGGGCATGCCGTCGGCGCGGACCTGACCGCCGTTGGTGGCGCCGGAGCCGATGGTGAGCTGACTGCCGCCGGGCAGCAGACCCGAGGCCACCGCGACAGCGCCGACGGCCATGGCCGCCGAGGCACCGAGCAGTCCGGTACGGACGGGAACGGCGATCCGCCCCTTGCGCCGCCTACCGCCCCGGTGCCGGCCCGCCGCGCCGTCCGCGGAATCGTCAGCGGGCGGTACATCGGCGGAGCGTCGATGGCGTCCCATCTGCTGTGCCTTCCTCATACTCTCGACAGCAACGCGCCTCACTCGTATGAGTGAGGCTCATTGCGACCGGACTGTACGGCATCACGTGTGGGGCCGCCCGGCCGAGCAAGCAATTGGCCGGTTAGTTTGCGTTCATGAAAGAAGACGTACGACTCACGGTATGGGTACGCGGCCGAGTACAGGGAGTGGGATTCCGCTGGTTCACCAGGGCGAACGCACTGGAGATCGGTGCTCTCACCGGATTCGCGCTCAATCTCGACGACGGCAGGGTGCAGGTCGTCGCGGAGGGGCCGCGTGAGAATTGCCACCGTCTGCTGGAGTGGCTGCGCTCCGGCGACACACCCGGACGCGTCGACGGCATCACTGAGATCTGGGACACCCCGAGGGGTGGATACGCGACCTTCGCGATCCGCTGAGCCGTCCATCTTTCACCAGTCTCCGACAGGCTCGGAGAGGCCGCCGGAATGCCACGGGCACATGCCCACTTCCGCGATGACCTGGTGGTTGCCAAGAACGGCCAGGCGTGTCAGGCTGCGCGGTTAACGAAGATCTCCACGTCCTCAGGGCCCTGTGCGAGAGGCGGCGCCGCGCGATTCGCGGCGGTGCGCCCCCGGGCCGCCCGTCGCCGCGGGCTGTGATCGTGTTGACCGTCAAACTTTTTGGTGAGAGTCTGGAAGCCCCGCGCACCTTAGCTGTTTGGCAGTAAGAACAGCAGTTGAACAAGGGCTGCCAGGCATCGCGGGTGCGATTTCCCTCACGACCCACACCGCATTCGGTCGGTCACTCAATGTGGAGGACCATCCATCATGGCAAAGGCGCTTCTCGGTTATGTCGGCGGTTCCGACCCGCGACTCCTCGCCGAGATGCGACGGCTTCAGCAGCGCGTCCAGGACCTCGAATCCGAGCTTGTACGGATCCAGTCCGAGAACGACGCGCTGAACGCTGCCGTCGCACAGCACCCCGGAGAGTCGCTGCTCGACGGCATCGACATGGACGTACATCACGCGGAGCCCGCGCTCACCTGATGACAGCCCCGTCCGGGGACAGGTGAGAGACACTTTCGCGAAAAAGCAGCAGGATATGCAAGGGACGCTTCGGCGTCCCTTCTTTCTTTTCTGCTCCGGATCACGGAGCCCCTCTGCGGTGCCCCACGCGTGGTTGGCGGTGGTGACGTCCTGCTTAACGTCTGATGTGCCCTGCGGGTTCCGCGGTGAAACCGCCGGGGGACCAGGAGGGCCGGGTAGAGTCCGGCGGCGTGCATCTCAAGGCCATGACCCTGCGCGGTTTCAAATCCTTCGCCTCCGCCACGACCCTGCGTTTCGAGCCCGGTATCACCTGTGTCGTGGGACCCAATGGCTCCGGTAAGTCCAATGTCGTGGACGCGCTCTCCTGGGTCATGGGAGAGCAGGGGGCGAAATCACTGCGCGGCGGAAAAATGGAAGATGTGATCTTCGCCGGTACGACCGGGCGCCCGCCGCTCGGCCGCGCGGAGGTCTCTCTCACGATCGACAACTCCGACGGCGCGCTGCCCATCGACTACGCCGAAGTCACCATGACCCGGATCATGTTCCGCAACGGCGGCAGCGAATACCAGCTCAACGGCGATACCTGCCGGCTTCTCGATATCCAGGAGCTGCTCTCCGACTCCGGTATCGGCCGGGAGATGCATGTCATCGTCGGGCAGGGCCGGCTCGACTCCGTACTCCACGCGGATCCGATGGGGCGAAGAGCCTTCATCGAGGAAGCGGCAGGAGTTCTGAAACACCGCAAGCGGAAAGAGAAGGCGCTGCGGAAACTGGACGCCATGCGGGCCAATCTCGCCCGCGTCCAGGACCTCACCGACGAATTGCGCCGCCAGCTCAAGCCGCTCGGACGCCAGGCCGCCGTCGCCCGGCGGGCCGCCGCCATCCAGGCCGACCTGCGCGACGCGCGGCTGCGGCTGCTCGCCGACGATCTGGTGCTGCTACGTGAGGCGCTGCGTGCGGAGATCGCCGACGAGGCCGAGCTCAAGCAGCGCAAGGAGACCGCCGGGAGCCGCCTCCAGGCCGCCACGGCACGCGAGTCCGAGCTGGAGGAGGAGGTGCGGCAGCTGGCGCCGCACCTGGGGCGGGTCCAGCGGACCTGGTACGAGCTGTCGCAGCTGGCCGAGCGGGTACGCGGCACGATCTCGCTGGCCGACGCGCGGGTCACGAGCGCGACGGCCGCCCCGGCGGAGGAGCGGCGCGGCCGTGACTCCGAGGACCCCGAGGCCATGGAACGCGAGGCGGCCCGGATCCGGGAGCAGGAGGCGGAGCTGGCGGCGGCCCTGGAGGCGGCCGAGCACGCGCTGGAGGACACCGTCGCGCACCGCGCCGAGCTGGAGCGCGAGCTGACCGCCGAGGAACGGCGGCTCAAGGACGCCGCCCGCGCGATCGCGGACCGCCGCGAGGGCCTGGCCAGGCTGACCGGCCAGGCCAACGCGGCCCGGGGCCGGGCCGCCTCGGCCCAGGCGGAGATCGGCCGCCTCGCCGCCGCACGCGACGAAGCGGGAGAGCGCGCGGCCGCCGCGCGGGAGGAGTACGAGCAGCTCAGGGCCGAGGTCGAAGGAGCGGACGCGGACGACCACGCACTCGCCGAGCGGTACGCGAGCGCCCGGGACGCGCTGTCCGGCGCGGAGAGCTCCCTGACGGCGGCGCGCGAAGCCGTCACCACGGCGGAACGCGAACGCGCGGCTCTCACCGCCCGGCGTGACGCCCTCGCCCTGGGACTGCGGCGCAAGGACGGGACCGGCGCGCTGCTCGCCGCCCGGGACCGCCTCACCGGCCTCCTCGGCCCGGCCGCCGGACTCCTCACCGTCACCCCCGGCTACGAGATCCCCGTGGCGGCCGCGCTCGGAGCCGCCGCCGACGCGGTCGCCGTCGCCGACCCCGCGACGGCGGCGGCCGCCATCCGCCTGCTCCGCGAACAGGACGCGGGCCGAGCGGCCCTGCTGGTCGCCTGGCCGGGGACACCACCGGGCGCGGGCGCCGTTCCCGGCCAGGCGACGGACCCCCTGCCCGGGGAGGGAGAACGCGCCTCCGGCCGGCCGCGCCCGGCCGCCGTCGTGCTGCCTGGTCAGGTCGAAACGCGGGGCGTGGCGACGCGCGGTGCGGAAAGCCGGGGCGTGGCGACGCGCGGTGCGGAAAGCGGGGGCGCGGCGACGCCCGATCGGGGCCGTACGGGACCTGGCAGGGTCCCCGAACCCGGTGACGGGGGGTCCGGCCCGGCGCCCGGGCCGGGTGGCCGGGCCGTCGTCGTCGACGGTTCCGCGCCGTACGTCGTCAGTCTCCTCCGGGGACCCGACGCGGTCATGGGAGCCGTACGGCGGCTCGTGCGGGACATGGTGGTCGTGGCGACGCTCACGGACGCCGAGCGGCTGCTCGCCGGGCAGCCCGCGCTGACCGCCGTCACCGCCGACGGCGATGTCCTCGGGACGCACTTCGCGCAGGGCGGCTCCGCCGGAGCGCCGAGTCTGCTGGAGGTGCGGGCCTCCGTCGACCAGGCGGCCGCCGAGCTGGCCGAGCTGGCCGTACGGTGCGAGGAGCTGGCCGAGGCACAGCACCGGGCCAGCGGGCGGCGGGCCGAGGCCGCCGCGCTCGTGGAGGAGCTGGGGGAGCGGCGCCGGGCCGCCGACCGGGCGAAGTCCGCCGTCTCCGGGCAGCTGGGGCGGCTCGCCGGGCAGACCCGGGGCGCCGAGGGCGAGGCCGAGCGGACGGCCGCCGCCGCGGCCACGGCGCAGGACGCGGTGGAGCGCGCCACCGCCGAGGCGGAGGAACTGGCCGAGCGGCTGCTCGTCGCCCAGGAGGAAGCCGCGTTCCGGGACGGGGGCGACGAGGAGCCGGACACCTCCGTACGGGACCGGCTCGCCGCCGACGGGGCCAACGCCCGGCAGACGGAGATGGAGGCCCGGCTCCAGCTCCGTACCCATGAGGAGCGGGCGAAGGGGCTCGCGGGCCGGGCCGAGGCGCTCGACCGGAGGGCGCGCGCCGAGCGCGAGGCGCGGGCGCGCGCCGAGCAGCGGCGCGCGCGGCTGCGCCACGAGGCCCGGGTCGCCGGGGCCGTCGCGGCCGGGGCCCGGCAGCTGCTCGCGCGCGTGGAGGTGTCGGTCGTACGGGCCGAGGGCGAACACGCCGCCGCCGAGGCCGCCAAGGCCGGACATGAGCGGGAGCTGGCCGAGGAGCGGGAGAGGAGCCGCGCGCTCAAGAGCGAGCTGGACAAGCTCACCGACTCGGTGCACCGCGGCGAGGTGCTCGGCGCGGAGAAGCGGCTGCGCATCGAGCAGCTGGAGGCGAAGGCCCTGGAGGAGCTGGGCATGGAGCCGGCCGGGCTGATCGCCGAGTACGGCCCGGACCAGCCCGTACCGCCGTCGCCGCCCGCCGACGGCGAGGAACTCCCCGATGATCCCGCGCATCCGCGCCACCAGCCGAAGCCGTACGCGCGGGGCGAGCAGGAGAAGCGGCTCAGATCGGCCGAACGGGCGTATCAGCAGCTCGGCAAGGTGAATCCGCTCGCCCTGGAGGAATTCGCGGCCCTGGAGGAACGGCACACGTTCCTCTCCGAGCAGCTCGAAGACCTGAAGAAGGCCCGGGCCGACCTGCTCCAGGTGGTCAAGGAGGTCGATGTCCGGGTGGAGCAGGTCTTCACCGAGGCGTACCGGGACACGGCCCGGGAGTTCGAGGGCGTCTTCTCGCGGCTCTTTCCGGGCGGCGAGGGCCGGCTGGTCCTCACCGACCCGGACAACATGCTCACCACGGGTGTGGACGTCGAGGCCAGGCCGCCGGGCAAGAAGGTCAAGCGGCTGTCGCTGCTCTCCGGCGGCGAACGCTCGTTGACGGCCGTCGCCCTGCTGGTCTCGATCTTCAAGGCCAGGCCCAGTCCGTTCTACGTGATGGACGAGGTCGAGGCGGCGCTCGACGACACCAATCTGCAGCGGCTGATCCGCATCATGCGGGAGCTGCGGGAGAGCTCCCAGCTGATCGTCATCACGCATCAGAAGCGGACGATGGAGGTCGCGGACGCGCTCTACGGCGTCTCCATGCAGGGCGACGGCGTGTCCAAGGTCATCAGCCAGCGCCTGCGCTGACACTGCGTACATCGACTCTCCCACCCCACGCCCGGCGCCCCGGCCGGGCGGTCCCAGGAGTTCATGTGTCCAGCAGCACAGCGCAGGAGCCGCCGACCGGCCAGGAACCCCCGACCGGCGGCCGGGCGGCCCGGCCCGACCACCTCGGCCACGTCGTCTTCATCGCGGCGGCCGCCGCGATGGGAGGTTTCCTCTTCGGCTACGACAGCTCGGTGATCAACGGCGCCGTCCAGGCCATCCGGAGCCGTTACGACATCGGCTCCGCGGCCCTCGCCCAGGTCGTCGCCATCGCCCTGATCGGCAGCGCGATCGGAGCGGCCACGGCGGGCCGGATCGCCGACCGGATCGGCCGTATCCGCTGCATGCAGATCTCCTCGGTCCTCTTCACGATCAGCGCCGTCGGCTCGGCACTGCCGTTCGACATCTACGACCTGGCCATCTGGCGGATCATCGGCGGCTTCGCGATCGGGATGGCGTCGGTGATCGGCCCGGCGTACATCGCCGAGGTCTCGCCCGCCGTCTACCGGGGCCGGCTCGGGTCCTTCCAGCAGGCCGCCATCGTCATCGGCATCGCCCTCTCGCAGCTGGTGAACTACGGCATCCTCCAGCTCGCCGGCGGCGACCAGCGCGGCGACCTCGCCGGTCTGGAGGCCTGGCAGTGGATGCTCGGGGTGATGGTCGTCCCGGCGCTGACGTACGGCGCGCTGACCTTCGCGATCCCGGAGTCGCCCCGCTACCTGATCTCGGTGGGCCGGGACGACCGCGCCCGGGAGGTGCTCGCCGAGGTCGAGAACAGGAACGTCGACCTGGACGCCCGGGTCGCCGAGATCGAGCTGGCGATGCGCCGGGAGCACAAGTCCGTCTTCCGGGACCTGCTGCGGACCCGGTTCAGCTTCCTGCCCATCGTGTGGGTCGGCATCGGTCTGTCGATGTTCCAGCAGCTCGTGGGCATCAACGTGGCGTTCTACTACTCGGCGACGCTGTGGCAGTCGGTCGGCATCAACCCGTCCAGTTCGTTCCTCTATTCGTTCACGACGTCCATCGTCAACATCATCGGCACCGTGATCGCGATGCTCCTGGTGGACCGGGTCGGCCGTAAGCCGCTCGCGCTCACCGGTTCCTTCGGCATGACCGTCGCGCTCGCCTTCGAGGCGTGGGCGTTCTCCCCGAAGCTCGTGCACGGCAAGCTGCCCAGCCTCGAAGGGACCGTGGCCCTCGTCGCGGCCCATGTGTTCGTGCTCTTCTTCGCGCTCTCCTGGGGCGTCGTCGTCTGGGTCTTCCTCGGCGAGATGTTCCCGAACAAGATCCGCGCCGCCGCGCTCGGCGTCGCCGCCTCGGCACAGTGGATCGCCAACTGGGCCATCACCGCGAGCTTCCCGAGCCTGGCCGGCTGGGACCTCTCGGCCACGTACATCATCTACGCGTGCTTCGCGCTGCTCTCCATCCCGTTCGTGCTCCTGTTCGTGAAGGAGACGAAGGGGAAGACGCTCGAAGAGATGGGCTGACGTCAGGGAGGGGCACATCGGGGAGGGGCACGTCAGGGAGGGCCGCCACCACCCGGCGTCAGCTGGTGGGCTGGGTCGCGCCGTCGTCCTCGCCGGTGGCGGCGGCGCCCCTTCCCGCCGCGTTCCGGGCGGCGGCCGGCTCCGGCGCCGGCTCGCGTGGCAGCGCCGCGTACAGCCCCGCCGACACCACGATCGTGACCACCCAGCCCAGACCGTTCGCCCCGAGCCAGCTCCCGGCGAGCGGGCCGGCGAACCAGTCCACCCGGGTGAACAGCAGCCCCACCACCAGTGCCGTACCCCAGGCGGCCATCGCCGACCTGGCGAAACCGCCCCGGTACCAGTAGGCGCTGGTGCGTGTCGTGTCCATCAGTGCCGCGCCGTCGTACGTACGGCGCCGCAGCATGTCCACCCCGAAGACCCCGATCCACGCCGAGAACGCCACCGCGAGCAGCGTGAGGAAGGACACGAACGAGCCGATGAAGCTGGTGGCCACCACCATCAGCAGGAAGCCGAGGACGAGGCTGATCACCGCGTTCACGCTGACCGCCCAGGCGCGCGGCACCCTGATGCCCAGGGTCTGCGCGGTGAAGCCCGCCGAGTACATCGACATCGAGTTGATCAGCACCATGCCCACCAGGGCGATCAGCAGGTACGGCACCGAGATCCAGGTGGGCAGCAGCGTACCGATGAAGGACACCGGGTCCCGGGCGTCGGCCAGATCCGGGGTACCGACCGCCATCACCGCGCCCATCAGCACCATCGGCAGCACCACGACCCCGGCGCCGCCGACCGTCGCGCCGACCATGGCCCCGCCGGAGACGGAGCGCGGCAGGTAGCGCGTGAAATCCGGGCCGGAGGGGACCCAGCTGAGGCCCCCGGCCGCGACGGTGCCGATGCCCGCGATCATCAGCGCCGTCGACCCGGCCGGTCTGCCGAAGACGGCCGGCCAGTCGGTGGTGGAGACGAGGTGGACGAGGACGAGCACGCTGAAGGCGCCGAAGAGATAGGCCGACCACCTGCCGCACACGCGCAGCGCGTTGATGCCGAGCCCGGAGACCAGGAAGGTGCAGGCCACGAAGGTCAGCAGGGTGACGATGATCAGCGGGGTGCCGCTCCGGACGCCGAAGAGCAGGTCGAGAATGGTCAGGAGGGCATAGGCGCCGGTGACCGCGTTGATCGTCTCCCAGCCCCAGCGCGCGATCCAGATCAGCGAGCCGGGGAAGAGATTCCCGCGCTGGCCGAACACGGCCCGGGACAGTGCCATGCCGGGGGAGCCGCCGCGCTTCCCGGCCAGCGAGATCAGCCCGACGATGCCGTACGAGACGCCGGGCGCGGCGATCGCGACGATCAGGACCTGCCAGAAGTTCAGGCCGTTGAAGACGATCAGGCCGGCACCCATGGTGAGGAGCAGCACGCTGATGTTGGCCGCGACCCAGGTGGGGAAGAGTCCACGGGCGTGACCGGTGCGCTCCCCGTCGGGGACGGGCTCCAGGCCACGGGTCTCCATCGCGCCTTCGGATACGCCCGCGGAGGTGGCGGCGTGGGGCATGGGAGGGCTCCGTACAGAGGTGGGGGACTCTCAGGGACTCTCTGAGGCTCGCAAGCTCGCTGGATCCGGGGGAGTGGAGGCTGACCCGGAATCCTCACCATCGTACGTTCCGCGCAAAAGGCCCATATCGCCACGGGCTCCCTGTGCGATCCTCTACGGCCGGGGCCGGGCCCGGCCGTAGCCGATACTGGGAGCGTTATGGACATCGTCATCCTTGTTGTAGTCATCGCCCTGGTCGCGGTCGGCGCGATCAGCGGGCTCGTGGTCGGCAGCCGCAAGAAGAAGAAGCAGCTGCCGCCCACGGCACCGCCGAGTACGCCGACCATCACAGCTCCGCCCGCCGAACCACAGGTCGGCGACGAGGCTCAGCCGCCGCGCGACGAACCGCGCCGCACCGTCGAGGAGGTCGACCTCCCCGACGCCGCCGACGCCACCGGGACGCCGGTCGCCGTCGAGGACCCGGTCGTCGCCGAACCGCCGGCCCCGCGGATCGAGATCCCCGAGCCCACCGCCGGCCGGCTGATCCGGCTCCGTGCCCGCCTCGCCCGCTCCCAGAACTCGCTCGGCAAGGGGCTGCTCACGCTGCTGTCGCGTGAGCACCTGGACGAGGACACCTGGGAGGAGATCGAGGAGACCCTCCTCGTGGCCGATGTCGGCGTCGCACCGACCCAGGAACTCGTCGAGCGGCTGCGCGAGCGGGTACGGGTGCTCGGCACCCGGACGCCCGAGGAGCTGCGCGCGCTGCTGCGCGAGGAGCTCGTACACCTGCTCCACACGGACTTCGACCGCGCCGTGAAGACCGAGAGCGGCCTGGACACGCCGGCCGTCGTGATGGTCGTCGGGGTCAACGGCACCGGCAAGACCACCACCACCGGGAAGCTGGCACGGGTGCTGGTCGCGGACGGCCGGTCGGTCGTGCTGGGCGCGGCGGACACCTTCCGCGCGGCCGCCGCGGACCAGCTCCAGACCTGGGGCGAGCGGGTCGGCGCGCGCACGGTACGCGGCCCGGAGGGCGGCGACCCGGCGTCGATCGCCTTCGACGCCGTCAAGGAAGGCATCGCGGAGTCCGCGGACGTCGTCCTCATCGACACGGCGGGCCGGCTGCACACCAAGACCGGTCTCATGGACGAGCTGGGCAAGGTCAAGCGGGTCGTGGAGAAGCACGGACCGCTGGACGAGGTGCTGCTCGTCCTGGACGCCACGACCGGGCAGAACGGCCTGGTGCAGGCGCGGGTGTTCGCGGAGGTCGTGGACATCACCGGCATCGTGCTGACCAAGCTGGACGGCACCGCCAAGGGCGGCATCGTGATCGCGGTCCAGCGTGAGCTGGGCGTACCGGTGAAGCTGATCGGTCTCGGCGAGGGCCCGGACGACCTGGCGCCCTTCGAGCCCGAGGCGTTCGTCGACGCGCTGATCGGCGACTGAGCGCGTTCCTCCGTCGTTCGTCCGCGCCCGCCCCCGAGTGAACCGGGGGCGGGCGCGGACGTGTGAGGGCGCCGCGGCGGCGCTCAGCAACGGCCGCTGCTTGCCGCCGAGCCGCCGCCCACCGTCGCTACGCCGCCGCCGAGCGGTGGCAGATGTACGCCAGGGTGCCGAGCAGCAGCCTCGCCTGGGGCGGGTCGGCCGCCGTGTCCAGGGACGGCGGGCGCAGCCAGCGGACCGGGCCCAGGCCCGCCACCTCCGAGGGAGGGGCCGCGACGTGGGACCCCGGGCCCAGGCAGTGCAGGTCCAGATCGGCGTCGTCCCAGCCCATCCGGTAGAGCAGCTCCGGCAGCTCGGCCGCCGCGCCCGGGGCCACGAAGAAATGGGCGCGGCCGGCCGGGGTCGCCGTGACCGGGCCCACCGGGAGCCCCATCCGTTCGAGTCGCACCAGCGCGCGGCTGCCCGCCGGTTCCGCGACGTCGATGATGTCGAAGGCGCGGCCCACCGGCAGCAGGACGGCCGCGCCCGGCAGGCCGGACCAGGCCCGGGTGACGTCGTGGAGGGTGGCGCCGGCCGGGATCTCGCGGCCCCGGTCCAGGGGATGGGCGCCCGGTGACGCGCAGCGCGTGTCCGCGCAGGAGCACCGCCCGCCCGTGGCCCGCGTGCCGGGCACGACGTCCCAGCCCCACAGTCCGGTGTACTCGGCCACCGCGGTGCAGTCTGTGGTGCGGCCGCGGCGGCGTGCGCCGGACCGCATCTCCCGGATGCCGCCGATCGTGAAGCCCATGCCCCCTCCAACGGGTCGAACGCGCCGGTGGTTACGTATCGCGGTCTCTCTGTGACACTCCGTCGTCTCCCGGTCGATGGCTACGGCGCGAAGTGGCACCGGGGGTGGTGTGCTTCACTTCGCGCGCCCCGGCGCGCAGCGCTCCACCCACCCTGATCGTCACCTGTCAAGTGAAGCGCGCCCGGCCGGGGGTGAGTTCATTCGAAGGGGTGGCGAATGGTGGCGTTTGTGGAATCACCCTCGTGGACGGGTGATCGTAGGATTACTTTCAGTGCACGGACCTCGGGGAAAGCACACGCGTGGGTATGCCGGGGGCAACCCGATTTCCTGTTCGAAGGGGTGCGAACCCCGGACAGGGGGCCATCACTCACGGCATTCTGATAGCGGTTCGCGCGACAAGGCTTCAGCGGATGGGGGCGTTCCAGTGACCGGCAGTGGCGCAGGCGGTACGAACGGCGGCAAGCGCCCGAACGGGCAGCTCGGCTCATGGTTCATGCGCAGCGGCTGGTCCAAAGGTGAGCTGGCCCGCCAGGTCAACCGCCGGGCACGCCAGATGGGCGCGCACCACATCAGCACCGACACCTCACGGGTACGCCGCTGGCTCGACGGCGAACAGCCGCGCGAACCGATCCCGCGCATCCTCTCCGAGCTGTTCTCCGAGCGCTTCGGTGCCGTCGTCGCCATCGAGGACCTCGGGCTGCGCTCCGCGCACCAGTCGCCCGCGGTCTCCGGTGTCGACCTGCCGTGGGCCGGCCCGCAGACCGTCGCCCTGATCAGCGAGTTCTCCCGCAGCGACCTGATGCTCGCGCGGCGCGGCTTCCTCGGCTCCTCGCTCTCGCTGGCCGCGGGACCCGCCCTCGTCGAGCCCATGCAGCGCTGGCTGGTGCCCGCCGCGCCGGGCGAGCGGGAGCGGCCCGACCCGGCCGCCGCCCCCACGAACCGCCCCTCGCGGCTCTCCACGGCGGAACTGGACCTGCTGGAGTCGACGACCGCGATGTTCCGGCAGTGGGACGCCCAGTGCGGCGGTGGCCTGCGCCGCAAGGCGGTCGTCGGCCAGCTGCACGAGGTCACCGACCTGCTGCAGGAGCCGCAGCCCGAGGCCACCTCCCGGCGGCTGTTCCGGTGCGCCGCCGAACTGGCGGAGCTGGCCGGCTGGATGAGTTACGACGTCGGCCTGCAGCCCAACGCCCAGAAGTGCTTCGTCCTCGCGCTGCACGCCGCCAAGGAGGCCGGGGACAAGCCGCTCGGCTCGTACATCCTGTCCTCCATGAGCCGTCAGATGATCCATCTGGGCCGGCCCGAGGACGCGCTCGAACTCATCCACCTCGCGCAGTACGGCAGCCGCGACTGCGCCACCCCCCGGACCCAGGCGATGCTGTATGCGATGGAGGCCCGCGCGTACGCCAATATGGGCCAGCCGAGCAAGTGCAAGCGGGCCGTCCGGATGGCCGAGGACACCTTCTCCGACGCCGGGCTCGACGGCGGGCCCGAGCCCGACTGGATCCGCTTCTTCTCCGAGGCCGAACTCAACGGCGAGAACGCCCACTCCTACCGCGACCTGGCCTACGTCGCGGGCCGCAGCCCCACCTACGCCTCCCTCGCCGAACCCGTGATGCTGCGCGCCGTGGAGCTCTTCGAGAAGGACGACGTGCACCAGCGGTCGTACGCGCTGAACCTGGTCGGTATGGCCACCGTCCACCTCCTCAAGAAGGAGCCCGAGCAGTCCGCCGTCCTGGCCCAGCAGGCCCTGAAGGTGGCCCGCCGGGTTCGCTCCGAGCGGGTCAACACCCGGCTCCGCAAGACCGTCGACACCGCTGCCAGGGAATTCGGCGGCATCCCCGAGGTCGCGGATCTCACCGACCTGCTCACCACCCAGCTGCCCGAGTCCGTGGAGGCCGTCTGAGCGGCGGACGCACCCGCGGACCGCTCGTACACAGCGGACCGCTCAGGCCCGCCCGCTCCGCCCCGCCAGAGCCCCGGCCGCGGCAGTCGCCCCGTAAAGCCCGACACGGCTCCCCCGCCGCGAGGTCAGCTGGGCGGCGCCGCGGCCGGTTTCCGACCCCCGGGGAGGGGGTCCACGGCCGCCGGCCCGGATCCGCCGGTTCATCACGCCGTAACACGCTGGATGCCTTCGTCACTGCCGTGAAACATCGAGCGGCACTGGCCGAAACGGCGCTGCGCCAACCTCCTCAGACAGTCGGCCCATAACCTGCTGGGGCCTGTGCGACACCTGGCGCGGTCCGCCCCCTGGGCGGAGTCGGGCGGAATGTGCCGGACAGGCCCTGGAGCATCCGCACGGGCCGTTCCCATCCACGAGGAGACGCTGGCCTTGAATGGCGCAGATACCGCATTCGTACTGATCAGTGCCGCGCTCGTCATGCTGATGACGCCCGGCCTGGCATTCTTCTACGGCGGCATGGTGCGGGTGAAGAGCGCCCTCAACATGCTCATGATGTCCCTGATCTCGCTCGGAATCGTCAGCGTGCTGTGGGTGCTCTACGGATACTCACTGACCTTCGGTGACGACCTCGGCGGCGGTCTCCTGGGCAACTTCGACCACGTCGGCTTCCGGGGCATCACCGCCGAAACGCTCACCGGCAAGGGCGGCATCCCGGTCTTCGCCTTCGCCCTCTTCCAGCTGATGTTCGCCGTCCTGACCCCCGCGCTGATGAGCGGGGCGCTCGCGGACCGGGTGAAGTTCACCGGCTGGGCGCTCTACATCACGCTCTGGGTCTCGCTGGTCTACTTCCCGATCGCGCACTGGGTCTGGGGCGCCGACGGCTGGCTCCACAAGCTCGGCGTGATCGACTTCGCCGGTGGTACGGCGGTCCACATCAACGCCGGTATCGGCGGGCTCGCCGCGGTCCTGGTCGTCGGTAAGCGCATCGGATTCAAGAAGGACCCGATGCGGCCGCACAACCTGCCGCTCGTCGTCCTCGGCGCCGGTCTGCTCTGGTTCGGCTGGTTCGGCTTCAACGCCGGCTCCGAGCTGGCCGCCGACGGCACCGCCGCCCTCATGGCCTTCAACACGCAGATCGCCACCGCGGCCGCCATCATCGGCTGGCTCGCCTACGAGCGGATCCGGCACGGCGCGTTCACCACGCTGGGCGCCGCCTCCGGCGCCGTCGCGGGCCTCGTCGCCATCACCCCGTCGGGCGCCAACGTCAACCCCTGGGGCGCCCTGCTCATCGGCGTCGTCGCCGGAGCCCTCTGCTCCTGGGCCGTCAGCCTCAAGTACAAGCTCGGCTACGACGACTCCCTCGACGTCGTCGGCGTCCACCTCGTCGGCGGTGTGATCGGCACCCTGCTCGTGGGCGTCCTCGCGATCGACGGCGCCGGCGGTGCCTCGCAGCTCGGCAAGCAGGCCGTCGGTGCGTTCTCGGTGATGGCCTACTCCTTCGTGGTCTCCTGGATCCTCGCCAAGATCGTCCAGAAGACCATCGGATTCCGTGCCTCCGAGGACGACGAGACCAGCGGTCTGGACAGCGCCTACCACGCGGAGACCGCATACGACTACAGCGCGGTCGGGGGTACGCCGGTGGGCCGTAGTAGCCTGCCCGCCGACCAGAACCCGACCAACGCCGCGAAGAACAAGAAGGTGGACGCATGAAGCTCATCACCGCAGTCGTGAAGCCCCACCGGCTGGACGAGATCAAGGAGGCCCTGCAGGCCTTCGGCGTCCAGGGGCTCACGGTCACGGAGGCCAGCGGGTACGGCCGCCAGCGCGGCCACACCGAGGTCTACCGGGGTGCTGAGTACACCGTCGACCTCGTACCGAAGATCCGCATAGAGGTGCTGGTCGAGGACGCCGACGCCGAAGAGTTGATCGACGTCGTGGTGAAGGCCGCCCGCACCGGCAAGATCGGTGACGGAAAGGTATGGAGCGTGCCGGTCGACACGGCGGTCCGGGTACGGACCGGCGAGCGCGGCCCGGACGCCCTCTGAGAGACAGGAACACCTGGGTGACGAGCCTCGAAGACATGACCGACCAGGCAGACTCGGGACCCAGCGGCTATGCGGCGGCCCGGCTGCGCCTTCTCCAGGAGAAGGCGCAGCCAGGGCCGCCGCGCCGTACCGCCCTCGCCCGGCTGACCGACGACTGGCTGAACGCGCTGTTCACCACCGCGGCCCGGGAGGCCGGGGTGAGCGGAGCGGCCCTCGTCGCCGTCGGCGGTTACGGACGCGGAGAGCTGTCCCCGCGCAGCGACCTCGATCTGCTCCTCCTGCACGACGGCACCGCCGGCGCCCCCGCGATCGCCCATCTCGCCGACCGCGTCTGGTACCCGGTGTGGGACCTCGGGGTCGCGCTCGACCACTCCGTCCGCACCCACGCCGAGGCACGCAAGACCGCCGCCGAGGACCTCAAGGTGCAGCTCGGTCTGCTCGACGCCCGGCACGTCGCCGGCGATCCGGCCCTGGTCAGCGGGTTGCGTACGGCGATCCTCGCCGACTGGCGCAACACCGCCGCCAAACGCCTGCCCGAACTCGACGAACTCTGCCGGGAACGCGCCGAACGCCAGGGCGAGCTGCGGTTCCTCCTCGAACCCGACCTCAAGGAGTCCAGGGGCGGACTGCGCGACGCCACCGCGCTGCGCGCCGTCGCCGCGTCCTGGCTCGCCGACGCGCCCCGCGAAGGACTCGACGACGCCCGCCGCAGGCTCCTCGACGCGCGCGACGCCCTGCACCTGACGACCGGACGCGCCACCGACCGGCTCGCCCTCCAGGAACAGGACCCCGTCGCCGCGGAACTCGGCCTCCTCGACGCCGACGCACTGCTGCGCCAGGTGTACGAGGCGGCCCGCACGGTCTCCTACGCCTCCGACGTCACCTGGCGCGAGGTCAACCGGGTGCTGCGCGCCCGGTCCGTACGCCCCCGGCTGCGCGCCATGCTCGGCGGCAAGCCCGCCCCCGACCGCAGCCCGCTCGCCGAAGGCGTCGTCGAACAGGACGGCGAAGTCGTCCTCGCGCGCACCGCGCGCCCCGAACGCGACCTCGTACTCCCCCTGCGCGCGGCGGCCGCCGCCGCCCAGGCGGGCCTGCCCATCTCGCTGCACGCCGTCCGCCGTCTCGCCGCCGCGTCCAAACCGCTGCCGGTTCCCTGGCCCGCCGAGGCCCGTGACGAGCTCATCACCCTGCTCGGCGCGGGCGAATCGACCGTGCCGGTCTGGGAGGCCCTGGAGAACGAGGGGCTGATCACCCGGCTGCTGCCGGACTGGGAGCGCGTGCGCTGCCGGCCGCAGCGCAATCCCGTCCACACCTGGACCGTCGACCGCCACCTCGTGGAAACCGCCGTCCAGGCGTCCTCGCTGACCCGCCGCGTCGGCCGCCCCGACCTGCTGCTCGTCTGCGCGCTGCTGCACGACATCGGCAAGGGCTGGCCCGGCGACCACTCCGTGGCCGGTGAGGTCATCGCCCGCGACGTCGCCTCCCGGATGGGCTTCGACCACGACGACATGGACGTCATCGCCACCGTCGTCCGCCACCACCTGCTGCTCGTCGACACCGCGACCCGGCGTGACCTCGACGACCCCGCGACCGTCAGCTCGGTCGCCACCAGGATCGGCTCGCTCGCCACTCTGGAACTGCTGCACGCCCTCACCGAGGCCGATGCCCTCGCCACGGGTCCTGCCGCCTGGTCGTCCTGGCGGGCCTCGCTCGTCGCCGACCTCGTCACCCGGGTCGCCGCCGTCCTCGCGGGCGACGGCCCCGCCGACCCCGACCCCGCCGCACCCAGCGCCGAACAGGAACGCCTGGCCGTCGAGGCGCTGCGCACCGGCGGCCCCGTGCTCGCCCTGCACACCCAGAGCGAGCCCCCGCAGGAGGACACCGAACCCGAACCCGAGCCGGTCGGCGTCGAACTGCTCATCGCCCTGCCCGACCAGCCGGGCGTGCTGCCGGCCGCCGCCGGGGTGCTCGCCCTGCACCGGCTCACCGTCCGCGCCGCCGACCTGCGCGCCGTCGAGCTGCCCTCGGAACTGGGCGGGACCCGCGAGGTCCTGCTGCTCAGCTGGCGGGTGGCCGCCGCGTACGGCTCGCTGCCGCAGGCCGTGCGCCTGCGCGCCGATCTCGTACGGGCCCTGGACGGCTCGCTCGACATCCCGGCCAGGCTCGCCGAACGCGAGGCCGCGTACCCGCGCCGCCGTGGCGTCCAGGCCCCGCCGCCCCGGGTGACCGTGGCGGCCACCGCCTCCCAGCACGCGACGGTGATCGAGGTCCGCGCCCAGGACGCACCGGGACTGCTGCACCGGATCGGCCGCGCCCTGGACGAGGCGGCGGTACGGGTACGCAGCGCGCACGTCTCCACGCTGGGCGCCAACGCCGTCGACGCCTTCTACGTGACGTCCGAGGACGGCAAGCCGCTGTCCGCGACGGCCGCCGCCGAGCTGGCGCGGGTCGTCGAGAGCGCGCTGCGCTGAGCCTGACGGGACACCGGCCGTACGGGAGCAATCCTCCCCGCTGCGGCCGGTGCCACCCGCAGGGCAGACCCCACCGCACGCGGCCGGATACCCTGGGGAACGGTCTGTCCCTCACCGTGCGGGACAGCCCCCACGCCCGCCCCCGACCTGAGGATCCGCGACCGCCGTGTTCGACACTCTCTCCGACCGCCTCGCAGCCACATTCAAGAGCCTCCGGGGCAAAGGGCGCCTCAGCCCGGAGGACATCGACGCCACGGCCCGCGAGATCCGTATCGCGCTGCTCGAGGCGGACGTGGCACTGCCCGTCGTCCGCTCCTTCATCGCCAAGGTCAAGGAGCGCGCGGCCGGTGCCGAGGTGTCCCAGGCGCTGAATCCCGCCCAGCAGATCATCAAGATCGTCAACGAGGAGCTCATCGGCATCCTCGGTGGCGAGACCCGCCGCCTGCGCTTCGCCAAGCAGCCGCCGACGGTGATCATGCTCGCCGGTCTCCAGGGCGCCGGTAAGACCACCCTGGCCGGAAAGCTCGGCCTCTGGCTCAAGGGCCAGGGCCACACCCCGCTGCTCGTCGCCTGCGACCTCCAACGCCCCAACGCCGTCACCCAGCTCTCCGTCGTCGCCGAGCGCGCGGGCGTCGCGGTGTACGCCCCCGAGCCGGGCAACGGCGTCGGCGACCCGGTCAAGGTCGCCAAGGACTCCGTCGAGTACGCCCGCACCCGGCAGTACGACGTCGTCGTCGTCGACACCGCCGGCCGCCTCGGTATCGACCAGGAGCTGATGAAGCAGGCCGCGGACATCCGCGACGCCGTCAGCCCCGACGAGGTCCTCTTCGTCGTCGACGCGATGATCGGCCAGGACGCGGTCAACACCGCCGAGGCCTTCCGTGACGGCGTCGGCTTCGACGGTGTCGTGCTCTCCAAGCTCGACGGTGACGCCCGCGGTGGCGCCGCGCTCTCCATCGCCCACGTCACCGGCAAGCAGATCATGTTCGCCTCCAACGGCGAGAAGCTCGACGAGTTCGACGCGTTCCACCCGGACCGCATGGCGTCCCGCATCCTCGACATGGGTGACCTGCTCACCCTCATCGAGCAGGCGGAGAAGACGTTCAGCCAGGCCGAGGCCGAGCAGATGGCCTCCAAGCTGGCGAGCAGCAAGGGCAAGGACTTCACCCTCGACGACTTCCTGGCCCAGATGGAGCAGGTCAGGAAGATGGGCTCCATCTCCAAGCTGCTCGGCATGCTGCCCGGCATGGGGCAGATCAAGGACCAGATCAACAACATCGACGAGCGGGACGTGGACCGTACCGCCGCGATCATCAAGTCGATGACGCCGGGCGAGCGGCACGACCCGACCATCATCAACGGATCGCGCCGGGCGCGTATCGCGCGTGGTTCCGGTGTCGAGGTCAGCGCCGTGAAGAACCTGGTGGAGCGGTTCTTCGACGCCCGCAAGATGATGTCCAAGATGGCGCAGGGCGGCGGGATGCCGGGCATGCCGGGCATCCCGGGGATGGGCGGCGGCCCCGGCCGCACGAAGAAGAAGCAGAAGCAGGCCAAGGGCAAGCAGCGGTCGGGCAACCCGATGAAGCGCAAGGCGGACGAGCAGGCCGCGGCCGCGAAGCGCGAGGAAGCGGCGCAGTCCGGCAACGCCTTCGGCCTGCCGGCCGGCGAGCAGGACAAGAACTTCGAACTGCCCGACGAGTTCAAGAAGTTCATGAGCTGACGGTGGCCTGACGGCCACTCGGGCCGTCGCCCCGGAGCGGGGTGACGGCCGGGCGCGCCGGGGCGGGCGGGCAGGGAGCCCGCCTCGCGCACGGGCCCGTCCCCACCCGCGAGGTCAGGCCGGTGAGGTCAGGCCCGCGAGGTCAGGCCGGTGAGGTGGGTCAGGGCGTACGGGCGATCAGGTAGCGGAAGACGTTCGGCATCCACACCGTGCCGTCCCGGCGCAGATGCGGGTGGAGCGCCTCGCCGACCTCCTTCTCCACCTGCCGCCGGTCCGTGGCCCGTATCGCACCGTCGAACACCCCGGTCGACAGCAGACCCCGGACCGCGCTCGACATGTCCGCGTACCCGAAGGGGCAGGCCACCCGCCCCGAGCCGTCCGGCTTCAGCCCGGCCCGCGCGGCCACATCCTCCAGGTCGTCCCGGCGCGCCGGGCGCCAGCCGCCCTTGCGCAGCCGGTCGGTCAGCCGTCCCGCGACCCGCAGCACCGCGTCCGTGGCACACCGCTCCGGCGGGCCCCAGCCGGCCAGCACCACCGGGGTGCCGCGCCCGGCCAGCGGTACCGCCGTGTCGAGCGCGGTTCCGAGACCCTCGGCGTCCCCCGCCACCCGGCCGACCGGCTCGAAGGCCGTGATCAGGTCGTACGGCGGACGGTCGGACCGCGCGCCGGTATCGGCCATCAGGTCCACCGGCAGCAGCCTGCCGGTGTCCGCCGCGGGACCGGCGGCGCGGCCGTCGTGTTTCCCGTTGTGTTTCCCGTCGGCGAGCAGCCGTTCGCGGGCCAGCGCGAGCCGCTCCTCGTCGGAGTCGACGCCGGTCACCCGCGCGCCACGTGAGGCCGCCAGGAGCAGCGCGAGCCCCGAACCGCAGCCGAGCCCCAGCACCCGGGTCCCGGTGCGGACCTCCAGGCGCTCGTACACCGCTTCGTAGAGCGGCACCAGCATCCGTTCCTGGATCTCGGCCCAGTCGCGGGCGCGGGCGCCGGGGTCCGCGGGGCCCGCGTCCGACGGGAGCGCCGGTGCAGGGGCCGCGGGTGATGGCTGCTGATGGTGCTGGACGAGCGTACGTGTCATGGATAGCGCCCCAATCCGCCGAGAGGTCGGTAGTGCCCTGATTGACAGCCCCCCGTGTACGTGCGCGCACACATCCCCCGTATGCCAGGGAACGCCCCATCCGCGCCCGCGTCCAGTGGGCGATTGGCAAAGTGTGACGAGCGCCGGGCGTGCGCCCCCGCGCACTGCCCTGCGGGCGAGCCGGAAACCGTTTCCCGGGCACCGCCGCCTTACGATGCGCGCCATGGCGAAGGCACCCGTTCTCACACCTCAGGCGG
Source organism: Streptomyces sp. NPDC051569 (assembly GCF_044454085.1). Taxonomy (NCBI): domain Bacteria; kingdom Bacillati; phylum Actinomycetota; class Actinomycetes; order Kitasatosporales; family Streptomycetaceae; genus Streptomyces; species Streptomyces sp. NPDC051569. Next base: position 620,514 of record NZ_JBITDJ010000001.1, read on the forward strand.
ACGATTTCCCCCGCTGGTACCAGGACCTGATCAACAAGGCCGAGCTGGCCGACAACGGCCCGGTGCGCGGCACGATGGTGATGAGGCCGTACGGGTACGGCCTGTGGGAACGGATGCAGGAGGAGCTGGACGCCCGCATCAAGGAAGCCGGCGCCTCTAACGCGTACTTCCCCCTCCTCATCCCGCAGTCGTACCTGACCCGGGAGGCCGAGCACGTCGAGGGCTTCGCGCCCGAGCTGGCCGTCGTCACCCGGGCCGGCGGCAAGGTGCTGGACGAGCCGGTCGTCGTACGCCCCACCTCCGAGACGATCGTCAACGAGTACTTCTCCCGGTGGGTACGGAGCTACCGCGACCTCCCGCTGCTCATCAACCAGTGGGCCAATGTCGTCCGCTGGGAGATGCGTCCCCGGATCTTCCTGCGCACCACCGAATTCCTCTGGCAGGAGGGTCACACCGCCCACGCCACCTCCAAGGACGCCCGGGACTACGCCGCCCGCATCCACCGCGACGTATACGCCGACTTCATGACCGACGTGCTCGCCATCGATGTCGTCCTGGGCCGCAAGACCGCCCGCGAGCGTTTCGCCGGCGCCGTCAACACCCTGACCCTCGAAGGCATGATGGGCGACGGCAAGGCCCTCCAGCTGGGCACCAGCCATGAACTCGGCCAGAACTTCGCCAAGGCGTTCCACATCCGCTACCTGTCGAAGGAGGGCACCGAGGAACTGGTGTGGCAGACCTCCTGGGGTGCCTCCACCCGGATGGTCGGCGGCCTGATCATGACGCACGGCGACGACAACGGGCTGCGCGTGCCGCCCCGGCTGGCCCCCGTCCAGGTGGTCGTTCTCGCCATCAAGGGCGACGAGGCCGTCCTCGCCCAGGTCCGGGAGACCGCCGGCCGCCTCGGGGCCGCCGGACTCCGCGTCCTGGTCGACGACCGTACCGACACCCCCTTCGGCCGCCGCGTCGTCGACTGGGAGCTGAAGGGCGTGCCCGTACGGATCGAGATCGGCCCGCGCGACCTGGAGACCGGCACCGCGATGCTGGCGCGCCGGATCCCCGGGGGCAAGGAGCCCGTCGCCGTGGACGCCCTCGCCGGGCTGCTGCCCACGCTCCTGGAGGAGGACCAGGCACTGCTGCTGCGGCAGTCCCGCGACCGGCGCGTCTCCCGCACGAGCGAGGTCTCCTCCGTCGCCGAGGCGGCCGAGGCGGCCGGCGCCGGGGGGTGGGCGCGCATCCCCTGGGCGACGCTGGGACCCGGCGGCGAGGCGGCTCTGGCGGAGCGCGGCGTGTCCGTACGGTGCCTGGTCGCCGAGGACGGGTCGGTGCCGGAGAGCGACGACGCCCCGGGTACTGTCGCCGTCGTGGCCCGCGCCTACTGATCGCGAGAGGGCCCGCGTACGGCCCGCATACGGCCCGCCCGGACGCCCTGGCAGGGCCCGGAGGACTCTCCCCGGCGGCCGGGAGAAACCCGGCGTACGTAGATCGTCTACGCGCGGATGCGTACGCGACGCTACGTACCACCTTGCGGCGAGCTGCGCCGCTTCTCCGCAGTTCGCCGCACCCGCCCTCGTCAGGACGCATCAAGGGCAACTGACGGGTACGTGCAAATTATTTGGGATGCCCCGTAATGGAACCCGGGAGCGTTCCGGCTCGTTATTCACGACGTGAGCACGACACCACCTGTTCTCGCCGCAGAGCTGGCGCAGGCGTGGGCCGATATTCAGCGGTCCCACCCTGAGCTGCCGGATCTAGCCGCGCCAGAGTCCCTGATCGGAGAGTCCTCGTCCGCCTGTGGCGGCGAACTCTCCTTCGAACGACTGCTTCACGAAGCGGTCCACGGCATCGCCGCCGCGCGAGGCGTCCGTGACACCTCGCGCGCGGGCCGTTACCACAACCGCCGATTCCTGGCGATCGCCGAGGAGATGGGCCTCGACCACCCGGAGGAGCCGCATCCCAGCAGCGGTTTCTCCCTGGTCTCGCTCAGCCCCGAGGCGAAGCGGCGGTATCGACCCACCATCGAGCGGCTGCAGCGCGCCCTCAAGGCGCACACGGTCGCGACAGCCGCGGACACCAAGCGCAGCTTCCGCGGTCCGGCCGCCCGGCACGGATCGTCCGGCGGCGGCGTACGCGTCAAAGCCGTCTGCGACTGCGGCCGTAATGTCCGGGTCGTGCCGTCGGTGCTCGCCCAGGCGCCCATCGTCTGCGGCGGCTGCGGCAAGCCCTTCCGCATCCCGGAAGTGGTCGCCGCCGCGAGCTGAGCACCCGGGCCCCGGAGCTGTCACCGTCCGGGTCATGCCGCGCCGCGCGTGTGTGGCAGAATGGCCAGCTGTACTCGACAGTCGCATAGGACCCCTCTCTCCTCCGGCTGACGCGTCCATCGGGCGAATCGGGTACCGCAACCCCACGCGGCATCCCGGTGTGCCCAATCACGTCAAGACCAGGAGACACCACTCCAGTGGCAGTCAAGATCAAGCTGAAGCGTCTGGGCAAGATCCGTTCGCCTCACTACCGCATCATCGTCGCCGACTCCCGTACCCGCCGCGACGGCCGGGCCATCGAGGAGATCGGTCTGTACCACCCGGTGCAGAACCCCTCGCGTATCGAGGTCGACTCGGACCGCGCGCGTTACTGGCTGTCCGTCGGCGCCCAGCCGACCGAGCCCGTTCTCGCGATCCTCAAGCTCACCGGTGACTGGCAGGCGCACAAGGGCCTCCCGGCCCCCGCGCCGCTGCTCCAGCCGGAGCCGAAGGCCGACAAGCGTGCCCTCTTCGAGGCGCTCGTGAAGGACGCCGGCGACGAGCCCAAGGGTGAGGCGATCACGCCGAAGGCCAAGAAGGCCGACAAGAAGGCCGACGAAGCCGGCACCGAGGCTTCGGCCGCAGCCGAGTCGACCGAGGCCTGAGCATGCTCGAGGAGGCTCTCGAGCACCTCGTGAAGGGCATCGTCGACAACCCGGACGAGGTGCAGGTGGCCTCGCGCAACCTGCGCCGCGGCCAGGTGCTTGAGGTCCGGGTGCACCCCGACGACCTCGGCAAGGTGATCGGCCGCAACGGCCGCACCGCGCGTGCTCTGCGGACCGTCGTGGGCGCCATCGGCGGCCGTGGCATCCGTGTCGACCTCGTCGACGTGGACCAGGTTCGCTGAGAATTCGTACGTCCGGCACGGGCCGGGGAGGGCGTCCGCCCTCTCCGGCCTTTGTCGTTCCCGGCAGGGACGGTAACCATCCCTTCGCAGAGAGGCAGGCACTGCACGTGCAGTTGGTAGTCGCGCGGATCGGCCGCGCCCACGGCATCAAGGGTGAGGTCACCGTCGAGGTGCGCACCGACGAGCCCGAACTGCGCCTCGGGCCCGGCGCCGTACTCGGCACGGAACCGGCCTCGGCCGGACCGCTGACGATCGAGACGGGCCGGGTGCACAGCGGCAGGCTGCTGCTGCGCTTCGAGGGCGTACGCGACCGGACGGGCGCCGAGGCCCTGCGCAACATCCTGCTGATCGCCGAGATCGACCCCGAAGAACTCCCCGAGGACCCGGAGGAGTTCTACGACCATCAGCTGATGGACCTGGATGTCGTCCTGGCCGACGGCACGGAGATCGGCCGGATCACCGAGATCACCCACCTGCCCTCGCAGGACCTCTTCATCGTGGAACGGCCTGACGGCAGCGAGGTGATGATCCCCTTCGTCGAGGAGATCGTCACCGAGATCGACCTGGAGGAGCAGCGGGCCGTCATCGACCCGCCGCCCGGACTCATCGACGACCACGCGGAGGTCGCGGCCGGCGGGGACGACGCGCACGCCGCCGTCGACGGGGACGCGGAGACCGCCTCCGGCGGGACCGCGTCACGTGAGACCGCCTCCGGCGAGGAAAACGACTGATGCGGCTCGATGTCGTCACGATCTTCCCGGAGTACCTGGAGCCGCTGAACGTCTCGCTCGTCGGCAAGGCGCGGGCGCGCGGTCAGCTCGGCGTGCACGTGCACGACCTGCGGGAGTGGACGTACGACCGGCACAACACGGTCGACGACACCCCTTACGGCGGCGGCCCCGGCATGGTCATGAAGACCGAACCCTGGGGTCACGCCCTGGACGACGTGCTCGCGAACGGGTACGACGCGGGTGCCCACGGCCCCGTGCTGGTCGTCCCCACCCCCAGCGGCCGCCCGTTCACCCAGGAACTCGCCGTCGAACTCTCCGAGCGGCCGTGGCTGATCTTCACGCCCGCCCGCTACGAGGGCATCGACCGCCGGGTCATCGACGAGTACGCCACCCGGATACCGGTCTACGAGGTGTCCATCGGCGACTACGTGCTGGCGGGCGGCGAGGCGGCCGTCCTGGTCGTCACCGAGGCCGTCGCCCGGCTGCTGCCCGGCGTCCTCGGCAACGCCGAGTCGCACCGCGACGACTCCTTCGCCCCCGGCGCGATGGCCAATCTGCTGGAGGGGCCGGTCTACACCAAGCCGCCGGAGTGGCGCGGACACGGGATCCCCGACGTGCTGCTCAGCGGCCACCACGGCAGGATCGCCCGCTGGCGGCGGGACGAGGCGTTCCGGCGCACGGCTCTCAACCGGCCCGATCTGATCGAGCGCTGCGACCCCGCCGCCTTCGACAAGAAGGACCGCGAGATGCTCTCCATCCTGGGCTGGTCGCCGGAGCCCGGTGGCCGATTTTGGCGTAGACCAGCGGCCATGGAAGAATGAGCCGTTGCCGTACGTCCGGCGCGCGCCCCTGCCACAGGGGGAACGACGCCCGTCCGACGCGAACGGCACCCCCAGACTCTCATTTCGATCACCGTTGATGACCTGTGGCATCAGCGAGGAAGCAGTCCCACATGACCAGCCTGCTCGACAACGTCGACGTAGCGTCGCTCCGCAGCGACCTGCCCGCCTTCCGCCCCGGTGACACCGTGAACGTTCACGTGCGTGTCATCGAAGGCAACCGCTCCCGTATCCAGCAGTTCAAGGGCGTGGTCATCCGCCGTCAGGGTTCCGGCGTCCGCGAGACCTTCACGGTCCGCAAGGTCTCCTTCTCCGTCGGTGTCGAGCGCACCTTCCCCGTCCACAGCCCGATCTTCGAGAAGATCGAGCTCGTGAGCCGCGGTGACGTCCGTCGCGCCAAGCTCTACTACCTCCGTGAGCTGCGCGGCAAGGCCGCGAAGATCAAGGAGAAGCGCGACAGGTGAGCGCTCGGCGCCCGGGCTGACGCCCGGACTCGCGCCCGGTTCCCCAGGGTCGCCGGATAAGATCTGGCCCCGATGGACACCGAAGCACAGCACTCGGAGCGCGACCGCTCCTCCGAAGCCCCCGCCGGGGCGGAGGAGCGGTCGCGCTCCCTGCGTTTTCCGGCGGTTCCGGCCATGGGCAGGCTCATCTCGCGCTTCCCGGCCACGCGCTCCCCCCTCATGGGGGAGCCCCGCGACCCGTGGCTCTCCTGGCGCCGGGCGGGGCTGCTGGGCGCCGCCTGCGCGGTCTTCGCGCTGCTGTTCAGCACCTTCGTGACGCAGCCCTTCCTGATCCCCAGCGGCTCGATGGAGCCCACGCTCCAGGTCGGGGACCGGGTACTGGTCAACAAACTGGCGTACCGCTTCGGGAGCGCGCCGGTCCGCGGTGAGGTGGTCGTCTTCGACGGCACCGGATCCTTCGTCGCGCAGCCGGCGCCGCGCGACCCGGTCACCACGCTGCTGCGCGGCGCGGCCGCGGCATTGGGTCTCGCCGAGCCCGCCGAGACCGACTTCGTGAAACGGGTGATCGGGGTGGGGGGTGACCGGGTGGTCTGCTGCGACCGCAGGGGCAGGGTCGAGGTGAACGGCCGGCCGGTGGACGAGCGGTACCTGTACCCCGGCGACGCACCCTCCCTCGTTCCGTTCGACATCGTGGTTCCGCGCGGGAGGCTGTGGGTCATGGGCGATCACCGGAGCAACTCCCGCGACTCCCGGGACCACCTCGGTGAGCCGGGCGGCGGCATGGTGCCCGTCGACGAGGTCATCGGGCGGGTGGCGTGGATCGGCTGGCCGCTGGGCCGCTGGTCCTCGGTGGAGCCGGCCGACGCCTTCAGGGGCGTACGGGAACCGGGTGGCGCTCATGGGTAGGCGCGGACGCCCCCCGGGCCACGGGGCCGGCGGGCAGGGAGACGGCCGGCAGGGGGCGGACCCGCACGGGATCGGTCCTGACGGGATCGGTCCTGGCGGGATCGGTTCTGACGGGGACGGTTCTGACGGGAATCGTCGTCACGGGGACGGTGGCGGCCGGCCGGCCGGCGGCGGGTCCGCGAGCGGACGTCCGCTGCCCGGCCGGGCGGAGCGGCGCAAGCTGGCCCGCAAGGTCAAGCGTCGCCGTCGCCGGTCCGCCGTCACCGAGATCCCTCTGCTGATCGTCGTGGCCCTCCTGATCGCGCTCGTCCTGAAGACGTTCCTGGTGCAGGCGTTCGTGATCCCGTCCGGGTCGATGGAGCAGACCATCCAGGTCAGTGACCGGGTCCTGGTGGACAAACTCACCCCCTGGTTCGGCGCGAAGCCGAAGCGCGGCGATGTCGTGGTCTTCAACGACCCCGGACACTGGCTCGACGGCGAACCGCCCGCGCCCGACGACTCCCCGGTGGGCCTCAAGCAGATCAAGCAGGCTCTCACCTTCGTCGGGCTGCTGCCGTCCGCCAACGAGCAGGACCTGATCAAGCGGGTCGTCGGGGTGGGGGGCGACACCGTGGCGTGCTGCGACAAGAACGGCAGGGTCACCGTCAACGGCGTGCCCCTCACGGAGCCGTACCTGTACCCCGGCAACGTTCCCTCGCTGGTCTCCTTCACGGTGAAGGTGCCGGCCGGGCGTATTTTCGTCATGGGGGACCACCGGGCGAATTCGGCCGATTCCCGCTTCCATCTCAGCCAGCCGTTCCAGGGCACGGTCTCCGAGGAGGACGTCGTCGGGCGGGCGGTCGTCATCGCCTGGCCGTTCGGTCACTGGCGCAGACTGGAGGAGCCGGAGACGTACGCTTCGGTCCCGCAGGCACGTGCCGCGCCGACGACGGCCGCGCGCGCGTCGAATAGTGTGTCCTCCCAGGATCGACACGGATTGATCCGGCTCCCGACCCCTGCGGAACTCCCGCTCGTTATGGGAGTGGTGGCCCTGCCCCTGATGGGGATCAGGCGATCACACGGAGCGAATCGCACGGAGTAAGGAGTGGATGTGGGGGATGTGGCGGTCGGCGCACGATCCGGACACGATGATCCCGAGGAGGGACACGAGCAGCTCGCCGAGTCGCCCGCGGTCGTGACGGACGGTACGACGGAACCCGAGAGCGGGATCGTGGACAGCGGTGGCTCGGACACGGGCGTCCCGGGCAGTGACGAATCGGACCGGGACGAGCCCGCCGGGAGGAGCCAGCGCTCCTTCTGGAAGGAGCTGCCCCTGCTGATCGGTATCGCGCTGGTGCTCGCGCTGCTGATCAAGACCTTCCTGGTGCAGGCGTTCTCGATCCCCTCGGACTCCATGCAGGACACCCTGCAGCGGGGTGACCGGGTGCTCGTGGACAAGCTCACGCCCTGGTTCGGCTCCGAGCCGGAGCGCGGTGAGGTCGTGGTCTTCCACGACCCGGGCGGCTGGCTGGACGGCGCCGAGACACCTGAGCCGAATGTGGCGCAGAAGTTCCTCAGCTTCATCGGGCTGATGCCGTCCGCGGAGGAGAAGGACCTGATCAAGCGGGTCATCGCGGTCGGCGGTGACACGGTGCAGTGTGACAAGGGCGGCAAGGTCAAGGTCAACGGGCACCCGCTGAACGAGACCGGGTACATCTACCCCGGGAACACCCCGTGTGACGACGAGCCGTTCGGCCCGATCCACGTGCCCAAGGGACGTATCTGGGTGATGGGCGACCACCGGCAGAACTCGCTGGACTCCCGCTACCACCAGAGCCTGCCCGGTCACGGCACGGTCTCCACGGACGAGGTCGTCGGCCGCGCCTTCGTCGTCGCCTGGCCGGTCAACCGGTGGTCCACGCTCCCGGTGCCCGGCACGTTCGACCAGCCGGGGCTGAGCACGGCCGCGTCGGCCGCCATGGCCGCGGCTCCCGGGGCGCTCGGCGTCGCGGGCGCGCTGCCGCTGGTGCTGTGGCGCAGGAAGCGGCTGACCGGCGGGCGTACCGCCGGGTAGGGTGCCGTCCCGGATCGTCGATCTCCGAGGATCCTTTCTCCGGAGCGGGGAGTGCTGGGATGAGCGGTACCGGACGGGTGAAGGACGGCCACGGCCGCCTCGGCAGCGTGCTGTCGGGGCTGGCCGTGGCCGTCGGCTGTGTCCTGTTCCTCGGCGGATTCGTCTGGGGAGCCATCGAATACCAGCCCTACACCGTGCCGACCGGCTCGATGACCCCGACGGTGAAGGCCGGGGACCGCGTACTGGCCCAGCGGATATCGGGCGACGAGGTACGGCGCGGGGACGTGGTGGTCTTCACCGACGCCCGGTGGGGCGGTCTCCCGATGGTCAAGCGGGTGGTCGGGGTCGGCGGCGACACGATCGCCTGCTGCGACGCGCGAGGCCGGCTGACCGTCAACGGCGAGCCGGTCGAGGAGCCGTATCTGCCGGGCACACCCGGCGGGCGGGCCTCCATGAACGACTTCGACGCGAGTGTGCCGAAGGGGCAGCTCTTCCTGCTCGGTGACGAACGCACCGGCTCGCTGGACTCACGCGTCCATCTCCAGGAGCCGGGGGACGGCTCGGTGCCGCGCTCGGAGGTGGACGCGCGTGTCGACGCCGTGGCCTGGCCGCCGGCCGGACTGATCGACCGGCCGGGGAGCTTCGCGGCGCTGCCGGGCGGGGTGTCCGCTCCGGGACCGGTGAGGCTGGTCGTCGGGGCCGTGCTGGCGGGGGCGGTACTGATCCTGGGCGGGGCGGCGTACGGACCGGTCGCGCGGCTGCTGTCGAAGCGGCGGCGGTCGCGCCGGTACGACGAGGGGGTGCCCGCCGGTGTCCGCTGACGGCGCCCCCCTGGGTCCGGGCGAGGGCGCGTCGGACGGGAGCGCGTCGGGCGGGAGCGCTTCCGGCGGAGGCGCGTCCGGCGGATGCGAGGCGCCAGGTGTGGACGGCGGGGTGGACGGCGGCGGCGCGCTGCGGAAGGTCGCGCGGGTGGTGCTGCTGGATCCCGGGGACCGGATCCTGCTGCTGCACGGGCACGAGCCCGACGATCCGGCCGACGACTGGTGGTTCACGCCCGGCGGCGGCCTGGAGGGCGACGAGACCCGGGCTCAAGCGGCGCTGCGTGAACTGGCCGAGGAGACGGGGATCACACAGGTGGACCTGGGGCCCGTGCTGTGGCGGCGGACCTGCTCCTTCCCGTTCGACGGACGGCGCTGGAACCAGGACGAGTGGTACTTCCTGGCACGTACGGCACAGACCGAGACCTCGTCCGGCGGGCTGACCGAGCTGGAGCGTCGCAGTGTCGCGGGGCTGAGGTGGTGGACCTCCGCCGAACTGTCGGCGGCGCGTGAGACGGTGTATCCGACCAGGCTCGCCGAGCTGCTGCGTACGCTGCTCGCCGAGGGTCCTCCGGATGCGCCGGTGGTCCTCGCCCCCCACGTCGTATAGGGGCGCGGGGGCCGGAGCACAATAGGGGGACGTACGGCTGAAGGGGAACATGCCATGAGCGCCGAGGACCTCGAGAAGTACGAGACCGAGATGGAGCTGAAGCTCTACCGGGAGTACCGCGATGTCGTCGGTCTGTTCAAATATGTGATCGAGACCGAGCGTCGCTTCTATCTCACCAATGACTACGAGATGCAGGTGCATTCGGTACAGGGAGAAGTCTTCTTCGAGGTCACGATGGCGGACGCCTGGGTCTGGGACATGTACAGGCCGGCCAGGTTCGTCAAGCAGGTGCGGGTGCTCACGTTCAAGGACGTGAATATCGAGGAGCTGAACAAGAGCGATCTCGAACTGCCCGGTGGCTGAAGAGAGTGACCGGGTTGTCCACAACCGCTGAGTTGTCCACAAAGATCCACTAGTTGCGGGCGATCGCGTCAGAGTCGGTGCCGGAGGTGGTGCCGACATGAACGCGACGGGGGCACTGGGACGGTACGGCGAGGAACTGGCCGCGCGACGGCTGGTCGCGTCGGGGATGACCGTGCTGGCACGCAATTGGCGATGCGGCAGAACCGGCGAGATCGACATCGTGGCCCGGGACACGGACGTCCGGGGCGGAGAAGTACTGGTCGTCTGTGAGGTGAAGACCCGCAGAGACGCTTCCTTCGAGCATCCGATGGCCGCGCTCACGCGCGACAAGGTGGACCGGCTCCGGCGGCTGGCGGCCTGCTGGCTGGAGCGCTGCGGAGGCCCGCCGCCCGGCGGGGTGCGCATCGATCTGATCGGGGTGCTGCTGCCCCGGCGGGGCGCACCCGTGGTGGAGCACGCGCGGGGGGTGGCCTGATGGGGTTCGCGCGGGCGTGCTCGGTGGCGCTGGTGGGCGTCGAGGGCGTGGTGGTCGAGGTCCAGGCCGACCTGGAGCCCGGGGTGGCCGCCTTCGCCCTGGTGGGGCTGCCGGACAAGAGCCTCGTGGAGAGCCGCGACCGGGTACGGGCGGCGGTGGTGAACTCCGGCGCGGAGTGGCCGCAGAAGAAGCTCACGGTGGGGCTCAGCCCCGCGTCCGTACCGAAGAGCGGCAGCGGGTTCGATCTCGCCGTCGCGATCGCCGTCCTCGGGGCGGCGGAGCGTATCGACGCCAGGGCCATCGCCGACCTGGTACTCATCGGGGAGCTGGGGCTGGACGGGCGGGTCCGGCCGGTGCGAGGTGTGCTGCCGGCGGTGCTCGCGGCGGCGGAGGCCGGCTACCGGCAGGTCGTCGTCCCGGAGCAGACGGCCGGCGAGGCGTCCCTGGTGCCCGGCGTATCGGTTCTCGGCGTCCGCAGCCTGCGTCAGCTCATCGCCGTCCTCACCGGCGAACCGGTGCCCGACGAACCGCCGCAGGTCCTGGACGGGCGTCCCGACCCGATACTGGCCGGGCTGCTGGTGCCGGGCACCGGCGTCGGCACCGGCCTCGCCTCCGGGAGCGGCCGGAGCGGCGGACACCGGCCGGATCTGGCGGACGTCGCCGGTCAGACGGCGCCCCGCACCGCCCTGGAGGTCGCCGCGGCGGGCGGGCACCATCTCCTGCTCCAAGGCCCTCCCGGAGCGGGCAAGACCATGCTGGCGGAGCGGTTGCCGGGTGTCCTGCCGCCCCTGACCAGGCAGGAATCCCTGGAGGTCACCGCCGTGCACTCGGTGGCGGGGATGCTGCCACCGGGCCAGCCGCTCGTCGACACACCGCCCTACTGCGCACCGCACCACTCGGCGACCATGCAATCGCTGGTCGGCGGCGGGAACGGTCTGCCGAGACCAGGTGCGGTCTCGCTGGCGCACCGCGGAGTCCTCTTCCTGGACGAGGCCCCCGAATTCTCGGGCCGGGCCCTGGACTCCCTGCGCCAGCCGCTCGAATCGGGACATGTGGTGGTGGCGCGCAGCGCGGGGGTGGTACGGCTGCCCGCACGTTTCCTGATGATCCTGGCGGCCAATCCCTGCCCGTGCGGGCGCCACACCCTGCACGGCGCCGGGTGCGACTGTCCGCCCTCGGTGATCCGCCGGTATCAGGCACGGCTGTCAGGACCGCTGCTCGACCGGGTCGACCTGCGGGTCCAGGTCCAGCCCGTCCATCGCGCCGATCTGCTGGGACAGGGCGGCCGGGGCGAGTCGACGGCGGTGGTCGCCGCGCGGGTGCGGGCCGCCAGAGAGCGGTCGGCGGCCCGGCTCGACGGCACACCATGGTCGGTGAACAGCGAGGTGCCGGGCCACGAGCTGCGGACCCGCTGGGCCGTCGCACCCGGAGCCCTCGCCGCCGCCGAGCGGGACCTGGAGCGGGGGCTGCTCACCGTCCGCGGCCTGGACCGGGTGCTCCGGGTGGCCTGGACGGTCGCGGACCTCGCCGGCCGCGACCGTCCCCAGGCGCGTGATGTGGACCTGGCGCTGGAGCTGCGGACGGGCATCGCCCGGGGCGCGGTCGGCGCGGCCGGCACGGTCGGAGGGAGGCCGTGACGGGCGGCGTCACCCCGAGTGAGCGGCTGGCGCGGGCCGCGCTGACCAGGGTCTTCGAGCCGGGGGACGAGCGCGGCGGACACTGGCTGCGGGAATTCGGCGCCGGCGGGCTGCTGGCGCTGCTCACCTCGGCGGACGGCGGGAAGCAACTCGCCGGGGTCGGCGCACGCCGGCTCGGCGGCTACCGGATACGGGCGGCCGGGGCCGACCCCGAGCGCGATCTGTCGGCGGTGGCCGCGCACGGCGGCCGGTTCGTCTGCCCCGGTGACACCGAGTGGCCCAGCCAGCTCGACGACCTGGACGCGGCCGGACCCATCGGGCTCTGGGTGCGGGGCGGTCCCGATCTGCGGATCTGGTCGCTGCGGTCCGTCGCGGTGGTCGGGGCCAGGGCCTGTACTCCGTACGGGGCGCATATGGCGGCCACGCTCGGCTCGGGACTCGCCGAGCGCGGCTGGGTCGTGACGTCCGGCGGCGCGTTCGGGGTCGACGGCGCCGCCCACCGGGGGGCGCTGGCGGCAGGCGGGGCCACCGTCGCGGTGCTCGCCTGCGGCGTCGACGTCGTCTATCCGCCCGGTCATACCGAGTTGATCGGACGCATCGCCGAACAGGGTCTCGTCGTCACCGAATTACCGCCGGGCGACCACCCCACCCGCAGCAGATTCATCCTGCGCAACCGCGTGATCGCCGCGCTCACCAGGGGAACGGTCGTCGTGGAGGCGGCGTACCGCAGCGGCTCGCTGGTCACGGCGCGCTGCGCCCTGCGGCTCGGCCGCTTCACGATGGGCGTGCCCGGACCGGTCACCAGCGGCCTCTCCGCCGGGGTGCACGAACTGCTGCGCGGTGAGGGCGTCCTGGTCACGGACGCCGCCGAAGTCGTGGAGCTGGTGGGCGAGATCGGCGATCTCGCTCCGGTCCGCCGCGGCCCCGTACTCCCGAGGGATCTGCTCGGACCGGTCAGCGCACGGGTCCTGGACGCGCTGCCCGCCCGGGGAGCCGCCGACGTGCGGGAGATCGCGCGGAGCGCCGGGACGACTTCGGACGAGGCGCTCGGCAGGCTGTACGAACTCCACTCGTTGGGGTTTGTCGAACGGCTCGGCGACCGTTGGCAGTTGACGGTCAGGGTGACACCGGACGCCGCGGCGCGGCGAGGCGGTGCTTGACCTGGGGCATTCGGGTGAAAAGGTGATGCCGATGGCTCCCGTGTCACTGTCGGCGGCATCCTGGGGGTCGGCGCGAGCTGCGTCGGCCCCCGCTCGAAGGTGTGGTCGACGGCGTCCACCCGGGCAGGCGCGGGCACCTGTTCGGCGCACACCGCGATGCTTCAGTCACGCTACGCTCACCTGATTCCGGCCCAGACAGACGTCCCCCCGCACGTCACAGCAGAACGGCTCAAGGCAACGCATGCCCCAGCACACCTCCGGGTCTGACCGCGCGGCGGCGCCCCCCGCCGCGCGGAGCGCCGTGCGGCCCCCCGCGCCCTCGTCGCTCGACGAGTTGTGGCGGTCGTACAAGACCACGGGTGACGAGCGGCTGCGGGAGCAGTTGATCCTGCACTACTCGCCGCTGGTGAAGTACGTCGCGGGCCGGGTCAGCGTGGGGCTGCCGTCCAACATCGAGCAGGCCGACTTCGTCTCCTCCGGGGTCTTCGGCCTGATCGACGCGATCGAGAAGTTCGACATCGAGCGGTCGATCAAGTTCGAGACCTACGCGATCACCCGGATCCGCGGCGCGATGATCGACGAACTCAGGGCCCTGGACTGGATCCCGCGTTCCGTGCGGCAGAAGACGAAGGCCGTCGAGCGCGCCTACACGACGCTGGAGGCGCAGCTGCGGCGCACTCCCTCGGAAAGTGAGGTCGCCGCCGAGATGGGGATCGCCCTGGAGGAACTGCACGCCGTTTTCAGCCAGTTGTCCCTGGCGAACGTCGTGGCGCTGGAGGAGCTGCTGCACGTCGGCGGCGAAGGCGGTGACCGGCTCAGCCTGATGGACACGCTGGAGGACACCGCCGCCGACAATCCGGTGGAGGTCGCCGAGGACCGGGAATTGCGACGGCTGCTGGCCCGGGCGATCAATACGCTCCCCGACCGTGAGAAGACCGTGGTCACGCTCTACTACTACGAGGGCCTCACGCTCGCCGAGATCGGCAATGTGCTCGGGGTGACCGAGAGCAGGGTCAGTCAGATCCACACCAAATCCGTGCTGCAACTGCGTGCGAAGCTGGCCGACGTCGGACGCTGACGCGGTGCCGGTCCCGCCCGATCCGTAGAGTGGAGACGTGCCCAGGATTCGAGCGGCCTCGGTGGCCGAGCACCGGACCATGCAGCGCGGCGCCCTGCTGGACGCCGCACGCTCCCTCCTGTCCGAAGGCGGTACGGAAGCGCTGACCTTCCCCGCCCTCGCCGAACGCACGGGCCTTGCCAGATCCTCGGTCTACGAGTACTTCCGCTCGCGCGCCGCCGTCGTCGAAGAGCTCTGCGCCGTGGACTTCCCGGTCTGGGCGGCGGAGGTCGAAGCGGCCATGGCCGGCGCGGACAGCCCGGAGGCCAGGATCGAGGCGTACGTAAGGCAGCAGCTCGCGCTCGTCGGGGACCGCAGGCACCGCGCCGTCGTCGCCATCTCCGCGAGTGAGCTGGACGCCGGGGCCCGCGAGAAGATCCGCGCCGCGCACGGCGGCCTCATCACCATGATCGTGGAGGCCCTGGCCGAACTGGGCCACGACCAGCCGCGCCTCGCCGCGATGCTGCTCCAGGGAGTGGTGGACGCGGCGGTCCGCCGTATCGAACTGGGCGTGGCCGAGGCGCCGCCGGAGATCGCCGAGGCCGCGGTGTCCATGGCGCTGCGCGGCGTACGGGGCTGAGCGCCGGGCAGCCATGGGACGCCGAGGACCGGGAGCAGGCGCGAAGGGCCCCGGCGGAGCAGCCCGGGCGGCAGCAGGGACAGCGGGTTGAGATAGGTCTGGCCCCGCAGCAGGCCCCAGTGCAGGCAGCCCGACGCGCAGTGCGCCGCCGCCGGTGTCGCCAGCGTGGCCACCACCTGTCCCGCGCTCACCTCGTCGCCCTCGGTGACCTGCGGGTCCACCGGTTCGTAGGTGATCCGCAGGGGTGGGACGCCGGTACCCGGCAGGGTGACCGAGAGCACCCCGCGCCCCGCCACCCGGCCCGCGAAGGAGACCCGGCCCGGCGCCGCCGCCCGGACCGGCGATCCGGGTGCGGCGGCGAGGTCGACCCCCCGGTGGCCGGGCCCGTACGCCGAGACCGGTGGCTCCCATCCCCGCAGCACCGCCGGACGCGAGCCGACCGGCCAGGCCCGGCCGCCCCCACCCCCACCGCCCCCACCACCCCCACCACCCCCACCACCCCCGCCGGGCCCGGCGGGGGTGGTGGGGGTGGCCGTGAAGGCGGAGGCAGCGGCGGCGGAGCCGTACGCCGGCGCGAGGACGCACAGGACGAGGCACAGGACGGCGGCGACGGCGGAGGCCCGGACCGGTGGCCGGATCGGTGGCCCGAAGACTGAACGCACAGTGATCATGCCGTTCACGGTCGCGCACAGCGACGCGACCGCGCTGATCATGACCCCGTTCTGTGGAGTACCGACCGGTTGTGGACATCGCCGTCACCCGGGGGTGCGAAGGTCCCGTACACTTCTTGTGGCGATCCGGGTCCCCGGGTCGACTTCGCACGCCCCGCCATCGGCCGTCTTCGCCGGGGTCAGCGCCTCTCGGTCCTTCGTGGCTCGGCGCATCGGGGCGTCAGGCGCGACCGCCGTCCGGCGGACGCGGTAACCGAGTACACCAAGGAGTACGGCCATGGCCGTCGTCACGATGCGGGAGCTGCTGGAAAGCGGCGTCCACTTCGGTCACCAGACCCGTCGCTGGAACCCGAAGATGAAGCGCTTCATCTTCACCGAGCGCAACGGCATCTACATCATCGACCTGCTCCAGTCGCTGTCGTACATCGACCGCGCCTACGAGTTCGTCAAGGAGACCGTCGCCCACGGCGGCTCCATCATGTTCGTGGGTACGAAGAAGCAGGCCCAGGAAGCCATCGCCGAGCAGGCGACGCGCGTGGGTATGCCCTACGTCAACCAGCGCTGGCTGGGCGGCATGCTCACCAACTTCTCCACCGTCTACAAGCGCCTTCAGCGTCTGAAGGAACTTGAGCAGATCGACTTCGAGGACGTGGCCGCCTCCGGCCTCACCAAGAAGGAGCTGCTGGTCCTCTCCCGCGAGAAGGCCAAGCTGGAGAAGACCCTTGGTGGTATCCGCGAGATGCAGAAGGTGCCCAGCGCCGTCTGGATCGTCGACACCAAGAAGGAGCACATCGCCGTCGGTGAGGCGCGCAAGCTCCACATCCCGGTCGTCGCGATCCTCGACACCAACTGTGACCCCGACGAGGTCGACTACAAGATTCCGGGTAACGACGACGCGATCCGCTCCGTCACGCTGCTCACCCGCGTGATCGCCGACGCCGTCGCCGAGGGCCTCATCGCCCGTTCCGGTGTCGCCACCGGTGACTCGAAGCCGGGCGAGAAGGCCGCCGGCGAGCCCCTCGCCGAGTGGGAGCGCGACCTGCTCGACGGCGAGAAGAAGGACGACGCCGAGGCCGAGAAGCCGGCTGAGGCCGCTGCCGCCGACGCCGACGTCCAGACCTCCGCCGAGACGGAGAAGGTCGCCGACGCCGAGCAGGCCGAAGCCCCCGCCGAGGCCGAAGCCCCCGCCGAGGCCGCTGCCCCCGCCGCGGACGCTGAGCAGGCCTGACCTTCACAGGTTCGGATGCTGACGGCGGGGGCCCTGGCCCCCGCCGTCCACCCGTAGATCTTCGACTTCCGAGAGAGATTCACAGACATGGCGAACTACACCGCCGCTGACGTCAAGAAGCTCCGCGAGCTCACCGGCGCCGGCATGATGGACTGCAAGAAGGCCCTGGACGAGGCCGACGGCAATGTCGACAAGGCCGTCGAGCTGCTCCGCGTCAAGGGGCAGAAGGGCGTCGCCAAGCGCGAAGGCCGTTCGGCCGAGAACGGCGCCGTCGTCTCCCTCATCTCCGAGGACAAGACCTCCGGCGTCCTGGTCGAGCTGAAGTGCGAGACGGACTTCGTCGCCAAGGGTGAGAAGTTCCAGAACGTCGCCAACACGCTCGCCGCGCACGTCGCCGCGACCTCTCCGGCCGACCTCGCGACGCTGCTCGCGTCCGAGATCGAGGCCGGCAAGACCGTCCAGGCGTACGTCGACGAGGCCAACGCCAACCTCGGCGAGAAGATCGTCCTGGACCGCTTCGCGCAGTTCACCGGCGGTTACGTGGCTGCCTACATGCACCGCACCATGCCGGACCTTCCGCCGCAGGTCGGCGTCCTCGTCCAGCTGGACAAGGAAGACGCCCAGGTCGCCAAGGACGTCGCGCAGCACATCGCCGCCTTCGCCCCGACGTACCTGAACCGCGACGAGGTCCCGGCCGAGACGGTCGAGAACGAGCGCCGCGTCGCCGAGGCGACCTCTCGCGAGGAGGGCAAGCCCGAGGCCGCCCTTCCCAAGATCGTCGAGGGTCGCGTCAACGGCTTCTTCAAGGACGTCGTCGTCCTGGACCAGGCGTTCGCCAAGGACAACAAGAAGTCCGTCCAGAAGGTTCTGGACGAGGCCGGTGTCTCCCTGACGCGCTTCTCGCGCATCAAGGTCGGCATCTGAGTCTGTACGCGATCAACCAAAGACCCCGATAGGGTCTGACGCAGCCGCCCGCGTTTGCCAGACGGCATACTTCGTTCACGCGGCCGGGCGACCGCAGATCTGACGAGGAGGCCATTGCCGCACAGGGAACCGCAAGGACCCCGGCAATGGCCTTCTTCGTATGCGCACGAGGAGATCTCCATGGAACAGGCCGACAAGAGCGACGACGGCAAGAGCGTCGGCAAGGGCGCCGGCCGCTTCATGCTGAAGCTGTCAGGTGAGGCGTTCGCCGGCGGCGGAGCACTCGGCGTCGACCCCGACGTCGTACACGCCATCGCCCGCGAGATCGCCGCCGTCGTCCGCGACGGCGCCCAGATCGCGGTCGTCATCGGCGGTGGCAACTTCTTCCGGGGCGCCGAGCTCCAGCAGCGCGGCATGGACCGGGCCCGCTCCGACTACATGGGCATGCTCGGTACGGTCATGAACTGCCTGGCCCTCCAGGACTTCCTGGAGAAGGAAGGCATCGACTCCCGCGTCCAGACGGCCATCACCATGGGCCAGGTCGCGGAGCCGTACATCCCGCTGCGCGCCGTACGCCACCTGGAGAAGGGGCGTGTCGTCATCTTCGGCGCCGGCATGGGTATGCCGTACTTCTCCACCGACACCACCGCCGCCCAGCGCGCCCTGGAAATCGACGCCGAGGCGCTGCTGATGGGCAAGAACGGTGTGGACGGGGTCTACGACTCCGACCCCAAGACCAACCCCGGAGCGGTCAAGTTCGACGCGCTGGAGTACAGCGAGGTGATCGCCGGCGATCTGCGGGTCGCCGACATGACCGCGATCACGCTGTGCCAGGACAACAAGCTGCCGATCCTCGTCTTCGAATTGCTGGCCGAGGGCAATATCGCGCGCGCGGTCAAGGGTGAGAAGATCGGCACGCTCGTGAGCGACCAGGGCACCCGGTCCTGATCCGGGTCGGCCCCGCACGAGGATGGACAGAGCCCTGCCGGTCGGACACCGTGCAGGACACAACGCGACGCAGGTTCCGCCGGCCCAGTAGCACTCCGGGCCCACTCAAGACACGCAGGAGCAAGTGGTGATCGAAGAGACCCTCCTCGAGGCCGAGGAGAAGATGGAGAAGGCCGTCCTCGTCGCCAAAGACGACTTCGCCGCCATCCGCACCGGCCGGGCGCACCCGGCGATGTTCAACAAGATCGTGGCGGACTACTACGGTGCCCTCACCCCGATCAACCAGCTGGCGTCGTTCGCCGTGCCCGAGGCGCGGATGACCGTGGTGACCCCGTTCGACAAGAGCGCGCTGCGCAACATCGAGCAGGCGATCCGCGACTCCGACCTCGGTGTCAACCCGAGCAACGACGGCAACATCATCCGGGTGGTGTTCCCGGAGCTGACCCAGGACCGCCGCAAGGAGTTCATCAAGGTCGCCAAGACCAAGGCCGAGGACTCGAAGATCTCGATCCGCGCCGTCCGCCGCAAGGCCAAGGAGACCATCGACAAGCTGGTCAAGGACGGCGAGGTCGGCGAGGACGAGGGACGCCGCGCGGAGAAGGAGCTCGACGACACGACCGCGAAGTATGTCGCGCAGGTCGACGAGCTGCTCAAGAACAAGGAAGCCGAGCTGCTCGAAGTCTGATGAACGACTCTTCCTGGGGCGCCCCGCCGACAGCCGGTCACCGGCGACCGCCCGACCAGGGGGCTGCCCCGGCGGGTCCCGCATACGATGAGCATCCCGCACAGCAGACTCGGCCCATGCCCATCGTGCCCGACGGACCCGCCGGCGGCGGGGACCAGGATGACCACCGGGGGGCTGCTCGGCCGGGCGGCCCCCTGTTCCGCGACGAGATTCCGCAGGAGCCCATGGCCGCCCCTATGCCGCCGCCGCCCAAGAAGCGGGCCGGACGTGACCTGCGAGCGGCCATAGGGGTCGGTGTCGGACTCGGCGCGGTGGTCGTGGCCTCGCTCTTCATCGTCAAGGCGGTGTTCGTCGGTGTCGTGGCGGTCGCCGTGGTCGTCGGGCTGTGGGAGCTGACCTCCCGGCTCGACGAGAAGAAGGGCATCAAGGCCCCGCTCGTACCGCTGGCCGTCGGCGGCGCCGCGATGGTGGTCGCCGGGTACGCGAGCGGTGCGGAGGGGGCATGGGTCGCGATGGCCCTCACCGCCCTCGCGGTGCTGGTCTGGCGGATGACGGCGCCGCCCGAGGGGTACCTCAGGGACGTCACGGCCGGGGTCTTCGCCGCGTTCTACGTACCCTTCCTGGCCACGTTCGTCGCACTGATGCTGACGGCGGACGACGGTGCGCGCCGGGTGCTGATGTTCCTGGTGCTCACGGTCGTCAGCGACACCGGCGCGTACGCGGTCGGCTGGCGTTTCGGCAAGCACAAGCTCGCGCCGCGCATCAGCCCGGGCAAGACCAGGGAAGGGCTGATCGGAGCCGTCGCCTTCGCGATGGCGGCCGGTGCGCTCTGCATGCAGTTCCTGATCGACGACGGGGTCTGGTGGCAGGGGCTGCTGATCGGCCTGGCCGTCGCGGCCAGTGCCACGCTCGGCGATCTCGGCGAGTCCATGATCAAGCGGGATCTCGGCATCAAGGACATGGGCACGCTGCTGCCGGGTCACGGCGGCATCATGGACCGGCTCGACTCCCTGCTGCCCACGGCGCCGGTCGTCTGGCTGCTGCTGGTGCTCTTCGTCGGCTCGGGCTGAGCGACACCGGTTACCCTGAAAGGGCTCGCCGCTCCAGGGCGGCGGGCCTTTTTCGTCCCCGCGGCTGCGGGGACGCCCCCGTGAGGTCTCCCGGCGCCGGCAGCGTCCTGCCGTCCTCCCCGTGTCAGCGGGGGGATCCGCCCGGCCTCGCCGCACCGAGGAGATTGCTTTTCATGGCCCCGCCGACCCCCGGAGAACTCACTTTCGTCGCGCCCCGCGGAGTCAAGAAGCCGCCGCGGCACCTCGCCGACCTCACCCCCGAGGAACGCCGCGAGGCCGTCGCCGCGATCGGTGAGAAGGCGTTCCGCGCCAAGCAGCTGTCGCAGCATTACTTCGCGCGCTACGCGCACGACCCCGAGCAGTGGACCGACATCCCGGCGGGCTCCCGCCAGAAGCTCGCGACGGAACTGCTGCCCGACCTGATGTCGGTGGTACGGCACATCTCCACCGACGACGACACCACCCGCAAGACGCTCTGGCGGATGCACGACGGCACGCTCGTCGAGTCCGTGCTGATGCGCTACCCGGACCGGGTCACCATGTGCATCTCCTCGCAGGCGGGCTGCGGGATGAACTGCCCGTTCTGCGCGACCGGACAGGCGGGCCTGGACCGCAACCTGTCCACCGCCGAGATCGTGCACCAGATCGTGGACGGCATGCGCGCCCTGCGCGACGGTGAGGTCCCCGGCGGCCCCGCCCGGCTGTCCAACATCGTCTTCATGGGCATGGGCGAGCCGCTCGCCAACTACAAGCGGGTGGTCGGCGCGATCCGCCGGCTGACCGACCCGGAGCCCGACGGCCTGGGCCTGTCGCAGCGCGGGATCACCGTGTCGACCGTGGGCCTGGTGCCGGCGATGCTGCGCTTCGCCGACGAGGGCTTCAAGTGCCGCCTCGCGGTTTCCCTGCACGCCCCGGACGACGAGCTGCGCGACACGCTCGTCCCCGTCAACACCCGCTGGAAGGTCCGGGAGGTGCTGGACGCCGCGTGGGAGTACGCGGAGAAGTCCGGTCGCCGTATCTCGATCGAGTACGCGCTGATCCGCGACATCAACGACCAGGCGTGGCGCGGTGACCGGCTGGGCCGGCTGCTCAAGGGCAAGCGCGTGCACGTCAACCTGATCCCGCTCAACCCGACCCCCGGGTCGAAGTGGACGGCGTCCCGCCCCGAGGACGAGAAGGCGTTCGTCGAGGCGATCGCGGCCCATGGTGTGCCGGTGACCGTGCGGGACACCCGAGGCCAGGAGATCGACGGAGCGTGTGGTCAGCTGGCCGCGACGGAGCGCTGACGCCGGGGTACTCTGAGCCCGCACACATCAGATATTCCGACAGGGGAGCGCCACAGCGCTGAGAGTGCGGCATATGTCCGTGAGAACGGGCAGCGGCCGCAGACCCTCTGAACCTCGCCCAGGTCATTCTGGGTAGGAAGTTCGGACACCACTCAAGCTGTTGCGCCCTGCCCGCCTTCCGGTCCTTCCGGGCGGCCGGGCAGGGCCGCGTCTTCTCCTGGACATCCCAGGAGGAAATTTCCGTGAGCACCACCAGAAAGATGGCGGTCGCCGCGATCGCCGCCGCGCTCGGCGTCTCGACCTTGGCCGCGTGCGGCACTTCCGGCGACTCCGGCTCGTCCGGCGAGGGCGGCGGGAAGCGGTCCAGGACCGTCACGCTCGTCAGCCACGACTCGTTCAACGCCTCTCCTTCCGTGCTGAAGGAGTTCACCCAGGAGACCGGTTACACGGTCAAGGTGCTCAAGAGCGGTGACGCCGGCGAGGCGCTCAACAAGGAGATCCTCACCAAGGGCTCGCCGCAGGGCGATGTCTTCTTCGGCGTCGACAACACCCTGCTCTCCCGGGCCCTCGACAACGGTCTGTTCACGCCGTACCAGGCGAAGGGCCTCGACCAGGTCGCCGCCGGCACCCAGCTCGACCGGGCCGAGCACCGGGTCACCCCGATCGACACCGGCGACATCTGCGTCAATTACGACAAGAAGTACTTCGCGGACAAGAAGCTCGCGCCGCCGGCGTCCTTCGACGACCTGATCAAGCCCCGGTACAAGAACCTGCTCGTCACCGAGAACCCGGCGACGTCCTCGCCCGGCCTCGGCTTCCTCCTCGGCACGGTCGCCGCACAGGGCGACGCCGGCTGGAAGACGTACTGGTCGAAGCTGAAGGCCAACGGCGTCCAGGTCGTCGACAGCTGGGAGCAGGCCTACAACGAGAACTTCTCCGGCTCGGCGGGCGGCAGGAAGGCCAAGGCGGACCGGCCGCTGGTCGTCTCGTACGCCTCCAGCCCCCCGGTCGAGGTGCTGTACGGGGACCCGCGGCCGACGACGGCCCCGACCGGGGTCGCCACCGGCACCTGCTTCCGGCAGATCGAGTTCGCGGGCCTGCTCACCGGCGCGAAGAACGAGACCGGTGGCAAGGCCCTGCTGGACTTCCTGATCAGCAAGAAGTTCCAGGCGGACATGCCGCTGAACATGTTCGTGAACCCGGTGGTCGAGGACGTCCAGCTGCCGGAGCTCTTCACCAAGTTCGGCGCGACCGTCGAGCGGCCCGAGACCGTGGCCCCCGACAAGATCGCCGCCAACCGTGAGCAGTGGATCGAGACGTGGTCCTCACTCGTCGTGAAGTAGCCACGGAAGCCACCGCCGGAGCCGCCGCCGGAGCCACCGCCGGAGCGCCGGCCCGGCGCGGGAAGGGGAACGCGGTGCGGCTCGGCCTGATGGCCGTGCCCGCCGCGTTCTTCGCGGTCTTCTTCGCCTACCCCGTGGCGGCGATCCTCGGCCGCGGGCTGAGGAGCGACGGCGTCTGGCAGTTCGACCGGATCGGCGAGGTGCTGAGCCGGCCCGACATCCTCGGTGTCCTGTGGTTCACCACCTGGCAGGCGCTCGTCTCCACGGTCCTCACCCTCCTGATCGCGCTCCCCGGCGCGTACGTCTTCGCCCGCTTCGACTTCCCCGGCAAGCAGCTGCTGCGCGCGGTCGTCACCGTGCCGTTCGTGCTGCCGACCGTCGTCGTCGGCACCGCCTTCCTGGCGCTGCTCGGCCGTGGCGGGCTGCTCGACGAACTGTGGGGCGTACGCCTCGACACCACCGTCTGGGCGATCCTCCTCGCGCACGTCTTCTTCAACTACGCGGTGGTCGTCCGGACCGTCGGCGGCCTCTGGTCGCAGCTCGACCCGCGCCAGGAGGAAGCCGCGCGGGTACTCGGCGCCGGCCGGCTCACGGCCTGGTGGCGGGTGACGCTGCCCGCGCTCGCCCCCGCCGTCGCGGCGGCCGCCCTGATGGTCTTCCTCTTCACCTTCACCTCCTTCGGAGTCGTCCAGATCCTCGGCGGACCCGCCTACTCCACCCTGGAGGTGGAGATCTACCGGCAGACCGCGCAGCTGCTCGCCCTGCCCACCGCCGCCGTCCTGACGCTGACGCAGTTCGCGGCGGTCGGCGCGATCCTGGCGGTGCACGCCTGGACCGTACGGCGGCGGGAGACCGCACTGAAGCTGGTCGACCCGGCCGGGACCGCGAGCCGGCCCCGGGGCGCCGGGCAGTGGGCGCTGCTCGGCGGGGTGCTCGCCACCGTGGCCGTGCTGATCGTGCTGCCGCTCGCGGTGCTGATCGAGCGCTCCTTCGACGGTCCGGGAGGATACGGCTTCGCCTTCTACCGGGCGCTCGGCTCCGCCGGGGCGAGCGGCGGCACGTTCCTCGTACCCCCGCTGGCGGCGGTCGGGAACTCCCTGCGGTACGCCCTCGTCGCCACGGCCATCGCCCTGGTCGTGGGCGGTCTGGCCGCCGCCGCGCTCACCCGGCGCGCCGGCCGCCTCGTGCGCGGCTTCGACGCGCTGCTGATGCTGCCGCTCGGCGTCTCCGCCGTGACCGTCGGCTTCGGTTTCCTGATCACTCTCGACAAGCCGCCGCTGGATCTTCGGGCCTCCTGGATCCTGGTGCCGCTCGCCCAGGCGCTGGTCGGTGTGCCTTTCGTCGTACGGACCATGCTGCCGGTGCTCCGGGCGGTGGACGGACGGCTGCGCGAGGCCGCCGCCGTCCTCGGGGCGTCGCCGCTCCGCGCCTGGCGGGAGGTCGACCTGCCCCTGGTGCGGCGGGCGCTGCTGGTCGCGGCGGGCTTCGCCTTCGCCGTCTCGCTGGGCGAATTCGGCGCGACGGTCTTCATCGCGCGCCCCGACCGGCCGACGCTGCCGGTGGCCGTGGCGCGGCTGCTGGGGCGGCCCGGCGAGCTGAACTACGGCCAGGCCATGGCCCTGTCCACGGTGCTGATGGTGGTGTGCGCGGTGTCACTGCTGGCGCTCGAACGTATCCGTACCGACCGCTCCGGAGAGTTCTGATGGCCCTGCTGACCCTGGCGGACGTGACCGTACGGTTCGGGGAGCGCCCCGCCCTCGACGCGGTGGATCTCGACGTCGCCGAGCACGAGATCGTCTGCGTGCTCGGGCCGAGCGGCAGCGGCAAGTCGACGCTGCTGCGGGTCGTCGCCGGGCTGCGGGTCCCGGACGGCGGGCGGGTGTTGCTCGACGGCGCCGACCAGGCGGGGGTGCCGGTGCACCGGCGGGGCGTCGGCCTGATGTTCCAGGACCATCAGCTCTTTCCGCAGCGCGATGTGGCCGGCAATGTCGGTTTCGGGCTGCGGATGCGCGGCGTCACGGGTGGCGAACAGCGGCGCCGGGTCGACGAGCTGCTCGATCTCGTCGGCCTGCCGGGCGCCGGGCGGCGGGCCGTCGCCACGCTGTCCGGTGGCGAACAGCAGCGCGTCGCCCTCGCGCGGGCGCTCGCCCCCCGGCCCCGGCTGCTGATGCTGGACGAGCCGCTCGGCCAGCTCGACCGGAGCCTGCGGGAGCGCCTCGTCGTCGAACTGCGCGGCCTCTTCGGGCGGTTGGGTACGACCGTGCTCGCCGTCACTCACGACCAGGGTGAGGCGTTCGCGCTCGCCGACCGGGTCGTGGTGATGCGGGACGGCCGCATCGCGCAGACCGGCACCCCGCTGGAGGTCTGGCAGCGGCCGGCCTCCGCCTTCGTGGCGCGGTTCCTCGGCTTCGACAACGTGGTGCCCGCCACCGTGAGCGGCGAGGCCGCCGACACCCCCTGGGGCACGATCCCGGTCCCCGCCGGATCCCCCCAGGGCCCCCGGACGGTGCTGGTGCGCCCTGCCGGGGTCCGGCTCGTCCCCGCCGGCGACGGCCTGCGCTGCGTGGTCGAGGCCCGGACCTTCCGGGGCAGCCGCGTCGCCGTCCTCCTCCGTCCCGCCGGCGCGCCGGTCCTGGAGGCCGAATGCGACCTGCGGGACGCGCCGCGTGAGGGGGCGACGGTGGGGGTCGCGTTCGGCTCCGAGGACGTGGTGGTGCTGCCGGACCAGGCCCAGGGACCCCACGCGCAGGACCCGGGCCGGGCCCGGCGCCAGGACCGGGATGTGTAGGACCTAGGGACGGAGGCTGAGCGCGCACTGCGCGAGCGCCTCCGGGACCTCCTCCACCGTGTCGACCAGCGCGATCCGGGACTCCATGGACCGGCCCTTCGCCAGTGACCGGAGCAGCGGCCAGGCCGGCAGCGTCCGGGTCCAGTGGTCGCGGTCGACCAGGATCATGGGAGTCGGTTCGCCGCGCGAGGCGTAGTAGTTGGGCGTCGCGTTGTCGAAGATCTCCTGGACGGTGCCCGCCGCTCCGGGCAGGAAGACCACGCCGGCGTTGGAGCGGGCCAGCAGGCCGTCCTCGCGGGTGGCGTTGGCGAAGTACTTGGCGGTGTGGTCCGCGAAGGCGTTGGGCGGTTCGTGGCCGTAGAACCAGGTCGGGACGCCGACGGAGGAGCCGCCCCCGGGCCAGCGGGACCGTACGGCGAAGGCGGCCCGCGCCCAGGCGGAGACGGACGGGACGAACGACGGCGTCCCCGCGAGGAGCTCCAGCGCTTCGTCCAGCATCCCGTCCGGGTGCGGAGCGGCGTACGCGCCGAGGTTCGCGGCCTCCATCGCGCCGGGGCCGCCGCCGGTCGCGACGGTCAGCCCGGTACGGGCGAGAGCCCGGCCGAGGCGGGCCGCGCCGGCGTACGCCTCCGTACCGCGCGCCATCGCGTGTCCGCCCATGACGCCCACCACCCGCGCGTCGGACAGGAGTTCGTCCAGCGCGTCCGATATCGCGTCGTCGTGCACCGAGCGCAGCATGGACGCGAAGATGTCGCCGTCGGCCTTGGTCCGCTGGAACCAGGCGTACGCGAGGGCGTCGGGGGTGGTCTCGTAACCGCCCTCGCCGAGGCCCTCGAAGAGCTGGTCCGGCGTGTAGACGAACCCACGGTACGGGTCGAAGGGGAGGCCCGGCACGGGCGGGAACACCATGGCCCCGTCGGCCCGCACCTTCGCCGTGGCCTCGGGCTCCATGGGGCAGCCCAGGAAGACGGCGCCGGCGGTGTCGGTGCGCAGGAGCGCGGAGGTGCGGCTCGTCAGGTCGACGGACTGCAGCCGGTATCCGCCGAGGGTCCCGCCGGAGACGGTCCGGTCGAACTCGTCGAGGGATTCGATCTCCCGGTCCGGGCTGTGCGTGTGGAGCTGCTCGCCATTCACCATGGGCTCACGATAGGCGCCGGGCGCACGGGAGTTGCTCCCGGAGTCCGGACGGCGGGGTACGGCCGTCACCGCGCACGGGGAAGTCGGCAACCGCCCCGCCCCGCCCCGCGCCGCCGCGCCGTCCCGTCACCGGACGCGCGGCGGCGCAGATGCCTCACGCCGTCAGGGGGATCGCCGCCAGGGCCGCCACGGCCCAGGTCAGGGGGGCGAAGGTGGCGAGGAGCATGGTCGTGCGCACCGCCGCCGCCGTACGCAGGAGGGTGGCGGGGGTGCCCAGCCGCCGGAGGGCTTCGGTGGTCGCGGCGCGGGCCTGGCGGGACTCCAGGGCGGCGGTCAGGAGCGTGGCCGCCGTGCAGCCGATGACCAGGGCGGCGCCGAGGCCGGTGAGAGGCCCGAAGGGGCGTTCGTCTCCCGGGCCGTACAGCGACGCGGCGGCGAACGTGCCCGAGAGCACCGCGCACATGACGCCCAGCGGGCGGCCGATGCGGCGGGCCTCGGCCATCAGGGTGCGGCCCGCCAGCAGACGGACCGCACCGGGGCGCAGCGCCTGGAGCAGCCGGCCACAGAGGTGGGTGATGCCGGGCCCGGCCAGGGCGAGGCCGATCGCCGTCAGCGACCAGCCGGCCAGGACGCCGGCGGGGCTGCCGTCGAAGTGGCCCGGCAGCGGCAGCGCGGAGCCGCCGGCCTCCCGGCTCGCGTACGTCTCGACCGCCAGGCCCGCCGCCATCAGGGCGACGCCCCAGGGCAGGCCGGCCGGGGCCGGGACCGGCGCGGGCGCCGCGCCGGGCTCGGATGTCGCGGCGGGCTCGGGAGCGGCATCCGCGGCATCCGTGCGACGCGCGCGGGGGCGCAGGACGAGACCGGTCGCGGTCGTCGCCAGCACCGGCACCACCGCCAGCAGCGTGAGTACCGCCGCCAGCGGCAGGGGCCGGTCGGCGGCCAGCAGATCCGCCGCCTCCCCGTCGAACGGCATCCCGCTCAGGTCGCCGCGCAGATGCAGGAAGACCAGCAGGGCGACCGCGCTGCCCAGGGCGCAGGCCACCCCCGTCGACAGGGCGGCCAGCACCGTGAGCCGGGCCGGGCCGAGGCCGACCGCCGACAGGCCGGTGCGCGGCCGGGTGCCCGGATCCGTACGGGCCACGGCGACCGCGAACTGGACCGTCGCCGCCAGCGGGATCAGACACCAGAGCAGACGCACCACGGACCCGGCCGGGTGGTCGATCGCCCAGCCCAGCGTGCACAGCAGCAGGAAACCGGCCCCGGCGGAGGCGGCGGCGACCAGCAGCCGGCGCAGCAGGACGACGGGGTGGGCGCCGCGGCCTAGACGGAGAGCGAGCACGCGGCCCGGCCTTCCGTCTCGGAGGACCACGCGGCGTCGACACGGCGGCCGTCGAGCAGGGAAACCGTACGGTCGGCGAGTGTCGCGACCTCCGGGTCCATGGTCGCCAGGACGACGATGATCTGGTGCGAGCGGGCCGCGGTGGTCAGCGTACGCAGCACCTGGCCCCGGTCGCCCTGGTGCAGCGGCGCGGTCGGCTCGTCCGCGAAGAGCACCGCGGGCGTGGTGACGAGGGCGCGGGCCACGGCGACGCGCTGCCGCTGGGACTGGAGCAGGGCGCGCGGGCGTTTGCGGGCGCACGCGCCGATGTCCAGGCGCTCCAGCCACTCCATCGCGGTCGTCCTGGCGGCACGGTGGGAGGAGCCGCGCATCAGCAGCGGCAGGGCCGCGTTCTCCCAGGCGCTCAGCTCCGGTACGAGGGCGGGCTCGGAGTCGATCCAGCCGAAGCGGTCGCGGCGCAGCCGTTCGCGGGTCACCCCGCCCATCGTGTGGACCGGCGAGCCGTTGAACCAGACCTCGCCCTGCTGGGGGACCAGCTGCCCCGACAGGCATCGCAGCAGGGTGGTCTTGCCGCTGCCGCGCGGGCCGTTCACGGCGAGGATCTCACCCTCCCGCACACCGAGCGAGACGCCGTCGAGGGCGGGCGAGCCGTTGTGGGAGTAGTTCAGGGAACGCGCCCAGAGCACGTCGTTGTCCGGTGGGGCCACCATGGCGTACACCTCGGTTCTGATCAGATTTACCTGGGCACGGTAGGACTCCTCGCCGGGTGTGCGGACAGCACGCGGCCCGGGCGCCGCCCTTCTCACTCGAAAGGGGGGCGCCCGGGCCGTCATGCGGGTGGTCCGTCGTGCGGGTGGTCCGTCGTGCGGGTGGTGCGGGTGCGGGTGCGGGTGGTGCGGGTGCGGAACGGCTCAGCGGGTCAGAGCTTCGTCCACGCCTCCGTGAGCACCGCTCGCAGGATTCCCTCGATCTCGTCGAACGTCGCCTGGTCGGAGATCAGCGGCGGCGCCAGCTGGACGATCGGGTCGCCCCGGTCGTCGGCGCGGCAGTACAGCCCGTTGTCGTACAGCGCCTTGGAGAGGAATCCGTACAGGACGCGCTCGGTCTCCTCGTCCGTGAACGTCTCCTTGGTGGCCTTGTCCTTCACCAGCTCGATGCCGTAGAAGAAGCCGTTGCCGCGGACGTCGCCGACGATCGGGAGGTCGTGCAGCTTCTTCAGCGTGTCGAAGAACGCGCCCTCGTTGTCGAGAACGTGCTGGTTGAGGCCCTCGCGCTCGAAGATGTCGAGGTTGGCGAGGCCGACCGCCGCGGAGACCGGGTGGCCGCCGAAGGTGTAGCCGTGCAGGAAGGTGTTGTCGCCCTGGTAGAACGGCTCGGCGAGCCGGTCGGAGACGATGCACGCGCCGATCGGGGAGTAGCCCGACGTCATGCCCTTGGCACAGGTGATCATGTCCGGCACGTAGTCGAACTTGTCGCAGGCGAACATCGTGCCGAGCCGGCCGAAGGCGCAGATGACCTCGTCGGAGACGAGCAGGACGTCGTACCGGTCGCAGATCTCGCGGACCCGCCGGAAGTATCCGGGCGGCGGCGGGAAGCAGCCACCGGCGTTCTGCACCGGCTCCAGGAAGACCGCGGCGACCGTGTCCGGGCCCTCGAAGAGGATCTCCTGCTCGATCTGGTCAGCGGCCCAGCGGCCGAACGCCTCGGGGTCGTCCCCGTATATCGGGGCGCGGTAGATGTTGGTGTTCGGGACCTTGTGCGCGCCCGGGACCAGCGGCTCGAACGGTGCCTTGAGGGCCGGCAGGCCCGTGATGGACAGGGCCCCCTGCGGTGTGCCGTGGTAGGCGACGGCGCGCGAGATGACCTTGTACTTGGTCGGCTTGCCGGTCAGCTTGAAGTACTGCTTGGCGAGCTTCCAGGCGGTCTCGACCGCCTCGCCGCCGCCGGTGGTGAAGAAGACCTTGTTGAGGTCGCCCGGCGCGTAGTGGGCGAGCCGCTCGGCCAGCTCGACCGCGTTCGGGTGGGCGTAGGACCAGATCGGGAAGAAGCCCAGCTCCTGGCCCTGCTTGTAGGCGGCCTCGGCCAGTTCGTGGCGGCCGTGGCCGGCGTTGACCACGAACAGGCCGGAGAGGCCGTCCAGGTAGCGCTTGCCCTTGTCGTCGTAGATGTAGGTGCCCTCGCCCCGCACGATGGTGGGCACGGGCGCGTTCTCGTACGAGGACATGCGGGTGAAGTGCATCCACAGGTGGTCGTACGCGGTGTTGGAGAGGTCCTTGCTCACGGCTATCGGGTTCCCCACATGTAGGTCTGCTTCTTCAGCTTCAGATAGACGAAGCTCTCGGTGGAGCGCACGCCGGGGAGCGCGCGGATGCGGCGGTTGATCACTTCCAGCAGATGGTCGTCGTCCTCGCAGACGATCTCCACCATCAGGTCGAAGGAGCCCGCGGTCATCACCACGTACTCGCACTCGTCCATGGCTGTCAGCGCGTCGGCGACGGTCTCCGTGTCACCCTCGACGTTGATGCCGACCATCGCCTGCCGCCGGAAGCCGACGGTGAGCGGGTCCGTGACGGCGACGATCTGCATCACGCCCTGGTCGAGCAGCTTCTGGACGCGCTGGCGCACGGCCGCCTCGGAGAGGCCGACCGCCTTGCCGATCGCGGCGTACGGGCGCCGCCCGTCCTCCTGGAGCTGCTCGATGATGGCGAGGGACACGGCATCGATCGACGGCGACGATCCGCTCCCGGTCCTGGAGTCTGCGCTACGACTGGCCACGCGATTCACTGTGCACTGCGGCTCGTCTGTCTGGCAACCCCATATCGATGAAATTCGTTGTTGTGGCCCCTCCATAGAACTGAATCCGCAGATGCCGAGCGTCGGGCCTGTCGAAAGCGTCGACCGAGCGATTAGGGTGGGTGTCTCACCCAGCGGACATCCGGTACGTGACACCTCAACGACGTGGCACCTGAACGTCCGCGACATCTGACAGGAGGGGTGGCAGTGACCACCGAGCTGCGCCGTCTGCGTAACTACATCAACGGGGAGTTCCGGGACGCCGCCGACGGGCGGACCATCGACGTGGTCAACCCGGCCACGGGCGAGGCGTACGCCACGTCCCCGCTCTCCGGCCCGGCCGACGTCGACGCCGCCATGGAAGCGGCCGCGGCCGCCTTCCCGGCCTGGCGCGACGCCACCCCCGCCGAGCGCCAGAAGGTCCTCCTGAAGATCGCGGACGCCTTCGAGGAGCGGGCGGAGGAGCTGATCGCCGCCGAGTGCGAGAACACCGGCAAGCCGGTCGGACTGACCCGTACCGAAGAGATCTCGCCGATGCTGGACCAGATCCGCTTCTTCGCGGGCGCGGCGCGGATGCTCGAAGGCCGCGCGGCCGGGGAGTACATGGACGGCTTCACCTCCATCGTGCGGCGCGAGCCGGTCGGGGTCTGCGCCCAGGTCGCGCCGTGGAACTACCCGATGATGATGGCCGTGTGGAAGTTCGCGCCGGCCCTCGCCGCGGGCAACACCGTGGTGCTCAAGCCGTCGGACACCACTCCGGCCTCCACCGTGCTGATCGCCGAGATCATCGGCGCGATCGTGCCCAAGGGTGTCTTCAACGTCCTGTGCGGCGACCGCGAGAGCGGCCGCGCGATGGTCGAGCACCCGACCCCGGCGATGGCCTCCATCACCGGTTCCGTACGGGCCGGCACGCAGGTCGCCGAGTCCGCGGCGAAGGACGTCAAGCGGGTCCACCTGGAGCTGGGCGGCAAGGCCCCGGTCGTCGTCTTCGAGGACGTCGACATCACCAAGGCCGTCGAGGACATCGCGGTGGCGGGATACTTCAACGCCGGCCAGGACTGTACGGCCGCCACCCGCGTCCTCGTCCACGAATCGATCCACGACGAGTTCGTGACCGCGCTCGCCCAGGCCGCGAAGGACACCAGGACCGGCGGGCCGGACGACGAGGACGTGCTCTACGGGCCGCTCAACAACGCCGCCCAGCTCCAGCAGGTCTCCGGCTTCATCGAGCGCCTCCCCGCACACGCCAAGGTCCAGGCCGGCGGTCACCAGGTGGGCGACAAGGGCTACTTCTACGCCCCCACCGTCGTCTCCGGCCTGAAGCAGGACGACGAGATCATCCAGAACGAGGTCTTCGGCCCGGTCATCACCGTCCAGTCCTTCACGGACGAGGCGCAGGCCCTGGCATACGCGAACGGCGTCGAGTTCGCGCTCGCCTCCTCCGTCTGGACCAAGGACCACGCCCGCGCGATGCGGATGTCCAAGGCGCTCGACTTCGGCTGCGTCTGGATCAACACCCACATCACGCTGGTCGCGGAGATGCCGCACGGCGGCTTCAAGAAGTCCGGCTACGGCAAGGACCTCTCGTCGTACGGCTTCGACGACTACACACGCATCAAGCACGTGATGACCTCGCTCGACGGCTGACCCGCACGTCCCGCGAACGGGGGTCCGGACATCATGTCCGGGCCCCCGTTGCGGTCCCCGCCCCTGCCCCCGCCCCTGCCCCTGCCCCCGCCCCCGCCCCCGTCGGGAGCGGGTCCGGGTGCGAGCGGATGCGCGCCACGGGACCTGGGGGAGTCGATATTCCCTCAGGCCGATGCCGGCACCGGTCAGGAGAGCGGTCGTCGGCCCGTCATGCCGGACAGGACATCGATCCGGTTGGTGGTGATCGAGTCGACGCCCCGTGCCATCAGCCGCCGCATGCTGCGCCGGGTGTCCACCGTCCAGGCGGAGACCAGCAGCCCGTCGCGGTGGTCACGGTCCGTCAGCTCCCGGCTGACCAGCCCGAAGCGGTAGTTGAGCCAGCGCGGTCGGACCGCCGCGAGCAGGACCGGCCGGGGCGGCGCGAGCGTCGTCCAGGTCATCGCGATCTCGGCGGCGGCGTCGGTGGCCCGTACGGCGAGCATGGCGGCGGGACCCGCGCAGTAGTAGACCCGGTCGGCCGCCCCGCACGCGCGGACGGTGGCGACGACCGTCCGGACCGACGCGTCCGTGGCGCCCGGAAGATCGATCATGAGCCGCGCCGTCCTCGCCGCCGACAGCGCGTCCCGCAGTGTCGGGACCCCGCCGCCCGTCAGCTCGTACAGCTCCGCGTGGGTCAGCTCCGCGAGCGGCCGGTCGTGCCCCCACAGGCGTTTCAGCGAGGAGTCGTGCAGCAGGACGGGCACGCCGTCACGGGTGAGCCGGACATCGGCCTCGATCGCGTCCGCTCCCCGTTCCAGCGCGGAGCGGAGCGACGGGAGGGTGTTCTCCCGGACACGGTAGGGATCGCCACGGTGGCCTACGGCGACGATGGTGCGCATGAGGCCATTGTGGTCGTCGGCCGCCGCTACCGCGCGAGCCACCCGGCGGTGTACGTGTCGATCTCCGCGGTGAGCCGCAGCTTGCCGGCCGCGTCGAGGAAGGACGCCTCGACACCGTTCTTCGCCAGATCGGCCAGCCCCCGCTCGTCCAGGCCGAGCAGCCGCGCGGCGACCGCGTACTCCTGGTTGAGGTCCGTGCCGAACATCGGCGGGTCGTCGCTGCCCAGCGTCACCAGCACCCCGGCCGAGACCATCTCCTTGATCGGGTGCCGGTCCAGATCGGCGACGGCGCGGGTGGCGATGTTGGAGGTCGGGCACACCTCCAGCGGGATACGGTGCCGGGCGAGGTGCGCCAGCAGCTCCGGGTCCTGGACGGCGCTGGTGCCGTGGCCGATCCGCTCCGCGCGCAGCTCCGTGAGGGCGTCCCAGATCGTGCCGGGGCCGGTCGTCTCACCGGCGTGCGGTACGGAGTGCAGGCCCGCGTCGATCGCCCGGTCGAAGTACGGCTTGAACTGCGGCCGGGGCACGCCGATCTCGGGGCCGCCGAGCCCGAAGGAGACCAGGCCCTCGGGGCGCAGAT
This sequence comes from Streptomyces sp. NPDC051569, assembly GCF_044454085.1. Classification (NCBI taxonomy): domain Bacteria; kingdom Bacillati; phylum Actinomycetota; class Actinomycetes; order Kitasatosporales; family Streptomycetaceae; genus Streptomyces; species Streptomyces sp. NPDC051569. The sequence goes on from NZ_JBITDJ010000001.1 coordinate 654,731, forward strand.
CCACCGCGAGCCGGGCCGTCTCCTCGGCCGCGATCAGCCCGGCCTCGCCCGGGATGTCGAAGCACCAGCGCAGCACCACGCCCAGCTCGGCCTCGGCCGCCTTCCTGGCGTCCTCGATGGCCTCCATGAAGCCCTGTTCGGGGATGCCGCGGCTGGTCGAGCTGAACGGCGTGACCGTCAGCTCCGCGTAGCGGATGTGCTGGCGGGCCATGTCACGCGCGACCTCGAAGGTCAGCAGCCGGACATCCTCCGGCGTACGGATCAGGTCGACGACGGAGAGATAGACCTCGATGAAGTGCGCGAAGTCGGTGAAGGTGAAGTAGTCGACGAGCGCCTCGGGGTCGGTGGGCACCCTGGAGTCCGGGTGCCTGGCGGCCAGTTCGGCCACGATGCGCGGCGACGCCGAGCCGACATGGTGGACATGCAGCTCAGCCTTGGGCAGCCCCGCGATGAAGGGGTGCAGATCGGTCATCGGGAACCTCCAGGTGCTGGGCGGACGCCTACGTACGGCCGCGGCGGGGCGGGGCCGCCCCGGCCCGGTCCGCTCGGGTCAGGGAATCATCGTAGGCCGGGCCGGTTCCGGTAACGGCGCAGGCCGTAGCATGACGGACTTACGAAGGGGGAGGCCCGAATGTCAGAGAAGAGCGAGCCGCCGGTGGGCGGCTACGAACCGAGTGATCCCTGGGCTCCGCCACAGGACGGGGTGGAGCTGGGGAAGCCGGCCGCGCAGCCGGGGTCTTACCAGCAGCCGCAGCCGACACTGCCTCAGCAGCCGGTCGGATCAGTGCACGACCAGCCGACGGTCATCGGCACGCCCGGAGCCGTTCCCGGCTCCGAGTCCGGCGGCGCACCGCCGCCGCCGACCGCGCCCGGCGGACCGGGCCCGCACGCGCCGGGACCCTACGGCTACCCGAGCGCCCCGCCGGTCCAGTCCGCGCCGAGCACCGAGCAGTCGGCCGCTCCGGGCGCGGCGGGCTACGGCTACCCGGGACCGGGACCCGCCTACCCCGGCTACCCGGCCGCCGGTTATCCCGCCGCCGGATATCCGGGCTACGGCCAGGCCGGCTGGCAGCCGCAGCAGCAGCCGGCGAACGGCTTGGGCGTCGCCGCGATGGTGCTCGGCATCCTCTCCGTCTGCCTGTTCTGCCTGTACGGCATCGGCGGGGTCGTCCTGGGCGTCCTCGCCCTGATCTTCGGCGTCCTCGGCAGGAAGCGGGTCGCGCAGGGGCAGGCCACCAACGGCGGGCAGGCCCGCGCCGGCATCATCCTCGGCTCCATCGGGATCGTCATCGGTCTCGTCGTCGCCGGCCTGCTCGTCTGGGGCATCACCATGGCCGTCAACGAGAGCGACAACTCGGATCCGTACGACGACTACTCCACCTCCCTGGTGACCGACGTCATCCGTTAGGACCCGCACCGTCGCCCGCGCGGAGCCGCTCACGCGCCTCCATCAGCGCGAAACCCAGCAGGTTGAGTCCGCGCCAGCGCGCGGGATCGCCCGCCCGCTCGTCGCTCGCGGCCAGCCCGATGCCCCATATCCGGTCCATCGGGCTGGCCTCGACGAGCACCCGGTCGCCCGTGGCCAGCAGAAACGCGCGCAGCGCGGCATCCTGTCCGAACTTGTGGACACTGCCCTCGACCACGATGCCGAAGCGCTCGCGCTCCCAGACCGTCTCGTCGAAAGCGCGCACCAGCCGTCCCGCCTTCTTCGCGAGGGCCGGATGCGCCGCCCCGACCGCGCGGCGCTCGGCCTCCTCGTCCCCGAACAGACGGGCCTTGGCCGCCATCATCCAGTGCTCCGCCGTCGCGTAGGTGACCCCGTCGACCGTGAAGGGCGCCGGCCACCACTGGCTGAGACAGGACGTGCCGATCGTGCCGTCCCGCCGCGGCGCGTGTCCCCAGAAGTGCAGATACCTCACGTGCTTCCCCATGCCCGTGAGTCTGGCAGCCACCACCGACAGCCCGGCCGCCGATAAAGCCGCAGCCGGGCTTCCGAGGCGACCGAATCCGTCGCGTAACCAAAAGGCAACAACGGAATCCCTTGTTGAGGTAGCTGTGCTCTGTCAGGATCGGCAATCAATTCCAGCTGGACCAACGGAGAGCGTCATGGGCAACCGTTTCCAGGTGCGCGACCGCTTCGCGGACGGCGCGCAGTTCATCGGCGGCCGGACGCGCCCCGGAACCTCAGGACGTACCCACGCCGTCGTCGACCCGGCGACCGGCGAGGAGATCCACCGCTACGAACTGGCCGGCCCGGCCGACGTCGACGCGGCCGTCGCCGCCGCGCGGGCCGCCTTCCCCGGCTGGGCGGGCGCCACCCCCGGAGAGCGCTCCGACGCCCTGCACCGTCTCGTGGGCATCCTCGCCGAACAGGCCGACGACTTCGCGTACGCCGAATCCCTCCAGTGCGGCAAGCCCATCAGGCTGTCCACCGAATTCGACGTCCCGGGCACGGTCGACAACACCGCCTTCTTCGCGGGCGCCGCCCGCCATCTCGAAGGCGCCTCGGCCGGTGAGTACAGCGCCGACCACACGTCCTACGTACGCCGGGAGCCGATCGGCGTCATCGGCTCCATCGCCCCCTGGAACTACCCGCTCCAGATGGCCGCCTGGAAGATTCTCCCGGCCGTCGCGGCGGGCAACACCATCGTCCTCAAGCCCGCCGAGATCACCCCGTTCACCTCGCTGATGTTCGCGCGAGCGGCGCGACGGGCCGGGATCCCGGACGGTGTGATCAACATCGTCACCGGCGCGGGTCCCGAGGCCGGTGAGCACCTCGTCGGCCATCCCGATGTCGTGATGGTCTCCTTCACCGGCTCCACCTCCGTCGGCAGGCGCGTCGCCGGGATCGCCACCTCCACCGTCAAGCGCCTCCACCTCGAACTCGGCGGCAAGGCACCCTTCCTGGTCTTCGACGACGCCGACCTGGAGGCCGCGGTCCACGGCGCGGTCGCCGGATCGCTCATCAACGGCGGCCAGGACTGCACCGCCGCCACCCGCGCCTACGTCCAACGGCCGCTGTACGACGCCTTCGTCAGCGGCGTCGCCGAGCTCATGGAGACCGTGCGCCTCGGCGACCCCCTCGATCCGGCGACCGACCTCGGTCCGCTGATCTCGCACGCCCACCGCGACCGGGTGGCCGGTTTCGTCGACCGTGCCCGCGCCCACGCCCGTGTCGTCACCGGCGGCCGGGCCCCCGGCGGCGACCTGGCGAACGGCGCGTACTACCGCCCCACACTCGTCGCGGACGCCGCGCAGGACAGCGAGATCGTCCGGTCCGAGATCTTCGGCCCGGTCCTCGTCGCCCTCCCCTTCGACTCCGACGACGACGGCATCCTGCTCGCCAACGACAGCCCGTACGGCCTCGCCGCCTCCGCCTGGAGCCGCGACGTCTACCGCACCGGACGCGCGACCCGGGAGATCAAGGCCGGCTGCGTCTGGGTCAACGACCACATTCCGATCATCAGCGAGATGCCGCACGGCGGCTACAAGGCAAGCGGGTTCGGAAAGGACATGTCGGCGTATTCCTTCGAGGAGTACACACAGGTCAAGCACGTGATGTACGACAACACAGCGGTCGCCAGGAAGGACTGGCACCGCACGATCTTCGGAGACCGGACCTAGGCACTGTCGGACAGTGCCTGGGCCGGTCCCGGACCGACCGGTCCCGGCCACCCACCCGAAAGGGCACAGCGCATGGAGCAGTACGAGCCCGACCGCCTGTCCGCGGCCCAGCTGGCCGCGATGCGGCGCAGCATGACCAGCGGCAGGGGCGCCCTCACCCGCCGCTCGCTGCTGCGCGCCACCGGCGTCGGCGCGCTCACGATCGGCGGGCTCGCCGGTCTGAGCGGCTGCGGAATCCCGCCCGCGAAGCGGGAGGACTCGGGCCCGGCGTCCACCGACCACTCGGCTCAGGAGAAGCAGGTCTTCTTCTCCAACTGGACCGAGTACATGGACGTCAGCGAGGACGAGAAGCACTACCCGACCCTGGAGGCGTTCACCGGTCGCACCGGGATCAAGGTCAAGTACACGGCGGACATCAACGACAACGTCGAGTTCTTCGGCAAGATACGTCCGCAGCTGGCGGCCGGTCAGGACACCGGCCGCGACCTCATCTGCGTCACCGACTGGCTCGCCGCCCGCATCATCCGGCTCGGCTGGGCGCAGAAACTCGACCCGTCGAACCTGCCGCACGCCTTCGCGAACCTCTCCGAGCAGTTCCGCTCACCCGACTGGGACCCGGGCCGGGCCCACTCGTACCCCTGGACCGGCATCCCCACCGTCATCGCCTACAACGCCAAGGCGACCGGCGGGCGTACGGTCGACTCCGTCTCGCAGCTGCTGGACGACCCGAAGCTCAAGGGGCGCGTCGCCTTCCTCTCCGAGATGCGCGACAGCGTCGGAATGACCCTGCTGGACCTCGGCAAGGACCCGGGGACGTTCACCGACGACGACTTCGACGCCGCGATCGCCCGGCTCCAGAAGGGCGTCGACCAGCGGCAGATCCGCCGCTTCACCGGCAACGACTACACCGCGGACCTCGACAAGGGCGACATCGCCGCCTGCGTCGCCTGGGCCGGTGACATCGTCCAGCTGCGGAACGACAACCCGGACATCAAGTTCGCCATCCCGAAATCCGGCTACATCATCTCCAGCGACAACCTGCTGGTCCCGGCACGGGCGCGGCACAAGACCAACGCCGAGAAGCTCATCGACCACTACTACCGGCCGCCGATCGCCGCTCAGCTCGCCGCGTACATCAACTACGTCTGCCCGGTCGACGGGGTGCGCGCCGAACTCACGAAGATCGACAAGTCGATGGCCGACAACACGCTGATCCTCCCGGACGCGGCGATGGCCGCCGCCTCGCACGCCTTCCGCTCCCTCAGCAGCAAGGAAGAGACGGCGTACGAGGAGAAGTTCGCCAAGCTCATCGGAGCTTAGGTCCTGTCCGGCGGATCCAGTGCCGTTCCCGGCAAGATGTGCCCGTCGGGCAGACATCGCCGGTCGTGGCACCGGTCCGGCGCATCCCGCCCGCCGGCCCCCGCCCGTCCACCTTCCCCAAGCCCCCAGGACCGTTACCCATGACAGAGACCGCATCAACCAGCCGGGGCGGCGACGATGTCCGCCTCACCGGGATCAGCAAGACGTACGGCTCCTTCCAGGCCGTGCACCCGCTCGATCTCACCGTGCCGCAGGGCTCGTTCTTCGCGCTCCTCGGCGCGTCGGGCTGCGGCAAGACCACCACGCTGCGGATGATCGCCGGCCTGGAGGACCCGACCACCGGGTCGGTCTTCCTGGGCGACAGGGACGTCACCGACCTGCCCTCGTACAAGCGACCGGTCAACACCGTCTTCCAGAGCTACGCGCTCTTCCCGCACCTCGACATCTACGAGAACGTCGCCTTCGGCCTGCGCCGCCGGGGCATCAAGTCCGTCGCCAAGCAGGTCGGCGACATGCTCGACCTCGTCCAGCTCGGCGACTTCGCCCGGCGCAAGCCCCACCAGCTCTCCGGCGGCCAGCAGCAGCGGGTGGCCGTCGCCCGCGCGCTCATCAACCACCCGCAGGTGCTGCTGCTCGACGAGCCCCTCGGCGCCCTCGACCTGAAGCTCCGCCGCCAGATGCAGCTGGAACTCAAGCGCATCCAGACCGAGGTCGGCATCACGTTCATCCATGTCACCCACGACCAGGAGGAGGCCATGACCATGGCCGACACCGTCGCCGTGATGAACGCGGGCCGGGTCGAGCAACTGGGCAGCCCCGCCGATCTCTACGAGAACCCCGGGACGACCTTCGTCGCCAACTTCCTCGGCACCTCCAACCTCATCGAGGCCGAGGTCGCCGAGGCCCACGGCGGCGACGTGGTGGTCGCCGCCGGCGGCGCCACGCTGCGCCTGCCCGCCGGGCGCTGCACCGCGCGGACGGCGAGCGGCGACAAGCTGCTGGTCGGCGTCCGCCCCGAGAAGATATCCCTCGCGCACGCCGACGACGCGGGCACGATCCCCGACGGCCGCAACCGGATCACCGGCCGCATCGCCGACTCCAGCTTCATCGGTGTCTCGACGCAGTACGTGATCGACAGCCCGTCCTGCCCGGAGCTGGAGGTGTACGCGCAGAACATCGAGCGCGACAGCCGGCTCGCCCCCGGTGCCGAGGTCGTCCTGCACTGGAACCCCGCGCACACCTTCGGCCTCGACGCCGCCCAGTCCCCTCTCGCCGGCACCGTGGATTCCGTGGGCTCCGTGGGCTCCGTGGGCTCGGCGGGCCTCAAGGCGGCGGACGGGGAGGCGTCGTGACCGCCACGCAGGTCCCCGCCACCCCGCCGGCCCCTCCCGTCCCGCCGGCCGCCGGGACCGACCTCCCCGTCCGCACGGCGTCCACGCGGCGGCGTCTCGTCCCGTACTGGCTGCTGCTCCCCGGCATCGCCTGGCTGCTGGTCTTCTTCGCGCTGCCGCTCGTCTACCAGGCGTCGACCTCCGTGCAGACCGGCTCCCTCGAAGCCGGCTTCCAGGTCACCTGGCACGTCCAGACCTACTGGGACGCGCTGCGCGAGTACTACCCGCAGTTCATCCGGTCCCTGCTGTACGCGGGCACCGCCACCGTCCTGTGCCTGCTGCTCGGCTACCCGCTCGCGTATCTCATCGCCTTCAAGGCCGGCCGCTGGCGCAACCTGCTGCTGGTCCTGGTCATCGCACCGTTCTTCACCAGCTTCCTGATCCGCACGCTCGCCTGGAAGACGATCCTCGCGGACGGCGGCCCGGTCGTCGGCGTCCTCAACTCCCTGCACGTCCTCGATGTCACCAGCTGGCTCGGCTGGACCGAGGGCAGCCGGGTCCTGGCCACGCCCCTGGCCGTGGTCTGCGGCCTGACGTACAACTTCCTGCCGTTCATGATCCTGCCGCTCTACACCTCGCTGGAGCGCATCGACGGCCGGCTCCACGAAGCCGCCGGCGACCTCTACGCCACGCCCCTGACCACCTTCCGCAAGGTGACGTTCCCGCTCTCCATGCCGGGTGTCGTCTCCGGCACCCTGCTCACCTTCATCCCGGCGAGCGGCGACTACGTCAACGCCGAGCTGCTGGGCTCCACCGACACCAAGATGGTCGGCAGCGTGATCCAGACACAGTTCCTGCGCGTCCTCGACTATCCGACGGCCGCCGCACTCTCCTTCATCCTCATGGCGGTCGTCCTGATCATGGTCACCGTCTACATCCGCCGAGCAGGGACGGAGGACCTGGTCTGATGGGCGTGACACGCTGGATCCGGCGCAACCTGGTCGTCATCGCGGGCGTGCTGACGCTCGGCTACATGATCGTGCCCAACCTCGTCGTGATGGTCTTCTCCTTCAACAAGCCGCAGGGGCGCTTCAACTACTCCTGGCAGCGCTTCTCCCTGGACGCCTGGAAGGACCCCTGCGGAGTCGCCGACCTGTGCGGTTCGCTGACCCTCTCGCTGCAGATCGCCGCCTGGGCGACCCTCGGCGCCACCGTCCTCGGCACGATGATCGCCTTCGCGCTGGTCCGCTACCGCTTCCGGGCGCGCGGCCCGGTCAACTCGCTGATCTTCCTGCCGATGGCGATGCCCGAGGTCGTCATGGCCGCCTCGCTGCTCACGCTCTTCCTCAACGTGGGCGCGCGGCTTGGCTTCTGGACGATCCTGATCGCCCACATCATGTTCTGCCTCAGCTTCGTGGTGACGGCGGTCAAGGCGCGCGTGATGTCCATGGACCCCCGGCTCGAAGAGGCGGCGCGCGACCTCTACGCCGGGCCCGTGCAGACCTTCGTACGGGTCACCCTGCCGATCGCCGCCCCCGGCATCGCGGCGGGCGCGCTGCTCGCCTTCGCGCTCTCGTTCGACGATTTCATCATCACCAACTTCAACGCCGGCTCGACCGTGACGTTCCCCATGTTCGTCTGGGGCTCCGCACAGCGCGGCACGCCGGTGCAGATCAACGTCATCGGCACGGCGATGTTCATCATTGCCGTGGTGCTGGTGATCGCGGGTCAGCTGGTCGGCAACCGCCGGAGGAAGACCGCCGCGGCCTGAACACCGGACCGCGATCACCCCACCCTGAGCGGCACCCCCCTGAGCGGCACCCCCTGAGCAGGTCCCGAAGGAGTTGGAAGACATGGCCCCAGGAGCCATGCGTACCGCCGCGGCATCCCTCTCCGGCGTCCGGCCGGTCCCGTACTGGCTGGACGACCCCGGCAGGCCCGGGGCGCTGCCCGCCCTCACCGGCGACGAGCAGGCCGATCTCCTCGTCATCGGCGGCGGTTACAGCGGACTGTGGACCGCGCTCCTCGCCAAGGAGCGCGATCCGGAGCGGGACGTCGTCCTGATCGAGGGCCACGAGGTGGGCTGGGCCGCCTCGGGCCGCAACGGCGGCTTCTGCGCCGCCTCCCTGACCCACGGTTTCAGCAACGGCCTCGCCCGCTTCCCGGGCGAGCTGCGGAAGCTGGAGGAGCTGGGCGAGCGCAATCTCGACGCCATCGAGGCGGCGGTCGCCCGCTACGGCATCGACTGCGCCTTCGAGCGCACCGGTGAGATCGACGTGGCCACCGAGCCGTACCAGCTCGACGACCTGCGCGCGGCGTACGAGGAGGCCACCCGGCTCGGCCGTCCCGGGCTGGAGCTGCTCGACCGGGACGCGGTACGCGCCGAGGTCGACTCGCCGACCTTCCTGGGCGGGCTCTGGGACCGGCGCGGGGTCGCCATGCTGCACCCGGCCAAACTGGCGTGGGGGCTCAAACAGGCCTGCCTCGACCTCGGTGTACGGCTCTACGAGAACACCCGCGGCCTGGAACTGGCCAGGTCAGGGAGCGGGATGGCGGTCCGCACCCCGTACGGCCGGGTCTTCGCCCGCCGCGTCGCGCTCGGCACGAACGTCTTCCCGTCGCTGGTCAGGCGGGTGCGTTCGTACACCGTCCCGGTCTACGACTACGCCCTGATGACCGAGCCGCTGACGGCGGAGCAGCAGGCCGCGATCGGCTGGCGGCGACGGCAGGGCCTCGGGGACAGCGCCAACCAGTTCCACTACTTCCGGATCACCCCCGACCACCGCATCCTGTGGGGCGGTTACGACGCGGTCTACCCGTACGGCGGCAGGCTCAGCACCGAGCTGGACCGGCGCCCGGAGACCTATCTCACCCTCGCCTCGCACTTCTTCCGCTGCTTCCCCCAGCTGGAGGGACTGCGTTTCAGCCACGCCTGGGGCGGCGCGATCGACACCTGCTCGCGCTTCTCGGCCTTCTTCGGCACCGCGTACGGCGGCCAGGTCGCGTACGCCGCCGGGTACACCGGGCTCGGCGTCGGCGCCACCCGCTTCGGCGGGGACGTGATGCTGGACCTGCTGGCGGGGGAGCGGACCGAGCGTACGGAGCTGGAGATGGTCCGCAGCAAGCCGCTGCCGTTCCCGCCCGAGCCGGTCGCCTGGGCCGGGATCGGCCTCACCAAGTGGTCCCTGGCCCGCGCGGACGCCCGGGGCGGCCGGCGCAACGCGTGGCTGCGGACCATGGACCGGCTGGGGCTGGGCTTCGACAGCTGAGCCGCCGCCCCTGCGTGATCCGCGCCCGTGATCCGCGTCCGTGATCCGCGTCCGTGATCCGCGTCCGTGATCCGGCGCCTCCCGGCGGCCTGTGAGCACCCAGGGCGGACGCGTGGCGCGCTGCGCCGGCCGGCAGGGCGTGAGCCCCGTACGGCCTCGCGGGACAAGGGGTCACCGGACGGGGGTCACCGGACTGGGGTCAGCGGAGGTGTGGTCACCGGACGCGGGGGCACCACAGGTCTTGACCACAGCAATTGGTCTGGACCATGCTGGCCGCGCCCCGCTACGTCAATTCCCCCATGCCGGGAGGCAGTTGTGGAAAGCGTCAGACGTTCCGCTCGGTACCCAAGACTGGTGGCAGCCCTCGCGGCCGCCGTCCTCACGGCGGCCGGACTCGCCGCCGTCGCGCCGTCGGCGGCCGCCGCCGACACGGACATCGCCCGTAACGGAAACTTCGAATCCGGCCTCACCGGCTGGAGCTGTACGGCGGGCAGCGGCGTCGTCGTCGCCACCCCCGTGCACGGCGGCGGCGGCGCCCTCAAGGCGACTCCCGCGGGCAGCGACAACGCCAAGTGCTCCCAGACGGTGACGGTCAGGCCGGACTCCGCGTACACGCTGAGCGCCTGGGTCCAGGGAAGTTACGTCTACCTCGGCGCCTCCGGCACGGGCACCACCGACGTCTCGGCCTGGACGCCGTCCGCACCCGGCTGGCAGCAGCTGACCACCGGCTTCCGCACCGGGCCCGGCACCACCTCGGTCACCGTCTACACCAACGGCTGGTACGGAACCGGCGCCTACTACGCGGACGATCTCACCCTCGTCGGCCCCGGCGGCGCCCCCGTCCAGCCCCCGGCCGTCCCCACCGGCCTGAAGACGACCGGCGTCACCGCCTCCTCCGTCGGCCTCTCCTGGTCCCCCGTCACGGGCGCCACCGGCTACACCGTCTACCGGGGCGGTACGAAGGCCCTCGATGTCACCGGCACCTCGGCGACCGTCACCGGCCTCAGCCCGGCCACCGCGTACAGCTTCCAGGTCGCCGCGACCAACGCGGGCGGCGCGTCCGCCCTCTCGCCGGCCGTCGGCGCCACCACCGCCGCCCCGGGCGGGGGCGGCGGAGGTGGCGGTGGCCTGCCCAGCCACGCGCTCGTCGGCTACCTGCACTCCAGCTTCGCCAACGGCTCCGGCTACACCCGCATGGCCGACGTACCCGACTCCTGGGACGTCATCGACCTCGCCTTCGGCGAGCCGACCTCGGTCACCTCCGGCGACATCCGCTTCAGCCTCTGCCCGGTCGCCGAGTGCCCGAACGTCGAATCCGCCGCCGAGTTCAAGGCCGCCGTCAAGGCCAAGCAGGCCGCCGGCAAGAAGGTCGTGATCTCCATCGGCGGCGCGAACGGCCAGGTCCAGCTCGCCACCACCGCCGCCCGCGACACCTTCGTGTCGTCCGTATCGAAGATCATCGACGAGTACGGTCTGGACGGCCTGGACATCGACTTCGAGGGCCACTCACTGTCGCTGAACACCGGCGACACCGACTTCCGCGCCCCCACCACCCCGGTCATCGTCAATCTGATCTCCGCGATCAAGACCCTCAAGGCCCGGTACGGCGCGAACTTCGTCCTCTCCATGGCCCCCGAGACCTTCTTCGTCCAGCTCGGCTACCAGTACTACGGCTCGGGCCCCTGGGGCGGCCAGGACCCGCGCGCCGGCGCGTACCTCCCGGTCATCCACGCCCTGCGCGACGACCTCACCCTGCTGCACGTCCAGGACTACAACTCGGGCTCGATCATGGGCCTGGACAACCAGTACCACTCGATGGGCGGCGCCGACTTCCACATCGCCATGACCGACATGCTGCTCACCGGCTTCCCGGTGGCCGGCGACACCAGCCGGTTCTTCCCGGCGCTGCGCCCCGACCAGATCGCGATCGGCCTCCCGGCCTCGAACCAGGCGGGCAACGGCTACACCACCCCGGCCGAGGTGAACAAGGCACTGAACTGCCTCACGAGGAAGACCGACTGCGGTACCTACCAGACCCACGGGAGCTGGCCCGGCCTGCGCGGCCTGATGACCTGGTCGGTCAACTGGGACCGCTTCAATCAGGGGGAGTTCTCCCGGAACTTCGACGCGTACTTCGGCTGACAGCGCCTGAGCCGATACGGCTCAGCACGCCGGACAGCAGGAGGAGCGGCATCCCGCACAGGGCCAGACTGCCGAGGACGTCCAGCGGCCAGTGGTAGCCACGCAGGATCAGACCGGTGCCCGTCGCCAGGGTGAGCAGGACGGCGGCGGGCACCGTCACACGCCGGTTTGCGTACGGGGCGAGCAGCAGGGCCGCGCCGCCGTACGCGACCATCGCCGTGGCCGTGTGCCCGGACGGGTAGTAGCCGGTCGCCTCGGTGAGCGGGCCCGGCCGGTCGATCCAGATCTTGAGCGGGACGACCAGGGCGGGGACCACAGCCATCGTGACCGCTGCCGCCAGGGCCCGCGCGCGCTGCCCGCGCCACAGCGCGTAGCCGAGCGCCACGGCCGGCACGGGCAGCGCGACCGGCGGGGAACCGAGGTCGGCGAGAAGTTCGGTGAGGGGCCGGGGGCCGTGCCCGGCGAGGGCGAGTCCGAGACGCTCGTCGGCCCCGCGCAGCGGCCCGCCGGCGGCGGCCTGCCAGGTGACGAGCACGAAGAGGACCGCGCACAGCGCGAAGACCCACGGACGGCCGGGGAGGAGAAAGGCCGGCCGCCCCGGAGCAGGGGGGGTAGCTCCGGGGCGGCCGCCCGGACCGGTGTGCCGCACGCCCCGGGGGGTTTGGGGCGGGCGGCCATCCGATCGGTGAGGAGATCCGGAGCCTGAAGCTCCAGCGGTGTGCGCGAAGGCACGGCCAAAGCGGCGCTGGGGATACCCCGCTTCGGCGTCGCTCGCAGTTCCCTGCGAGCGGGGTGTTTCTCTCATCTGCGGAAACCGTACGTCAGGGGAGGGAGGACCGACAGCGTGAAACGTATCCCGCCATCGCCCCCGCACAGACTCTTCACAGGCCCCTACAGCTGCGGCACAAGCCCCCGGCCGACGGTGGCCGGAGGCTGCGGGCACCGTCCGGTGACCGCCGCCTCCGCGCGGGGACTCAGAGAGCGGCGAACGCCTGCTCGATGATGTCCAGGCCCTCGTTCAGCAGCTCCTCGCCGATCACCAGGGGCGGCAGGAAGCGCAGTACGTTGCCGTACGTGCCGCAGGTGAGCACCAGCAGGCCCTCCGCGTGGCAGGCCTTGGCCAGCGCGGCGGTCGCGGTCGGGTTGGGCTCCTTGGTGTCCCGGTCCGTGACCAGTTCGATCGCGATCATCGCGCCCCGGCCCCGGACGTCGCCGACGATGTCGTACTTCTCCGCCATCGCCGTGAGGCGCGCCTTCATGACCGTCTCGATGTGCCGGGCCTTCGCGTTGAGGTCCAGCTCCTTCATGGTCTCGATGGAGCCGAGCGCGGCGGCGCAGGCCACCGGGTTGCCGCCGTACGTACCGCCCAGACCGCCCGCGTGCGCGGCGTCCATGATCTCGGCGCGGCCGGTGACGGCGGCGAGCGGCAGGCCGCCCGCGATGCCCTTGGCGGTGGTGATCAGGTCCGGGACGACACCCTCGTCCTCACAGGCGAACCACTGGCCCGTACGGCAGAAGCCGGACTGGATCTCGTCGGCCACGAACACGATGCCGTTGTCCTTGGCGAACCGGGCCAGCGCCGGCAGGAAGCCCTTCGCCGGCTCGATGAAGCCGCCCTCGCCGAGCACCGGCTCGATGATGATCGCGGCGACGTTCTCGGCGCCGATCTGCTTGCTGATCTGGTCGATCGCCTGGGCGGACGCCTCCGGGCCGCAGTTCTCCGGACCGGTCAGCCAGCGGTAGCCGTACGCCACCGGCACCCGGTAGACCTCCGGGGCGAACGGTCCGAAGCCGTTCTTGTACGGCATGTTCTTCGCGGTCAGCGCCATGGTCAGGTTCGTACGCCCGTGGTAGCCGTGGTCGAACACGACGACGGCCTGGCGCTTGGTGTACGCGCGGGCGATCTTCACCGCGTTCTCGACGGCCTCGGCGCCCGAGTTGAACAGCGCGGACTTCTTGGCGTGGTCGCCGGGGGTCAGCTCGGCGAGCGCCTCACAGACCTCGACGTACCCCTCGTACGGCGTGACCATGAAACAGGTGTGGGTGAAGTCGGCGAGCTGAGCGGAGGCACGGCGTACGACAGCCTCCGCGCTGGCGCCCACCGACGTCACGGCGATGCCGGAACCGAAGTCGATCAGCCGGTTGCCGTCCACGTCCTCCAGGACCCCGCCGTCGGCGCGGGCGGCGAAGACGGGCAGGACGGACCCCACCCCGGCGGCGACCGCGGCGGCCCGGCGGGCCTGCAGCTCCAGGGACTTGGGACCGGGGATGGCGGTGACGATCCGGCGCTCCTGCGGAAGAGTGGTCATGAGGGGCTCCTGGGGGTGGTTCGGGGTCTTTCTCCGCAGGCTAGGGGTGCGGAGAGGGAGCGGGCATGCGCCGTTCGGGAGTGGTGGCGGCGTGTCGTTGTCCGTGGCGGACAGAGCGGGATGATCCGGGGGCCGATCCGGGGAGTGATCCACGGTCCGGGAAAAGGGGCAACACCCCGGCACGCGGGGGCCGGTGAGCTCCCCCAGCGTATGGCTGTAGCCATACATTGGGCGGGCACACAAGGGCGGACTGCACAGGGGGCAGTGGTTCATGGAGACCGACGGCACGCATGACTCGCCAGGCACACGCGCGAACCCCGTGCCGCGTCCGGCGGGGCCGCCGCCCATGCCGTCCTCGGCGCCGTTCGCGGCGCCGGCGGGGTCAGGGCCCGCGGGACCGGGACCGGTGGAATCGGGACCCCGCGTCCCGCCGCCCGCGCCCGGGCACGCCCCCGGCACCGGACCCACCCTGCGGGAGTGGCTGCACGTGCCGCGCGTCGGCGGCGCGCCCGGGACCTGGGCGTACGGGCATGTGGCGCGCGCCCCCCAGGAACCGGAACGGACACCGGTGCGGCAGCTCGTCAGCGGCGCCCTGATCTCCCTCCTCGCCGGTCTGCTCCTCTGGTCGCTGCTGTGGAACGGCTACCTCGGCGGTTTCTGGCTCTGGCCGCTCTACATGTTCACGTTCGACTCCTGGCGCGGGACGATGGCGTCCGTCGTCGCCGCGTACGTCTACTACGCGCTGGTCGTCGTGGTCCTGCTGGTCGTCTTCGGCCGGCTCGGCCGCTGGGCCGAGCTGGCCCGGCGCGTACGCGGCTACCGCCCCGGCGGCGCCCCCGCCCCGCCCGCCCCCGCGCCCCTGGCGCCCGAGCACGACCCCGCCGAGTGGCCGGAGCTGCGGGCCGCCGGTCAGGGTGAGCTCGCGGCGCGGCTCGCGGCCGAGGTGCGCGACGGGCGGATGAACGACGTCGACTACGCCCGGATCCGCCGTGCCTGGCACTCCGTACGGGCCGATCCCTCCCGGCTCACCGCCTTCACCGAGGCGGTCCGGGGCCGGGGCGCCGCCGCCTGCGTCCACCCCTCCGGCAAGCGTGACCTGCCCGTGCGCGCGGCCCGGCACGACCTGTACGGGCGGCAGGTCAGGCTCGGCACGGTCCTGGACGGGGAACGCAACCCGTACCCCCGGCGCGGCACCGGCGTCGCCCTCGACCCGGCGCTGCTCGGGACCTCGCTGCTGGCCGTCGGCCCGCCCGGGGCGGGCAAGACACGCGCCCTGGTCCGGCCGGTCGTCGAATCACTCGCGCTCCAGGCGCTCGCCGGACAGGCCGCCGTCATCGCCGTCTGCGCCGCCGGCACCCAGCTCGGCCCCGACGACGCCTACGACGTCGTGGTCCGGATCGGCGACCCCGCGTCGGTCTACGACCTTGACCTGTACGGCGGCACGACCGACCCCGACGAGGCCGCCGCCGTCCTCGCGGAAGGGCTCGTCGGCGACCTCGCCGACACCGACGGCCGGCGCGCCACCACCGCGCTCGCCCAGCTCCTCGGCCCGTTCCGGGCCGCGCACGGCCGGCTGCCCGCCGTCCCCGAGCTGCGGGAACTCCTCGACGGGGAGCTCGCCGCGCTGGCCGCCCTGCGGGACTCCCTGGACACCGACGGCCACCACGCCATGCGCCGCGAGCTGGACGCCCGGGCCCGGCAGTCGGGTGCGCCCGGAGACCCGGGCCGCGCCCTCGCCGACCGGGTCGCGCTGCTCGACCGGCCTGCCTTCGCCGGCTTCTTCGACACCACCGGCAGGACCCGGCCGTTCTCGCTCCGCGCGCTGGAGCACCCGCTGCGGGTCCGTATCGACCTGCCCGAGCGCGGCCACGCCGAGGCGTCGCGGCTGCTGGCGCGACTCGTCCTCGCCCAGTTCACCGCCAACGCGGCGGTCCGCTCCGACCGCTCGCTCTTCGCCTGTCTGGTGCTGGACGACGCGACCCGCACCCTCACCGCCGAGACGCTGCGCGGCGTGCAACGGCTGCGCTCGGTGAACGCGGGCGCCGTCCTGACCCTGCGCACGCTCGACGACGTGCCGGAGGCGCTGCACACCGCGCTGCTCGGGGCCGTCGGCTGCCGGATGGCGTTCTCCGGGATCACCACCTGGGACGGAAAGCGCTTCGCGGAGGCGTGGGGCACGGAGTGGGTGGAGACCCGGGACGTCACCCAGCGCACGGTCTTCGCGGACCAGCCGCTGACCCGGGCGATCCACTCGTTCCGGAAGCTGGTGACCGGCAAGGCCGTGACGACGGACGCGGTGACCGTACGGAAGGTCGAGCGGGAGCGCTGGTCGGCGTCCGACCTGGCGCACACCGTGCCGGCCGAGCACGCGGTGCTGTCGCTGCGGACGGTGGGCGGCGAGCACGCGCCGCCGCTGCTGGTGGATCTGCGGAACTGAGCCGGGCACCGCGTTCCGCTCGTACAAGATGGCAGAATTGGGATACGCCGTTCATACGGGACGGCGTCATCGCCCACCGTTCCGCACGACCACCGCCGAAGGCCCTACGGTTCCCCCATGCCTCCCACCCTCGCCTCGCTCATCCAGCACTCGGCGCTCAACCTGACGGTGCGCGCGGGGGAGGACCGGCTCCGGACACCGGTGCGCTGGGCCCACGCCAGCGAACTCGCCGACCCCGTTCCGTACATGGAGGGCGGCGAACTGCTCCTCGTCACCGCCACCACGCTGGACGCCGAGGATCCCGACGCGATGCGGCGCTACGTACGGCGGCTGGTGGGCGCCGGGGTCGCCGGGCTCGGCTTCGCCATCGGGGTGCACTACGAGGACATCCCGGACGCGCTCGTCGACGCGGCCCGGGAAGAGGGGCTGCCGCTGCTGGCGGTACCGCGCCGTACGCCGTTCCTCGCGATCAGCAAGGCCGTGTCGGCGGCCATCGCGGCGGATCAGTACCGGGCCGTGACGGCCGGCTTCGAGGCCCAGCGGGAACTGACCCGCGCCGCGCTCGCCGAAGGGCCCGCGGCGCTGCTGACCCGCCTCGCGGCGCACGTCGACGGCTGGGCCGCGCTCTACGACGCGACCGGCGCGGTCGTCGCCGCCGCTCCCGAATGGGCGGCCCGGCGGGCCGCCCGGCTGACCGCCGACGTCGAACGGCTCCGCGAGCGCCCGGCGCCCGCCAGCGCGGTCGTCGGCGACGTGGACGAGCGCGTCGAACTCCAGTCCCTGGGCACCGGGAGGCGGGTGCGGGGCGCGCTGGCGGTCGGTACGGGGGCGGCGCTGGGCACCGCCGAGCGGTACGCCGTCCACTCGGCGATCGCCCTGCTGACGCTGACGACGGAGCGCTCCCGCGCACTCCAGGACGCCGAGCAGCGGCTGGGCGCGGCGGTGCTGCGGATGCTGCTGTCCGGGCAGCCGGACCACGCGCGGGGGGTGGCGGGTGATCTGTACGGGGGCCTGCTCGACGCGCCGTTCCGGCTGCTGATCGCCGAATCGGCCGACTCCGCGCCGGCGTCCTCGTCCGACGGCGCGGCCGACAGCCCGCTGCAGGTGCTGACCGAGGAACTGGAAGCGGCGGCCGCGCGGGCGGGGGAAGCGTCGCTGACCGTACCGGACGGTGACGAACGGCTCGCGGTGCTCGCCGTGGACGGTGGCGCGGTGGTCACGGCGGCCGGGACGTACGCGGAGCGGGAGGCGGAGGAGGCCGGGGTGGTCGTCGGGCTCTCCGCGCCGACCGGGCCGATCGCGGCGGCCGGCGCGTACAAACAGGCCGAGCAGGCACTGTCGGTGGCACGCCGGCGGGGCCGCGCGCTCGTCGAGCACGAGGATCTCGCGGCGGGCTCGATCCTCCCGCTGCTGGCCGACGACGCGGTGCGCGCCTTCGCGGACGGGACGCTGCGGGCGCTGTACGAACACGACGCGAAGGGCCGGGGAGACCTGGTGGCGTCCCTGCGGGCCTGGCTCTCGCGCCACGGCCAGTGGGACGCGGCGGCGGCGGACCTCGGCGTCCACCGCCACACGCTCCGCTACCGCATGCGCCGGGTGGAGGAGATCCTGGGCCGCTCGCTGGACGACGCGGATGTCCGGATGGAGCTGTGGCTGGCCCTGAAGACGACGCGGCCGCCGGTGTGACGTGGGGAGAGCCCTGCCCGCACACGACAAAGCGGCGCACCGGTCCTGGCCCACCACTCCACCCCGGACAAGCGACCCTCCGCCCCCGGGCCCCTACCGTGGACCCACACACCCCGACTAAGCGGAAGGGCCGGGACTCGCAATGACTTCCACCCACGCCTTCTGGCTCGCCGGCCGCCAGGCCACCGGCGAGAAGACCTTCGACGTCACCTCCCCCTGGAACGGCCGGCTCGTCGGCACCGTCTCCGTGCCGACCGACGAGCAGGTCGAGGAGGCCGTCTCCGCCGCACACGCCGTTGTGGACGAGTTCGCCGCGACGCCCGCGCACGTACGGGCCGCCGCACTCGACCACGTCTCGCGCAGGCTCGTCGAGCGCACCGAGGAGATCGCCCGGTTGATCTCCGCCGAGAACGGCAAGCCCGTCAAGTGGGCCCGCGGTGAGGTCGGCCGCGCCGTCTCCGTGTTCCGCTTCGCCGCCGAGGAGGCCCGCCGCTTCAACGGGGGTGAGGCCCAGCGCCTCGACACCGACGCCGGTGGCGCCGGGCGTCTCGCCCTGACCCGCCGCTTCCCGCGCGGCGCCGTCCTCGGTATCGCGCCGTTCAACTTCCCGCTGAACCTGTGCGCGCACAAGATCGCCCCGGCCATCGCCGTCGGCGCCCCGATCATCCTGAAGCCCGCCCCGGCGACCCCGCTCTCCGGGCTGCTCCTCGGCGAGCTGCTGGCCGAGACGGACCTGCCGGCCGGTTCCTGGTCCGTACTGCCCGTGCCGAACGACCGGATGCCCGCCCTCGTCCAGGACGAGCGGCTGCCGGTGATCTCCTTCACCGGCTCCGACACGGTCGGCTACGCGATCATGGATTCGGTCCCGCGCAAGCACTGCACGCTCGAACTCGGCGGCAACGGCGCGGCCGTCGTCCTCTCCGACTGGGCGAGCGAGCAGGACCTGGACCAGGCCGCGACCCGGATCGCCACCTTCTCGAACTACCAGGCCGGCCAGTCCTGCATCTCCGTGCAGCGCGTGATCGCGGACGCCTCGGTGTACGAACGCCTGGTGCCCAAGATCGTCGCCGCGGTCGAGGCACAGGTCACCGGCGACCCCGGCGACGACGCCACCGACGTGGGCCCGCTCGTCAGCGAGGACGCGGCCAAGCGGGTGGAGTCGTGGGTCGACGAGGCCGTCCGGGCCGGCGCCCAGCTGCTCACGGGCGGCAAGCGCGACGGCGCCACGTACGCGCCCACCGTGCTCTCCGAGGTCCCCGCGGACACCACGATCTCCTGCGAGGAGGTCTTCGGCCCGGTCCTCACGCTCACCCGGATCGAGAGCGAGACCGAGGCGTTCGCCGCCGTGAACGACTCCAGGTACGGCCTCCAGGCGGGTGTCTTCACCCACGACCTGCAGGCAGCGTTCCGTGCCCACCGCGCCCTGGAGGTCGGCGGCGTGATCATCGGCGACGTCCCCTCGTACCGCGCCGACCAGATGCCGTACGGCGGTGCCAAGCAGTCCGGCGTGGGCCGTGAGGGCGTGCGCTTCGCGATGGAGGACTACACCTACGAGCGCGTCATGGTGCTCACCGGCCTCGCCCTGTAGGTCCCGTACACGATCACCCACGGCCGGAGTCCCCGCACCTCACGGGACTCCGGCCGTTTGTCGTACGGGAAAGTGGTGGGCCGGCCCACCACTGGTGCGGTCGGCGGGAATCGGGTAGATACGGACGAGTAGACCGGCCGGTAAACACTTCACATAACCCGACTCCGCGGCGAGGTGAGTTCCTCATGTCCGCCCCATCCGCCCCCTCAGCAGCATCCGCACCGCAGGAACCTCAGGGCAGGCCCAAAGTCACCGAGCGGGAAGCCCGCCAGGTGGCCGAGGCCGCCCGTGAGCAGGGCTGGCGCAAGCCGAGCTTCGCCAAGGAGATGTTCCTCGGGCGCTTCCGGCTCGACCTCATCCATCCGCACCCGCTGCCCGCGTCCGAGGACGTCAGGCGGGGCGAGGAGTTCCTCGCGAAGCTGCGCGCCTTCTGCGAGACGCAGATCGACGGCGCGCTGATCGAGCGCGAGGCCAGGATCCCCGACGAGGTGATCAACGGCCTCAAGGAACTCGGCGCGCTCGGCATGAAGATCGACACGAAATACGGCGGCCTCGGCCTCACCCAGGTGTACTACAACAAGGCCCTCGCGCTCGTCGGCTCCGCGAACCCCGCGATCGGCGCGCTGCTCTCCGCCCATCAGTCGATCGGCGTACCGCAGCCGCTGAAACTCTTCGGCACCCAGGAGCAGAAGGACACCTTCCTGCCGCGCCTGGCCCGTACCGACATCTCGGCCTTCCTGCTCACCGAGCCGGACGTGGGCTCCGACCCCGCCCGGCTGGCGACCACGGCCGTGCGGGACGGCGACGACTACCTCCTCGACGGGGTGAAGCTCTGGACGACCAACGGCGTCGTCGCCGACCTGCTCGTGGTGATGGCCCGGGTCCCGAAGTCGGAGGGGACCAAGGGCGGCATCACGGCGTTCGTCGTCGAGGCCGGCTCGCCGGGGATCACCGTCGAGAACCGCAACGCCTTCATGGGCCTGCGTGGGCTGGAGAACGGGGTGACCCGCTTCCACCAGGTGCGCGTCCCCGCCGCGAACCGCATCGGCCCCGAGGGTGCCGGCCTCAAGATCGCCCTCACGACCCTCAACACCGGCCGGCTCTCCCTGCCGGCGATGTGCGTGGGCGCGGGCAAGTGGTGCCTGAAGATCGCCCGCGAATGGTCGGCCGCTCGCGAGCAGTGGGGCAAGCCCGTCGCCCGCCACGAGGCGGTCGGCGAGAAGATCTCCTTCATCGCCGCGACCACCTTCGCGCTGGAGGCGGTCGTGGACCTGTCCTCGCAGATGGCCGACGAGGACCGCAACGACATCCGCATCGAGGCGGCCCTGGCCAAGCTGTACGGCTCCGAGATGGGCTGGCGGATGGCCGACGAACTCGTCCAGATCCGCGGCGGCCGCGGCTTCGAGACGGCGGAATCCCTGGCGGCCCGCGGCGAACGCGCCGTACCCGCCGAGCAGATGCTCCGCGACATGCGGATCAACCGGATCTTCGAGGGCTCCACGGAGATCATGCACCTGCTGATCGCCCGCGAGGCGGTCGACGCCCATCTCGCGGTGGCCGGCGACATCATCGATCCGGACGCATCCCTGTCGGACAAGGCGAAAGCGGGCGCGCGGGCGGGTGGGTTCTACGCGCGCTGGCTGCCCAAACTGGTCACGGGGACGGGCCAACTTCCCCATGCGTACGGTGAGTTCCACCCGGCGGGCCACGCCGACCTGGCCTCCCATCTGCGGTACGTCGAGCGTGCTTCCCGCAAGCTGGCCCGCTCCACCTTCTACGCCATGTCGCGCTGGCAGGGCCGGATGGAGACCAAGCAGGGCTTCCTCGGCCGGATCGTCGACATCGGCGCGGAGCTGTTCGCGATGAGCGCGGCGTGTGTCCGGGCCGAACTGCTGCGGACGAACGGGGACCACGGCCGCGAGGCCTACCAGCTGGCCGATGTCTTCTGCCGGCAGGCCCGTATCCGCGTCGAGGAGCTCTTCACGCGGCTGTGGTCCAACACCGACGACCTGGACCGCAAGGTCGTCGACGGCGTCCTGTCCGGTACGTACACCTGGCTGGAGGACGGTGTCGTCGACCCGAGCGGGGAGGGCCCCTGGATCGCCGACGCGACCCCGGGCCCGTCCGAGCGCGAGAACGTGCACCGCCCGATCCGCTGACGCGGTGACCTGACGGCCCGCGCCGCGACGTGACGGCCGGGCCGTGTCCGCACCCCGGACGCGGCCCGGCCCTTCCGTGCCCCGTGCCCTTCCGTGCCCCGTGCCCCCTGCGGCCCCGTGCCCCTGTGTTCCCGTGCCCCCGTGAAAAGTTCGGCGTCGCCACGCACTGCTGACCACGCAAGACAGCCGCGCGGGCGCCCGTGCGGGGGGCGCGCTGTCCTCCCGGCGCGGCGATGGGGCAAGAATGGGGCCCATGAGCGACAGCCCAGCCCCTCTCGCCGATCCGCACATCGCCTTCGATCCGTCCGAAGGCCGCCGGGACATCGTCGTCCTCGGCTCCACCGGATCCATCGGCACGCAGGCCATCGACCTGGTCCTGCGCAACCCCGATCGCTTCCGTGTCACCGCCCTCTCCGCCGCCGGCGGCCGGGTGGCGCTGCTCGCCGAGCAGGCGCACCGGCTACGGGTCCGCACCGTCGGGGTCGCGCGCGAGGACGTCGTACCCGCGCTCCGGGAAGCGCTCGGCGCGCGGTACGGGACGGGTGAGCCGCTCCCCGAGATCCTCGCCGGCCCGGACGCCGCCACCGAACTCGCCGCCTCCGACTGCCACACCGTGCTCAACGGCATCACCGGCTCCATCGGGCTCGCTCCCACGCTCGCCGCCCTCGAAGCGGGCCGGACACTCGCCCTCGCCAACAAGGAATCGCTGATCGTCGGCGGCCCGCTGGTCAAGGGGATCGCCAAGCCCGGTCAGATCATCCCCGTCGACTCCGAGCACGCCGCGCTCTTCCAGGCGCTGGCCGCCGGGACCCGCGCCGATGTGCGCAAGCTCGTGGTGACGGCCTCGGGCGGACCCTTCCGGGGCCGTACGCGGGCCGAGCTGGCGGGTGTCACCCCCCAGGACGCGCTGGCGCATCCCACCTGGGCGATGGGCCCCGTGATCACGGTCAACTCCGCGACCCTCGTCAACAAGGGGCTCGAAGTGATCGAGGCCCATCTGCTGTACGACATCCCGTTCGACCGCATCGAGGTGGTCGTCCACCCTCAGTCGTACGTTCACTCGATGGTGGAATTCAGCGACGGTTCGACGCTCGCCCAGGCGACCCCGCCCGACATGCGCGGGCCGATCGCCATCGGCCTCGGCTGGCCGCAGCGGGTGCCGGACGCCGCCCCCGCCTTCGACTGGACCAAGGCGTCGACGTGGGAGTTCTTCCCGCTCGACGGTGACGCCTTCCCCTCCGTGGCGCTGGCCCGGCACGTCGGAACGCTGGGCGGTACCGCCCCGGCGGTGTTCAACGCGGCCAACGAGGAGTGCGTGGACGCGTTCCTGGCCGGCCGGCTGCCGTTCAACGGCATCATGGACACCGTCACCCAGGTCGTCGCGGAGCATGGTCACCCCCGTACGGGAACCTCTCTCACCGTGTCGGACGTCTTGGAAGCGGAGACCTGGGCACGCGCCCGGGCCCGTGACATGGCAGAGAAATTCAGCGAAGGACAGCCCGCGGAGGCTCGCGCATGACGGTTCTGTTGACGATCCTCGGCATCGCGATCTTCGCCGTGGGTCTGCTCATCTCCATCGCCTGGCACGAGCTGGGGCACCTGTCGACGGCCAAGCTGTTCGGCATCCGGGTGCCGCAGTACATGGTCGGTTTCGGGCCGACCATCTGGTCGCGCAAGAAGGGCGACACCGAGTACGGGATCAAGGCGCTCCCGCTCGGCGGCTACATCCGCATGATCGGCATGTTCCCGCCGGGCGCGGACGGCCGGATCGAGGCCCGCTCGACCTCGCCGTGGCGAAGCATGGTCGAGGACGCGCGCTCGGCCGCCATCGAGGAGATGCAGCCCGGCGACGAGACGCGCCTGTTCTACACGCGTGCCCCGTGGAAGCGCATGATCGTGATGTTCGCGGGTCCGTTCATGAACCTGATCCTCGCGGTCGTGATCTTCATCGGCCTCGCGATGAGCTTCGGCTTCGAGACCCAGACCACCAAGGTCGCCGGTGTCCAGAAGTGCGTCATCGCCCAGAGCGAGAAGCGGGACACCTGTGAGAAGAGCGACGCCGTCTCGCCCGCCCAGGCCGCCGGTCTGCGGAAGGGTGACAAGATCGTCGCCTTCGACGGGAAGCGCGTCCAGGACTGGAACACGCTCTCCGGCCTGATCCGCGAGACGATCGGCCCCGCCACCATCACCGTGCGACGGGACGGTGCGGAGAAGGTCCTGCACGCCACGCTCGCCAAGAACATGGTCGCCGAGAAGGACGCGGACGGGCAGGTCGTCCCGGACAAGTACGTCCCCGCCGGCTATCTCGGATTCGCCGCCTCCACCGAGATCGTCCCGCTCACCTTCCCGCAGTCCGTCGACCGGATGGGGAACATGATCGGGGACGGCGTCGAGTCGATCGTCGCCCTCCCGTCCAAGATCCCCGACCTCTGGAGCGCGGCCTTCGGGGACGGACCGCGCAAGGACGACTCACCGGTCGGCGTGGTCGGCGCGGCCCGCATCGGGGGCGAGGTGATGAATCTCAACGCTCCGGCGCAGAACGTGATCGCGATGATGCTGTACCTGGTCGCGGGCTTCAATCTCTCACTGTTCCTCTTCAACATGCTGCCGCTGCTGCCCCTCGACGGCGGACACATCGCGGGCGCGCTGTGGGAGGCCGTGCGGCGCAAGCTCGCGCGGGTCTTCAAGCGGCCCGACCCGGGCCCGTTCGATGTGGCCAAGCTGATGCCCGTCGCCTATGTCGTCGCCGGGGTCTTCATCTGCTTCACGCTGCTCGTCCTGGTCGCCGACATTGTCAACCCCGTCAAGATCAGCTGATCGCGCCCGCCTGACTTCGTCCGTTTCGCTGCGGCCGGACACGTTTCGTGTCCGGCCGCTTACTTTTGCGTCGATTCTTCGCATGGATGTGCCCGGGCCGTGCGCGGTGGCGTAATCTCAGGGGCTGGAGCCCGCCGATCTCGGGACCTTGATCCACACCTTGGGGTTGCACACCAGATGACTGCAATTTCTCTCGGAATGCCCTCTGTTCCGACGAAGCTCGCCGAACGAAGGGTCAGCCGTCAGATCCAGGTCGGGTCGGTGGCGGTCGGTGGGGATGCGCCGGTTTCGGTGCAGTCGATGACGACGACGCGTACGTCCGATATCGGGGCGACGTTGCA